>NZ_JAOPKC010000003.1:0-202092 GCF_025517535.1 Halapricum hydrolyticum
GGGTTCGGGACAATAATGATCGTGGCGTCGATGACCTGATGGAAGAAATCGATCACCTGTTCGTTCATTCAACAGCTGACGCTAACGTGCAAAGCTGAGTAACAAAGTAGTATTGTAATCTGGTTATGGATATGAGCTGCGCTAATTGTGACACCGAGATCAAGGCGTACACGCTTCGGGTACACCCTGAGGGGTCCGACTCGACCGTCGACATCTCGTTCTGCTCGACCGACTGTCTCGAAACCTGGGTGTAAGCCGCTCCCCGCTTCCGGACCCCCATTTGCTCTGGTGGACAGACGAGATATGGCCTCAGGGATCTGGCAGATACATCCTCTGAGTCTTGCAAGTCGAGACTTGAAGCTCCAGTGAACTACCCTACTCGCTCACGGCTAACACCGTTCGCTCCTTGAGGGTAGGGCTTCCTGCTTCCACGACGCGCTTTGCAGACACAGGTGTATCCACAGGGAGCGCAGTCTCCACAGGCGTTGATTCGGAGTGTCCCACTCCTACATCGGTGAGGCCGCGAGAAAGGATATTCCATGCCGCGTTCGCGTCCCTGTCCGCCGTGAATCCACAGGCCGGACAGGAGTGTTCACGGACCCAGAGCGGTTTGTCTGTCGAGACACCGCAGGACGCACACTCTTTGGTCGTCCCTCGCGGGTTGACCGCCACGAAGTGCGTCCCCTCGCGTTTGCACTTGTATTCGAGCAACGAGAGGAACGTTCGCCACGCCGCCGACGCCGTGTTGCGGCTGTTCGATGGCGACTCCATCATCCCCTTCACGTTCAGGTCTTCGACCGCCACAAGGTCGTACTCCCGAGCGTAGTAGTTCGAGAGTTTGTGTAGGAAGTCCCGGCGCTTCCGTCGGAGGTCCGCGTGACACTCCGCAACGCGCCGTCGTTGCTTCTCGTAGTTGTTCGACCCGTGTTGCTTCCGCGAGAGCTTCCGTTGCTCGCGCTCCAAGCGTTCGCGCTCGTCGGACAGGTCGAGCGACCCGACCGCCGTGCCGTCGGTGTCGTGGGCGTACTTGAGAATCCCCACGTCGATGCCGACATACTTCTCGGGATTCTCAGGCGGCTCGGGCGGTTCACGGTCCATTTCGACGCCGAACGTGGCGAACCACTCGCCCGTCGGTTCTCGTTTTACCGTGACCTGTTTGAGGGTCGCGTCGTCGGGGATGGCACGGTGGAGCCGAATCGGTATGTCCGCGAGCTTCGAGAGTGACAGGACAGTCTGACCGCCCTTCTTGTCGAGCTTGAAGCCAGACTGACTGTACGTGAAACTGCGGAACTGCCGTGGCGGCTTCCACTTGAGTTGGCCGACGCCGTAGCCGTTCTCTTTGAGTTTGGAGAGGCCTTTGAGGTTGTCGAACAGCCGTTCCACGACGGTTTGGAGAACCTTCGAGTACACGTCGGAGAGGTCGTCCCACCACTCCTTGAGGTCAGGGAGTTCCGACCGCAGGGTGGTCATGGACGGCAGTTCGCCGTGTTCATCTTGGTACTCGTTGAGGCGGTAGAGCGTGTGGTTATACAGTTGCCGACAAATATCGCGGTGGTGGTCCAACTCCTCACGGTGAGCGTCGGACGGCTTGAGACGATACTTGTAGGCGTAGTACATGGCTCTCTACTCGCGTTGGTCCTCTACGTACTGTTTCAACACATCCAGCGACACCTGCCCCGTCGAGATGAGGCAGTACGAATCGTTCCAGAACGAGTCGCCCCACAGTTCGGTCTTGAGTTCGTCCGCGTATTCGTTGCGGATACGGCGGGCGGTCGCGCCCTTGACCGTGTTGATGAACTTCGCGAGGTCTGTGGTTGGTTTCGCTCGGAACAGGATGTGTACGTGGTCGTCCTCGCCGTCGAGATTCGTCAGTTCGACACCGTAGTTGTCCGTGAACCCGCTGATGACCCCGCGAATGAATTGGGTTCGCTCCTCGGTTAGCACTCCGCGCCGATACTTCGTGGTGAGTATCAGGTGGTAATGCAGGGAATACGTCGAGTGCGCTCCCGAGTCGAGGTCATACTCCATTGGGGTCACCTTATATTATAGTAACCCAATGTAAAAACGTTGCGACTACGTGGGCCTGTAGGCCAGTAACCGTATCGCTGTAAGAGCAGATGATGACGGCGCTGTATTCCCACCCTACTGCGTTCCTTGTCCGCTAACGCGGACTGCGGTACTCGTTGAGGGTGGGGGCTTAGCGCCTATATCAAGCTAAGCGTCGAGGGCGACCGACACGCCGGCGGCTTCCAGCTCGGATTCGAACGCCTCTGGATCGGTCTCAAGCGCCCCGAAGGTGTTGTAGTGGATCGGAACGACCAGCTCCGGATCCATCTCGATTGCAAGCGCGGCAGCCTCCGAGCGGTCCATCGTGAACGCCCCGCCGATCGGCGGGAGGAACACGTCGACGTCGAGGGCAGCGTGACCGTCGAGCACGTCTGTGTCACCGGGCCAGCAGACGCGGGTACCGTCGATCGACAGCAGATAGCCACAGCCGCGCCCCTCCGGATGGAACGGTGAGCCGTCGGGTCGGGTGTGCGGGCCGTTCGGTTCGTTGTAGGCCGGGAGCGTCCAGACCGGGACGCCCGCGACGACGAGGTCGGACTCGTCGTCGACGGTTCGCACGTCGTAGTCGAGATCGACCAGCCGCGGGAGGTCCCGACCCGAACCGCGCAGGTCCATCCCCTCGAAGGCGACGACCGTGGCGTCCTCATCCGCGACCCGGTCGATCCCGTCCGGATCGTAGTGATGGGCGTGGGTGACACAGACGACGTCGCCGTCTTCGGACCGGTAGTCACGGCTCGGCGGGTGGGCTACTCCCGGGGTGTCCGGTTCCCACTCGCCCGTGAGCACGCCGTAGCGACCGGGGTCGAGGTAGACGACCGTGCCGTCGGCCGCTTCGAGTCGTACCGTCGCGTATCCGAGCCACTCGATCGTAAGCCCGTCGTAGGTGACTGTCATGTGCGTTAGTCGGTCTCTCTCCGGGAAAAACCTCGCGTCGTGGTCCTCGGCCAGTCGATTTCCGGGCTACTGCTCGGCAGCCAGTCGCTCGACGCGTTCGAGCGTGTCGGCGTCGTCGGGACCTTTGTCCTCGCGCACGCCGAGAAACCGGGGGAACCGGAGCGCGTAGCCCGACTCGTAGGTGCTGGAAGTCTGAAGTTCCTCGTAACCGACCTCGAAGACGACCGCGGGTTCGAGATCGACTGCGACGCCGTCCTCGCTCCGCACGTGTGGTTCGAGGCGCTCGGTCAGGGATTCGAGCTGTTCGTCGGTGATGCCCGTCGCGACGTTGCCGACCGGCGCGTACCCGTCCGGCGTGCGGACCGAGACCTCGAACGTGCCGAGCAGCTCCGCGCGGCGGCCCTCGCCCCATTCTGCCCCGGTGACGACCAGGTCGAGCGTCTCCACGTCGGGCTTGCGCTTGCGCCAGTGTTTGCCCCGTCGACCCGGCGAGTACGTCGACTCGGGGTCCTTGAGCATGATCCCCTCGTGGCCCGACTGCAGCGCCTCGGCCTCGATGGCCTCGATCTCCTCGGCGTCCTCGGCGAGCCACCACTCCGAGACGCCCGCATCGAGCAGCGTTTCGAGGCGTTGCCGACGCTCCCGGAGCGGTGCGTCGAGCAGGTCTTCGACGGACTCCGCGTCGGATCC
Organism: Halapricum hydrolyticum; assembly: GCF_025517535.1. NCBI lineage: Archaea > Methanobacteriati > Methanobacteriota > Halobacteria > Halobacteriales > Haloarculaceae > Halapricum > Halapricum hydrolyticum. Next base: position 3,652 of record NZ_JAOPKC010000003.1, read on the forward strand.
GGGTACGCCGGCGTGCAGGCAGTCGAACGCCTGCAGGCGCACCTCGACGTCCTCGCGGGCCTTCGCGACGTCGTGTTTCCGGCGGAACCGCCGTAGCACCTCCTGGAAGGGAAGGGGCTCGCCGTCCTCGTCGACAGCGACGACTTCGCCGTCGAGAATCGCCGGCACGTCCAGTTCGCGCTCGACGAAGGTGACGACCTCCGGAAGCGGCTCCGTCACCTCCTCCATGTTCCGCGAGAACAGCCGTACGTCGTCGCCGTCGTAATGCACCTGCACGCGAGCCCCGTCGTACTTGATTTCGACCGCGGCCGTCTCCCAGTCTTCCAGCGCGCCGGTGACCGTCCCGGTCTGGGCGAGCATCGCCTGGACCGGCCGGCCGATCTCCAGGCGCAACTCTCCGAGCCCGTCGGTGCCGTCCTCGCGTGCGACCTCGGCGACGAGCCCGTAGTCGTTGGTGACCTGTAGCGCTCGCTCGACCGCATCGACCGGCACGTCGAAGGCCTCGGAGACGGCGTCCCGGACCGTCCCGCCGCCGACGCCGATCCGCATCTCCCCGAGAACGAGCCGGGCGAGATACCGCGCTTCCGCCGGGCTCGACCGGTTGAACAGCCCGAACAGGAGGTCGCGCTTGGTGTCCTGGCTGCCGTCGCCTTCGGCCGCGGCCACGTCCCGGAGGGTGCTGTCCACCTCGGCGACGGTCAACCCGCCGTCGTCACCACCGGTGAACGCGCCGAGACCCTGCTGTCCACCGAACTCGTAGCTGGCGGCGACGGCCCCGATCTCGCCGCGATCGGCGAGCCTCGATTCGACGTCCTCGGCGGTGACGTTCTGCCCGGCTGCACGGGCGATCGCCTCGTAACACAGCGCGGGGCCGATATCGAGCGTCCGGGAGTCGTGTGCCGGGAACACCCGTCCCTGCAGAAAACGGACAACCGTCGGCAACTCCGACCCGGCGTCGGCCAGCAGCACGCTCACGCGCTCGGTAACTGCAGTGTCGGCGCTTTCGGCGTCGATCTCACCGGCCCGGTCGGCGAACGCAGCGAAGTCCATCGCCCGCGAGTTTCCCGCTCGCACACCTAATACTTCGGGATTCCTGCTGCCACGCCGCCCATCGCGAGGGATTGCGTGCTGCTGTCGCCGGACGCGCTCTGATTGTAGGTGAGCGTCGCCTCGACGGACACCTGGTAGCTGCCTGCGGGGTACGGACGATCGGTCTCGTTGCCGTCGTAGTCGAACCGCCGGTTGTCGTTCGTGTCCAGATGGGGGATCGCGACGACCTCGAGCTTCGCCCGGTCGGGCGGGCTGTCCACCGGAATGACGACGTTCCGGTGGGTCCCCGGCGGGAGGTATTCCGTCCGACCGAGCACGTCCCTGTCTCTCGTGTCCATGGAGACGACAACGAACCCACCGTCGGACATCGAGACGGATTCGATCGTGATCTGTTCGCCGTCCGTCGCCGGCTGGGCCCCGAAGTTGATCGACGCGACCGGCGACGACAGAAGCAGGAGGGCCACGTAGGCGATCGCGAGCATCACGGCCGCGTGTTTCGCCCCGTCTTTGAGCGTCCCCTCGCCGAGCTGGCCGGCGATGAATCCCGAGAACACTGCCTGGACCAGTGCTGTGTGGAAGAAGACCAGCGCGTAGGCGGCCTTGTCGACCTCGCCGAGCCGGGCGAACTGCTGGGCGTTGACGCCCAGGCGGTTCGGCCCCTCCGGCGTCTGGATCGATTCCGGCAGTGCCGGGATCAGCACTTCCTGGACGGCGATGATGATCACGAGAAAGACGAAAAACGAGATGTAGATGACGACCAGATAGGTGAACATCTGCTGGCGTCGCTGCCGTCGCATCCGGAGGTCCGAGCGGGCCTGCGTGGCGGCGATCCGCAGGACGGGACCGATCCTGCCGCTGGCGTGCATCGCGTTGGTCAGCAGTGTCACGATCCGTGCGATCGAGGTCGTCCGGACGCGCCGCCCGAACCGGACCAGTGCCGCCTGCACGTTGGCTCCCATCTCGACGTCGCTCCAGATCCGATCGACTTCGTCGCCGAGCGCATCCAGGTCGCTGTCCCGAACCCGGTCGAGGCTCTCGACGACGGACATCCCGGCCTCGTTGAGGCTCGCGAGCCGTTCGAGCAATTCGGGCGTCGCGGCTTCGATCCGGTCGATCCGTCGTTTGTACACTTCCCGGACGATGGCGAACGTCCCGAGCACGAACAGCCCGGCCTGGATGAGGATGTCATCGAGGACACGGACGCTGAGCCCTTCCGCGGCCAGCGCCTCGGGCATCCGGATCCCGATCCACAGAAGCGCCAGTGGGACAGTCACGTACAGCAAGCGCGTCGGATGCCACATGATCGTCTGTAGCGGCGTCCCGAGCACTCGCTTGAGGCGGCTCGCGCGATCGTAGTGCCGCAGTTGTGCCAGGTTCGACTGGACGACACCGCTCGTCCCACCGTCGGTACTCGTCGTCGGCGTCTCGGGAGCAGTCTTGCTCCGGGATTCGCCTGCCGTGCTCGTCTCGGGTGCGGTCGTACTCGTGTCGTCGGCTTCGAGCTTCGAGACGCCGCTCTCTCGGGCGATCCCGAGTTGCTCGAGCTTCTGCATCAGAAAGAGCATGAATCCGAGGTTAGCCAGCGGAATGATCAGGTACCCGATCATCCGGATGAACGGCAGCGTGTCGGTCGTCGTCAGCCCGAACACGAGCAGGATCGTCACCAGAAAGAGCATCCCCGCGACCAGCACCGTCACGTACGCCTCGGCGATCGTCGCCAGCAACTCGAGGACTTCCTTCTGGCGCTCTTCGGCCTCTTCCTGGTAGCGCTCGTACTGCGACTGGAGGAATCGCGGCAGGCTCTGGCCGCTCTGGAGGACGCTGGCGAGGTTCTCGGAGAAGGTCTTCCACTTCTCGCTCGGGGTCCGGTAGGCGACCCGTCTGATCGCCGAGATCACGTCCACGCTGAACAGGTCCATCTGCCGGACGCCGACTTTCACCTCGGCGGCCGCGTCGCCGTAGATCTCCTGATTGTTCCCCAGCGTCCGCATCACTGTCGGGAATGTCGTCCCGCCGCGGGAGAGCGCGTACATGAACGCGACCGTCCGCGGGAGTGCCTCGTTGATCCCGCGTCGGCGGACCTCGGCGTTGCTCTGGGGGATCTGCCAGCGGAGGACGTAGGTCAGCGTCGCCGCGAGCGAACCGACGGCGACGCCGCCGCCGACGGACAGCAGGTCCCGCTCCAGCGGCGAGAGCACGATCACCAGGTTCGGATCGCCGAGCGCCTCGCCCATCACGGAGGGGAGTTGCGCCAGCGTGGCCGCCACCGCAGGCAACACCGAGAGCGTCCCGGCGATGAGATAGACGCCGAGCGTCCCGCCGGCCACTCCGGCGACGAGCGTGTAGAGATACGTCCGTGAGGCGTAGATCCGGTAGGTCTGATCGACGTGTGCGGCTTCCAGCGACCGTTTTCGCGCCGGCGAGTCGACGACGAACCTGTCGAATCCCAGCCGCGACATCCGGGAGAGAAACCCGCTCCACCCGGTGCTGACGAACACGAACGAGCACAGCCCGACCAGGGCCGCGGCGAGCCCGAGTGGCAAAAGCTGGATCGGTTCCATATCACTCTCTCGTCGTGACGGCGTCGCTCGCGTGCACTTCGTCCATGACCACGTCCTTGTCGGCGTAATACCGGTTGACCCACGCGGTGAAGCGCCGGTAGTCGGTCACGCCTTCCTCCCAGAGATACGAGAGGACTGCCCGCCTGTCGTCGAGTTCGCTCAGGAGTTCCGAGCGGGACCAGCCGCGGTCGGCCTGGATCTCATCGAGCAGGTCGGAGTTGCGCTGTCGGAAGGAGTCCTCGGTTGCGTCCCAGGAGAACGTGTTGGAGTAGTCCAGTTCGCCGGTCCGCTGGTCGATCCCCTCGATTTCCGCGAGCGTCTTGATCCGGCGCACGCGCTGGCCGTCGTGGCGAGTCAGCACCTGTACACAGAGCAGGTCGAGACTGGCGACCATCGGCCGCGGGACGTTGATCGGCTCGTTTTCCAGGCGATTGATCACCGTCTGGACCGAATCGGCGTGCATCGTCGAGTAGGTCGTGTGTCCGGTGTTCATCGCCTGAAAGAGCGTGACGGCCTCCTGGCCACGGACCTCGCCGACGATGATGTACTCCGGCCGGTGGCGCAGCGCCGACCGCAGCAGGTCGTACATCGTGATGTCGTCCTCGTCGAACCGTTCGCGCGTCACCGAGGAGAGCCAGTTGTCGTGATACAGCGACAGCTCGCGCGTGTCCTCGATCGTCAGCACTTTCGATCGCGGCGGGACGAACATCGACATCGCGTTCATGCTCGTGGTCTTGCCCGCTGCAGTCCCACCCGCGAAAATCAGCGACTTGTTGGACTCGATGGCCAGCCACAGGAACGCGAGCATGTCCAGATCGACCGTCCCGAACTCCAGCAGATCGACCGGTGTGAACGGGTCTTCGGCGTACTTCCGGATGGTGAAAGCCGATCCGCGCGGCGTGACTTCCTCGCCCAGCGCGAGTTCGATCCGCGACCCGTCTGGCAGGGTCGTCGAGACGACCGGATCCGACACGGAGATGTGCCGCCCGGAGCGCTGGGCGAGCTGAATGACGAAGTTCCGGAGCTCCTGCTCGCCGAAGGTGACGTTGGTCTCGATGTCCGTGTACTCCTCGTGATACGCGAATATCGGCAGGTCGACCCCGTCACAGGAGATGTCCTCGATGGCTGGATCGCGCATCAGCGGGTCGATCTTGCCGTATCCCTGGAACTGCCGATAGAGGTAATAGAACAGCCGATAAAACGTCTCGGGCTCGATCACGACGCCGTACGCTTCGAGACGCGCTTCCAGCTCCTCCATCAGCGCCGTTTCGGGGTCTTCCTCGATGTCCTCGCGATACAGAAGCGGCGTCCGGATGTCTTCGAACAGCCGTTTGAGCAGGTCCCGCTCGAGTTCGTCCAGCGTCGGCTCGACGACGTGATAGCGGTGCTCGTTCTCCTCGGGGTCGTAGTTGATCGAGACGAACGCGTAGGGGGCGTTGAGCCAGTAGCGTTCGATTTCGTCCATGCCGGCCAGCCCGTCGAAGGTCGCGAGCGGATCGTGCTCGGTGGGATCGTAATCCTCGACGTCGATCGACGAGCCCGTGACGATCCGCACCGAGCGGGCCAGTCGTTCTTTCGCACCGCTCAGCAGTCCGCTCGATCCCCCGTTCTGTTCGCGTTCGGAGTCTGCCATGACTCGGGAGCGCCGCCCTCGTAGCGACTCTTGCCGGGGATTTAGCCCCCATACACTTAAATTCGATACCCCGAGTATCGCTCCTCGAAACGCGCGACGCTGGCAAGGGGTACCGTCACCGTCGCTCCGCACGAAGCACTGCGACCGCCAGCGCTCCCATGATGGCGGTGCCGATCGGGATCGGCACGCCGGCGAGGCCTCGATCGAGGAAGTACAGTACCGACGCGGACGCCGTCGCGACGGTCGCGGCCGCCAGCAGCCAGCCGATCACCCGAACTGGATCGACAGGACTGCGCTCGATCACCGTCTCTTCCCGCAGGTAGAACGCGAGACTGAACGCGAACGAACCCAGCAACGCGACCGCCCCGAGCGCCCACGCGAGACTGCCCAGTTGCATGTAACCGTCGTAGTGTCCGATCGCTCCGACGGGTGAGGCGACGAACAGGCCAGACGCGAACTGTGTGCCGGGATACTGGGCCGCCAGTGCGTTGGTGGCAGAGACGAGCTGGTCGCCGACCGCCAGCACGACCGGAAACCGGATCTGCAACTCGACGATCGAGAACCGAACGAACACGACGGTACTGTCCAGTGGGGCGTTCGGGTGATAGACCACGTTCCAGGGCAATACCATCGCGATCCACGCCGAGAGGACGGCGAACTCGCCGGCGTACTCCGAGCGGACCCAGGCCATTGTCAGAGTTGCCACGGGCCGGGGGCCTAATACTTCGGGATTAGCGTAGCTGATCGGAGTAACTCTCATTCCGATCGGGTGACCGGATCATCGCTCCCGGGCGAAATCTATGGATTTCTACGCTACTCCCTAACTGTGCGTTCGTGGCTGTTTTCGACACTCCGGGTGCCGAATTCCTCCCGAAACGTTACGATCGACAGTATACCGATGTCGCTCGCCGGTTGCGTTACGTTCTTCTGGCGCCGTACCGTAGATTCAGGCGAGTCAATGCGGCGGGAAGAGTTCACGACCCACGTCGACGCTGACGAACGAGTGCCCCGGCTGACCGTGCGCTTCGAGGGGGCCCCGGCGGTCCTTCGGGACCGACTAGCCGAGGATGGACAGGTCCCGGAGGCCTCCGACCTCGACGTCTCCTATCGACGGACACCGGCGGACGATCCCGGAGTCCTCGGCGTGTCCCACCGGCTTACCGGTGAGTTCGCCTTCGAGGCCCCGCTGGAGTCGTCGGACCTGCACTCGCTCGTCGCCGCCACGAGCCGCCGCGCGGAGGGCGATCGACACTACCGGCTCCGGATCGAACCCGGCGACGGCGACCCCGTCGTCTTCGAGAAAGACACGCTGCTGGTCTACGACGGCGACGGCAATCTCGACCGCGAGCACAGCCTCATTCCCGGCGGCGTCGAACTGTGAACCCGTCTTCTCTTTTGAGACTCATTCGACTGCCTCGACCAGCGCCGGCAACGCCGCTGTCACGTCTTCCCGGAGATCGTATTCTGCCCGGTCGCTGACCGGTGTCTCCTCCAGGTTGACGATCGCGAGCGTCGCTCCCGACCGCTGGGCGCGCGCAGGTAACCCGGCCGCCGGCTGGACCTGCAGCGACGAGCCGATCGCCAGGAAGAGATCGCTCTGCCCGGCCAGTTCGTGGGCCCGTATCGTCGGCTCGTCCGGCATCGACTCCCCGAAGAGGACGACCGCCGGCTTCAGGACGCCGCCGCAAGCTTCACACCGGGGCGGTAGTTCACCGTCTTCGGCTCGCTCGAACGCCGTCTCGGCCGGGATCCGACGGCCACACTCGACGCACTCGGCCTCGCGGTTCGTCCCGTGGAGTTCGATCACCGTCTCGGAGCCGGCGACTCCGTGCAGACCGTCGACGTTCTGGGTGACGGCGGCGTCGAGGTACCCCATTCCTTCCAGATCTGCGAGTGCCTCGTGGGCAGCGTTCGGTTCGATCTCACCGTCCCCGTAGAAGGTCTCCCGGAGGTCGATCCGGTCGCGCCAGAATCCCGCTGGATCGGCGTCGAACCGCCGGTAGTGGAAATCGCGCTGGTCGAACTGCTCCCAGATGCCGCCCTCGCCCCGAAACGAGGGGATGCCCGACGCGGTCGAGACGCCCGCGCCGGTCAGTGCGACGACCCGCTCCGCGTCGGCGACCTCGGCCGCCAGCGACTCGATCCGATCGTTCATGTCCAGACCTACGGTGTCGGATGAGTTGGCTCCTGCGGATCCGGAAGCGTCGATGTCGAGCTGGAACGGCAAACATGTCGGCCACACCTGCAGCAGGGCCGGGATTTAAGCGCGCGCCACTCCCCTGTGAGAGTGACATGCGATTGCACGAATACCAGGCCAAGGAGGTCTTCGCGGCGGCCGGGATCCCGACGCCGGACTCGCAACTGGCCGGGACCGTCGAGGCGGCCGTCGAGGCGGCCGAGTCGATCGGCTACCCGGTCGCGATCAAGGCACAGGTACACGTCGGCGGACGCGGCAAGGCCGGCGGGATCAAACTCGCCGATTCGAAAGCCGAAGCACGCGAGGCCGCCGACGCGATCCTCGGGATGGATCTGAAGGGGTATCGCGTCGAGCGCGTTCTCGTCGAGGAGGCGGTCGATTTCGTCGACGAGTTGTACGTCGGCGTGACGATGGACCGCGGGCGGGGCCGCCCCGTCGCGATGGTCTCGACACGTGGCGGCGTCAACATCGAGGACGTCGCCGCGGAGGAGCCCGACGCCATCGCCCGCGAGCACGTCGACCCGGCCTTCGGGATGCACCCCTTCCAGGCACGCAAGGCAGTCTACGAGGCCGGCGTCGATCGCGACGTGGCGGGCGAGGTCGCCTCGATCCTGCGGACGCTGTATCAGCTCTGGGACGAGCGGGACGGCAGCGACGTCGAGATCAACCCGCTGATGGTGACGAGCGCGGAGTCAGGGGACGGCGAGCGCGGGGTGATCGCCGCCGACGCCGTATTCAACGTCGACGAGGACGCCCTCTTTCGTCAGCCGGAACTCGCCGAGATGGAAGAGGAGGCCGGTAGCGGCGACGAACTCGAAGCCAAAGCCGACGAGTACGGTTTCGATTACGTCCGCCTGTCGGGCAACGTCGGCATCATCGGCAACGGCGCGGGGCTGGTGATGACGACGCTCGATCTCGTCGACTACTACGGTGGCGAACCGGCCAACTTCCTCGACGTGGGCGGCGGTGCCAAGGCCCAGCGGATCGCCAACGCGCTCGATATGGTCTTCTCCGACGACAACGTCGATTCGGTGGTGTTCAACATCTTCGGCGGGATCACCCGCGGCGACGAAGTCGCCAGTGGCATCAACCAGGCTCTCGAGGAGTTCGACGAGATCCCCAAGGAAGTAGTCGTCCGGCTGGCGGGCACGAACGCCGAGGAGGGCATGGAGATCCTCAACGAGGAGCTGGTCACCGTCGAGTACACGCTTGAGGACGCCGTCAAACGTGCCGTCGAATACGCACAGGAGGTGCAAGCACAATGAGTGTTCTCGTCGACGAAGACACGCGCGTCGTGGTACAGGGAATCACCGGCGGAGAGGGCCGGTTCCACACCGAGCAGATGCTCGAATACGGAACGAACGTCGTCGCCGGCGCGGTGCCGGGCAAAGGCGGCCAGGAGGTCGCCGGCGTCCCGGTCTACGACACCGTTCAGGGGGCCGTCCGCGAGGAGGACGCCGACGCCTCGGTCGTGTTCGTCCCGCCCGCGTTCGCGGCGGACGCGGCCTTCGAGGCGCTCGACGCCGACGGGCTGGACCTGGTCGTAACTATCACCGAGGGGATCCCGACCCAGGACATGAGCCGTGTCTATCGCAAACTCGAAGAGACCGACACGCACCTCGTCGGCCCGAACTGTCCGGGCATCATCACGCCGGGCGAGGCAAAGCTCGGGATCCTGCCCGGGAACATCTTCGCGTCGGGTAATGTCGGCGTTGTCTCCCGGTCCGGCACGCTCACCTACCAGGTCGTCGACAATCTCACCCAGCGCGGAATCGGCCAGACGACCGCGATCGGTATCGGCGGCGACCCGATCATCGGGACGGACTTCATCGACGCTCTTGAGTTGTTCGAGGCCGACCCAGAAACCCACGCCGTCGTCATGTGCGGCGAGATCGGGGGCGAAGACGAGGAGGAGGCCGCCCGCTACATCGGCGAGCACATGGACACGCCCGTCGCCGGCTTCATCGCCGGCCGCACGGCGCCGCCGGGCAAGCGGATGGGCCACGCCGGCGCGATCGTCTCCGGAAGTGGTACCGGCACTGCCGAATCGAAGATCACCGCGCTCGAAAACAACGGCGTCCCCGTCGGCGACACGCCGGAAGCCGTCGCCGACCACATCGAAGACCTGCTGTAGGGCGCAAGCCCCTGTCTCCGCCCGTTCGAGCAACCCGGCCTGATACGAACTTTGATACTAGCGAGCACACAACACGGACACGATGACTGATCCCGAGCCGATACGCGTGTTGCACGTCGACAGCGACGCCGACCTGCTGGAGGTGGTGGCCGAGCACCTCGAATCCGAAGCCCCGGCGCTGCGTGTCGAGGGCGCGACGACTCCGGAGGCAGCACTGGACCGACTCGGGCGGGACTCGATCGATTGTGTCGTCAGCGACCATCGCCCGGCCGGGATCGACGGGCTGGCACTGCTCGAGCGCGTCCGCGAGCGCGATCCGGAGATGCCCTTCGTTCTCTACACGAGCCACGGGAGCGAGGAGATCGCCAGCGAGGCCATCTCGGCGGGGGTCACCGAATACATGCAAAAGGAGACCGGCACCGATCAGTACGCCGTCCTCGCGAACACGATCGTCAATGCGGTCGAGCACGCCCGCGCGGAAGCCGCGCTCGGAGAGAGCGAACAGCGCTACCGGACGCTCGTCGAGCAGAGCCACGACGGGATCTTCATCTACCAGGACGGCGTCTTCGAGTTCGTCAACGAGCGCCTCTGTGCGATCACGGGCTACGAGGAGTCCGAGCTACTCGGCATGGGCGCGTTCGAACTCATCCATCCCGAGGATCGCGACCGCGTGCGGGAGATCGTCCGACGTCGACAGGCCGGCGAGAACGGGTCGAGCCGATACGAGGCGCGAATCGTCACTGCCGACGGAGAGACCCGGGAGTTGTCGCTCAACGTCCGGTCGATCACTTACGACGGCGAACCCGCGCAGATGGGGTCGGCCCGGGACGTCACCGACCGCTACCGCAGCGACGAACGCCTCGACGAGTTCGCCAGTGTCGTCGCACACGACCTCCGAAACCCGCTGAACGTGCTGGCCGGTCGACTGAATCTCGCCCGCGAGACTGGCGACGACGTCCACTTCGACGCGCTCGAACGGTCGATCGACACGATGGAGACGCTGCTCGAAGACATGCGCGAACTCGCCCGCGCCGGGCTGCCGGTCCGCGATCCCGTCGTCGTCGACGTCGCCGACGCGGCCCGCGCGGCACGGGAGGGTCTCGACGCCGAACTCGACCTGACGCTCGCCGACGACCTCCCGACGATCGAGGCCGACCGCGACCGCCTCGAAGACGCCTTCGCCGAGTGTTTCGAGAACGTCGCCGTCCACGCCGAGGACCGATCGGTCCGCGTCGAACCGGTAGCGGGCGGCTTCGCCGTCGTCGACGACGGTCCCGCCATTCCCGAAGGCGAACGCGACCGCGTCTTCGAAGCCGGGTACACGACTGATCCCGACCGGACCGGGTTCGGGCTGGCGATCGTCGAGTGGATCGCCGACGCACACGGCTGGTCGGTCGCGGCCGAAGAATCGTCGTCTGGCGGGACGCGGATCGTCGTCACGGACGTCGAGTGATCTACTCCCGGGCCCAGCCGGCAGCCCCGCTATCACCGTCGATACTGCGAGGCAACCTATACGTGCAGCCAGCCAATACGGACAGACGAATGATCGAGGCCCGCGACCTCCGCAAAGAGTACGGCGGCTTCCCGGCCGTCGAAGGGAGTACGTTTTCGGTCGAGTCCGGCGAGGTGTTCGGCATCATCGGCCCGAACGGGGCCGGCAAGACGACGACGCTGAAGATGCTCGCGGGACTGATCGAACCCACGAGCGGGAGTGTCTCGGTCGCCGGGTACGACGCCGGCGAGACCGAAATGCGACGCCGACTGGGGTTTCTCCCCGAGGAGTCGCCGCTGTACGAGGAGATGACTGCCGACACCTATCTTCGCTTCTTTGCCGACCTCTACGACGTGCCCGAGGACGTCGCGGCCCGGCGGATCGAGGAGACGCTCTCGGAACTCGATCTCCAACACCGGGATCGCCAGATCGGGGATATGTCCAAGGGCATGAAACGGAAAGTCGCGATCGCCCGGTCGCTGATCAACGATCCGGACGTGTTGATCTACGACGAGCCCGCGAGCGGGCTGGACCCGCTGACGACGAACTACATCATCGAGTTCACGAGCCAGCTGGCCGCGGAGGGCAAGACGATCGTCTTCAGCGCGCACAACCTCTTTCACGTCGAGTCGATCTGCGATCGCGTGGCCATCATGAACGGGGGTGAGATCGTCGCTCGCGGCGACCTCGACCAGCTACAGGCCGAGCACGGCGAGACGGTCTATCACGTCCACGCGACCGTCGAGGTGCCCGATAGCGTCGCCAGGAACGGCCAGTACGTCCGGACGGTCGAATCGATGGACGAGGTCGAGGCGACCCGGGAGGCCGCCAGCGAGGCCGGCGGCGAGATCGTCGACATCCGGACCGAAGAGTCCAGTCTCGAAGAGGTCTTCCTCAACGTAGCCGACGGCCACGACTCTCGATCGCGGTCCGATCGGGGGGCGGACGCCGAGTCGGGTTCGGAGGCCTGACCGTGCGACCGCGAAAGATCCTGCGGATCGGCCGCTGGGAGGTGACGAAAAACGCCGGCGGGATCGACCGCAAGACCGCTGCGGTCGTCGGTGCGACGCTGCTCGTGCTGGGCGCGGCCGTCCCGCTCGTGCTCGCACAGGGCGGCGTGACCCTCGACGAGGGCTTCTACCGGGTCGGCGTCGCGGAGGAGAGCCCGCTGTATCCGGTCGTCGAGGACGATCCGACCTTCGCGGTTCGCGATTCCGACGCGGAACTCGGTTCGGCGATCGACCTGCAGATCGACGGCACGCAGGTCGTCGCCAGCGACACCCAGAAGGGGCAGGCCGCGCTGGCGGAGTTGCGAGGCAGCGTCGACTCGTACAACGACCGCGTGATGGCCGGCGAGTCCAACCAGTCGGCCGCGTTCCCGGTCACGGTGACGCTCGAGTACGCCGAGCGCAACCGCACGATCGCCCCTGCGGACGGTGGTGACGGCACGACCGGCGATGGAGCAACTGGCGGCGGGGCCGGCGATCAGGGTGGCTCCGACGATGGAGGTGGCGATGGAACGACCGGCGACGGCGGTGACGGCTCCGACGGCGGGACAACCGGTGGCACCACTGACGGCGGTGCCGGCGGTGACGGGGCCACGGGCGGCGGCTCGAGTGGCGATATCGGCTCGATCGCCCGCGGTCTCACGGGCAGTGACGCGATGACCGGCACGCCGTCGGACATCTCGCCGCCGTTTCCCTTCCAGTCGCTGATCCTGGCGTTTCTGTTCGTCATCCCGCTGAACTTCGTCATCCAGGCCTACGGGTCGACGATGTTGAGCGAGCGACTCAACCGGCGGGGCGAACTCATGCTCGTCGCGCCGGTCAGCCGCTGGGACATCATCGCCGGGAAGACCTTGCCGTACTTCCTGGGGGCGATGGTCTTCGAGGGGGCGATCGCGGGTGCGATCATCGCCCTCGAACCCGGGTCCGGAAGCGGCGCGTACGCCCTTCTGGCGGTCGTGCCGCTGGTGTTGCTCTTCCTGGCCGCAACCTTCCTCGGGGCGATGTTCGCCAGGTCGTTCAAGGAACTCACCTTCGTTACTGTCTCGATCACGGTCGGGCTGACGACCTACGCGTTCGTGCCGGCGATCTTCACCGACGTGACGCCGATCGCGCTGGTCTCGCCGCTGACGATCGTCGTCCGTGACATCCAGGGCGTCGCGATCGAACCCCTGGAGATGGCGATCTCGACGGTGCCGCCGCTTTTCACCGCGACGCTGTTTTTCGTCCTCGGAGCGGGCCTGTACCGCGAAGAGGACATGTTCACCCAGCGGTCGATCCCGCTGAAGGTACTGGACTCGCTCGCCGGTCGGATCCGGCGACGGCGCAGCGTCGCGCTGGTCGTCGTGTTGCTCATGCCGCTGGTCATCCTCGCGGAACTGGTCGCCGTGGCTGCGGTCTATCCGATCTCGATGGCACTTCCCCGGGAACTGTGGCTCGGGCTGATACTGCTCGCGATCGTCGTGATCGAGGAGGTAGCCAAGAGCCTGCCGGCCTACGCGGGATTCGTCCACAACCGCTACGACCGGACGGTTCGGTCGGCACTGACCGTCGGTGCGCTGGCGGGACTCGGCTTCTTCGTCGCCGAGAAGGGGCTGCTGATCGTCCAGTTGCTGGGCGGGCTGCCGGAGGTCCAGCAGGCGGCGGTCGTCTCGGCCGGCCCGACCGCCGGGATCAGCCCGATGGTCGCGCTGGTGCTGTTGCTCGCACCGCTGGCGTTGCACGTCGTCACGGCGGCGACGTCGGCGGTCGGCATGCGATCCGGCCGTCAGGGCTACGCCGTCGGGCTCACTGCGGCGATCGCGATTCACTTCGTCTACAACTTCGCGGTGGTGATGCTCGTTGTTTGACGACGTTCGAGTCGCCATCGCGCGGCGCGACATCGCCAGTCTCTCCCGGGAGAAAACGATCGTCCTCGCGCTGGCGATCCAGATCTTTATCGCCGCCTTCTCGTCGTTTCTGGTCGTCGGGCTCACCTCGCTGTACGATCCCGGCAGCGTCGAATCCGGCGAACTCACCTTCGGGGTCTCCGGCGACGCCCGTGACGAGCTCGATGAGGCGGCACGGTCGGCCGGCGTCGGGACGGAACACTACCCGACGCGCGAAGCCGCGCTGGACGCCTTCCGGCGCGGGGAGGTGGTCGGCGTCTTCCACGCCGAATCGGTCGACCGGCGGACATCGGTGACGGTGACCGTCCCCGACAGCAGCGTGCAGTCGACGCTCGCGGTCGTGAAGGCCCAGGACGCGCTGGAAGCACTCGAACGCGACGAGCGCACGCGTCGGGCCACACACCTCGAGACCCAACCCGTCCCGCTCCCGCCGGAGGCCGACGCCAGTTCCTACTTCGGGTTCACCTACACGGTGCTCGTGCCGCTGCTGTTGTTCCTGCCGCCGTTCATCAGCGGCTCGGTCACCGTCGACGTCCTGACCGAGGAGATCGAACGCGGGACGCTGGAGTTGCTTCGCGTTGCGCCCGTCTCGCTGACGGACATCTTCGACGGGAAGGCGCTGGGGATGGCGATCCTGGCCCCCGCGCAGGCGCTGTTGTGGATCGCGCTGCTGGTCGTCAACGGGATCACCGTCACGAACGTCCTGCCCCTGCTGGCGCTGGTCTCGGCGGTCGCGCTGCTGGTCGTCGTGCTCGGTGCGGTGCTCGGACTCCTGCTGGCTCAGCGTCGACAGGCCCAGTTGCTGTACTCGATCATCGCGCTGGGACTGTTCGGCCTGGCCGCGCTTCTGCCCGAACACCCCGCGACCGTCGCCGCGAAGCTCGCAGTCGGCAGCGAGACGACCGTCTCGACCGCGACGGTCCTCGGGCTCTCGGTGCTCGCTGTCGTGCTGTACGCCGCTGCTCGCAGCTACGTGGGCACGATCGATCCCGAGCGGTACTAACGGTGATCACTCGCTTTCGACGGCTGCACCGACACCGCGCAGCGCGCCTGTCTTCAGCTCTCGTGCCTTCGCTTCGAGCTTCTCGGCGGTCTCGGCGACCGGTTCGTCGCCCTCGTGGCCCTCGGCGACGATGTCGACCAGCGCCGAGCCGACGATGACGCCGTCGGCACCGGCGCGGACGATCCGCTCGGCGTGCTCGCCGGTCTTGATCCCGAATCCCACCGCCTTCGGAACGTCCCAGTCGCTGATCCGATCGAGTGTCTGTGCGGTCTGGTCGCTCACGTCCTCGCGTGCGCCCGTCACGCCCGTCCGGGCCTGGACGTAGACGTACCCGGAGACGCGCTCGCGCATGCTCTCGAGCCGGTCGTCGGTCGTCGTCGGCGCGACGATGAAGATCAGATCCAGGCCGAACTCGTCGCAGGCCTCCCGGAGCGGGTCGGCCTCCTCGGCGGGCAGGTCGACGACGACGAATCCCTCGATCCCGACGTCGGCGGCGCGCTCGACGAACTTTCGGGGACCGCCCTCGCTACCCCCGTACTGGAAAATGAGATTGTAGTAGGTCATGCAGACGATCGGCACGTCCACGTCGACTTCCTCGACGAACTCGAAGTACCGCTCGGGCGTCATCCCCGCTTTCAGCGCCCGGACGATCGCGCTCTGGATGGTCGAACCCTCGGCGATCGGCTCGGAGAAGGGCAGACCGAGTTCGATCACGTCAGCGCCGCCGCGCTCCAGCGCCTCGACGTACTCCAGCGAGGCCTCGTAGGAGGGATCGCCGGCGGCGAGATACGGGACGAAGGCCGGCTCCTCGGAGTCGAAGACCGCGTCGAGACTCATTCGCGGTCACCCCGACTGCCGAGGCGTCCGGCACCCACCTGCTCGAAGACGCTCATATCGGGTGCGACGTCCAGATCTCGTTTTGCAGTCTCTTCGATGACGGTTTCGAGGTCCTTGTCGCCCCGTCCGGAGACGTTGACGATCGTGAGATCGCCCACTTCTTCGGGGTGTTCTTCGAGATAGCCGAAGGCGTGGGCCGTCTCCAGGGCGGGGATGATCCCCTCGTCCTGGGAGAGGCGGTGGAACGCCTCCAGCGCGGCGTCGTCGCCGACGTTGACCGGCGTCACCCGGCCCTCGTCGACGAGATGGGCCAGTTCGGGGCCGACGCCCGAGTAATCGAGCCCGGCCGAGACCGAGTGGGATTCCATGATCTGGCCGTCGCTGTCCTGCAGGAGCTTCGTCCGCGCGCCGTGCAGCACCCCCTCGTTTCCGGTCGACAGCGACGCCGAGTTGGGCGCGACGCCCTCCGCCTCGTCGACGGTGAGCGAAGAACCTCCCGCTTCCACTGCGAGCAGGTCGACATCCGTGTCCGAGACGAAGTGGGCGAACGCACCCATCGTGTTCGATCCGCCGCCCGCACACGCGACGACGGAGTCCGGCAGGCGGCCCGCTTTCTCCCGGATCTGCTCGCGGGCTTCCTCGGAAATCACCGACTGGAAGTCCCGGACCATCGACGGGAAGGGGTGCGGGCCGACGATCGAGCCGATCACGTAGTGGGTGTCCTCGACGTTGGTCGCCCAGTCGCGCATCGTCTCGGAGATCGCCTCCTTGAGCGTCCCGCGGCCGACGGTGACGGGATTGACCTCCGCGCCGTTGATCCGCATGCGGAAGACGTTCGGTCGCTGGCGGGCGATGTCGGTCTCGCCCATGTAGATCTCGCAGGGCATGTCCAGGTGTGCCGCCGCCATCGCCGTGGCGGTGCCGTGCTGGCCAGCGCCGGTCTCGGCGATGATCCGCTCTTTGCCCATGTACTTGGCGAGCAGGACCTGTCCGAGCGCGTTGTTGAGCTTGTGTGCCCCGCCGTGTAGCAGGTCCTCGCGTTTGAGATAGACCTCCGTGTCGTAGCGCTCGCTGAGTCGATCGGCCCGCTGCAGCGGGATGGGCCGACCGCCGAAGTCCGCCAGTCGCTCGCGGAACTCGTCCATGAAGCCGTCCTCGTTGTCGAGGACGTATCGCCGGTAGGCGTCCTCCAGTTCCTCGATCGCCGGCATCAACACCTCGGGGACGTACTGGCCCCCGTACTGTCCGAAACTCCCGTCAGCTGGTTCGTCCGTACTCATAGATTCGTTAGTCGCTCCGTGTTCTTCTGCACGTCGCCGTCCATGATCGCGGATCCGATCAGCAGCGCGTCCGCCCCTGCCGAACGCATCCGCGCGGCGTCCTCGGGCGTTGCGATCCCGCTTTCGGCAATGAGCGTGACGCCCTCGGACCCTCGTCCCGCGTCCCCGCTCGACTGGCCGTCACGGACCAGCCGCCGCGCTTCCGGCGCGACCCGCTCGAACGTCGAGAGGTCGACCTCCAGTTTCGCCAGATCGCGGTTGTTGACGCCGACGATCTCCGCACCGGCCGCGAGCGCCGCCTTGACCTCCGTCTCGGTGTGGGTCTCGACGAGTACCTGAAAGCCCCGGTCGCGTGCCGCCCCGATCAGTTCGTCGAGATCGTCGGTTCCCTCCTCCTGGAGAAAGCGCGCGATCAACAGGACGACGTCGGCTTCGACGACGTCCAGCTGCTCCTCGTAGAGCAGGAAGTCCTTCCGGAGGACGGGCACGTCGACGGCTGCCCGGACGCGTTCGAGCGCCTCGGGAGAGCCGCCGAAGTGCCCGGGCTCGGTCAGCACCGACAGCGCGGCCGCGCCGCCCTCGACCATCTGTTCGGCGAGCGCCACCGGATCGTCCGCCCGTTCGCCGTCGGTGGTCGGACTCGTCGGTTTGACCTCCGCGATCACGGGGACGCGCCCCTCGTCTTCGGCCCGATCGAACGCCGCCGGTAACGACCGGGCGTCGACCGAGAGCCGTTCGTCGCCGCCGCCACGGTCGCGAGCCGCCGCCAGGATCGACTCGACCGCCGGTGCGACTTCACCACTAGTCTCCATTACTGTACACTAACGTACAGGGTTGGTCATAAGGCTTGCGTGTTCGTCGCCGAAATCTACGGGAGATTACAGAAACCCGTTCCAGCAAGCGAGCCTACAGAAATGTATTTCAGATTATACTTATCCCGATGGCTACCCTTCGGACTAGTATGAGAGAGAACAGACGCGCATCGAGATACGGTGGAGTTGCACAGCACAGTCTCGGAGACGTACTCGCGGTTGCGGTCGGCGTGCCTGTCGTGGTGGCGGCTGTGCTGGTCGCGGTGAGCTATCCTGTGATCGCTGCGGCCGTCGCCACCGGCGCTGGCGTGGCTCTCGCCGTCAGTCGCCTCCGGGAACGGATCGGCGGTGGGTCGACTGTGTGTGGCGTCGACACGACCGGCGAGGGCGGGACCGATCCGGCGCTCGCCGGTACCGGCCGGCACAGTTCTTAGGAGGGTGGGATGATTAGGCCCGGCATGGCCGAGGACGAGACCGATCCGCTCTCTCCCGACGAGGCGTTCGCGGCCCTGGGCAACGAGACGCGCGTACGAATCCTCCGGGTCCTCGGCGAGGCCGGCGACCCGCTGTCGTTCTCGGCGTTGTACGACGAGATGGCGATGCGCGACTCCGGGCAGTTCAACTACCACCTGGAGAAACTCGTCGGCCACTTCGTCCGCAAGACCGACGCGGGATACGAACTCGACCGCGCGGGCCGGCGCGTCGTCGAGTCCATCCTCTCCGGGGCCGTGACGGACGACGCGTCCTTCGAGCGGACACCCATCGACGAGCGTTGTGACATCTGCGGCGAACCGGTCGAGGCGGCCTACAAAGACGGCGGGATCGAACTCTACTGCACGGAGTGCGACGGTCGGTACCAGCGCCGCAGACGGTCGGGCGGGAAGAGTGACGACGGCTACCTCGGTGCTCTCCCGCTCCCGCCGGCGGGCCTGCGTAATCGCTCTGCCGACGCCGTCTCGCGTGCCGCCTGGACGTGGACGAACCTCGAGATCATGGCGATGGCCAGCGGCATCTGCCCGCGCTGTTCGGCCCCCATCGAGAGCCAGCCAGATATCTGTGTGGACCACGACACTGAAACGGACACCTGTCCCTCCTGTGGGGGCTACTACGCCGTCAGTGTCGGTTTCGAGTGCACGAACTGCACCTTCTCCAGCGGCGGCGCGGGCGTGCTGGCGATGCTGTCGGACACCCGCTTCCTCGATTTTCTCACCGACCACGGCCACAATCCGATCGACCCCGACTCGACGCGGGCGGTCAGCGCCGTCGAAATGAACTACGAGGAGACGATCATCGACGAAGACCCCTTCGAGGCCGAGTTCACCTTCGAGAGCGACGGCGAGACGCTCACGCTCACCGTCGATGCGGACCTTTCTATCGTCGAGGCCGTCCGCGAGTAGCACCGGTGAGCCGAGACGCCGGAGACGCAACGGCGGGACGAACCGGAGAAGCGACCCTGTCGGGACAACGGCTTTTTGCGAGGCGGATTTACATTAAGATGGGTATGCAAGGGTCGTACTCGCTACCGACGGGTTCGGGGACAGCGAGCTCAGTTATCCCTACTACCGCCTCCAGGAGAGCGGCTGAAACGTCGATCTGGCGACGCCGGATGGAGAGTCCATCGTGGGTGAGTACGGCTACGAGTTCGACGCCGATCTGGCGATCGACGACCGCGATTACGGGGACACGCCGCTCGTCTTCGGTTCGGTCGAACGTCTCCGGCAGCGACCGGGCGTCGAAAGTGTACTATTTTGGCCTGGGCGGCCCATGATCGAGTATGGCTTCGTCTGACCCGCGCGACCGTCTGGTCCCGGTCGCTATCGGACTTGTCGTGCTTTTCGCCCCCGTGTTGATTCTCGCTCTCACGATCGAGGTTCTCGTTCTCACCGGCGATCTCGTCGTCGAGGATCTGACACTGCTGACGCTGCTCGAACTGTACCTCATCGATCTGGTCGCCTTTGCCGTTCTCGCATACGTCATCTACCGATTGGCGCTGTGGCTGGTTGCCCACCGCCATCTCGAACCGACCGACCAGTCCGACTCCGGGGACGAGCTCTGGGAACCCGGATTCACTGGCGACACCGACGACGAACAGGACGATCGATAGGACATCAAACAGGACGGGCCGACCTGTCCCGATTTCCCGCTCCGACCGCCACATCGGGCGGTCGATGCGGAAGGGACGTCCAGTATTATAGGCTGAACAGGCGCAATACCACACCGTTCACGGCGTGGATACGCGCCGTCACTCTGTGAAAGAGACCACCATTCAAACGCCGCCCTGAGTTTCCCACGCTGACGTTTCAGTGACAGGTTGCCGTATAGTAGAATGGGAATTGGTCGGAACGGAGCGGATTCCGATCCGTCCTGCGGAGGCGGCCTGTCCGCCCGCACTACCGAGGCAGTATCCGGAACCAGTCCGGTGAACGGCTGGTTCCTAGAATGAGCCAGCGCGGTGCCGGACTGCTTGCACGCACTACGCAAGTAACTCCAAGTCCGTCGAGGTCTGCCGGACTCCCCGAGGCAAAAATAACTCTGGGAGTCCAAATACGATGGAGGATAGGAGTACCGGGGGCTTGGCACTCCCAGCAGTCCTACCCGTCCCAGTCCGCGAACATCCCACCAGATTCGTACTGGCGGGATGTTCGGTGGGACTGTCAAACCTGAAACTCCCACCGCTCGGGATTCCCCCGCGTTCACGCGGAGGAGGATGTCAATTGAAGGCGCTCGCGACCAGCAGCGGGAAGACCAGCGTCGCCTCGGCCTCGACGAGCGTGTAGTTGGTTTCGTCTTCCTCTTTGATCTTGCCCCAGGAGACCGCCTCGCTGGGGGGCGCGCCGGACAGCGAGCCGTCCCCTTCCATCCCGGTCGAGATGTAGACGACGTAGTCAGCACCGCCGCGGAAGAGGTTCGTCATGATCGCGTGGTGTTTGGGCACGCCCGCGCCGACGGCGATCAGCCCAGTCTGGTCGGCCAGCAGTCCGTCCTCGATGAGGGCGTCGTAGTCGTCGAGGATCTCGATCCCGACCTCCGAGTCGTAGGCCTGCCGATAATAGTACAGGAAGTTCCCGACTTCGGCGTCGGTCAGCGCCGGGCAGTAGACGGGGACGTCGTTGTCCGCGGCCTGTTTGAGTACCGAGTCCTCGTCGTCCAGCGTCTCGCCAAGCTCGCGTGCGAACCCCGTCGGCGTCCGGATCTTCTCCTCGGCGAAGAAGTCGTCGAAGAAGTCATAGAGGTACTCCTCCAGCCAGACGTACCGGTCGGAGGGGACGAAGAGGTTGCCGAGGCGGTTGATCCCCTGTTCGCGAAGCTCGGCCTCGTCGGCTTCCCACTCGCCCATCTTGAACGGCTTTGCCGTCTTGATGACGTCCTCGGTCAGCGACCCGGAGGTCGTGATGACGACGTCGACGTACCCCTCGCGGATCAGGTAGGCGACGGCTTCGCGCAGCCCTGATGAGATGATGTTCGAGGTGAAGGTGAGATAGATCTCGGCGTCTTCCTCCTGCATGCGCTCGGCGATGTCGATCGCTTCGGCGAGCTGTGTCGCCTGAAAGCCCGTCGTCGCGTAGGAGTCCATCATCTCCTCGAAGTCGAACTCCCCGCGGAAGTCGTAGCCACGAACGTCCGGGGTGTCGAGTTCCTCGTCGCTTCCCGGTACGACGTTGTCGCGTGTCTCGTCGGCGTCCATGGAGGCGTCTACTCCAGGGAGCGGTTTGAATACCTCGAAATCGACTCGGCGGTGACACGGGAGCGTTGGCGGCGAAGACGGGCCCGCCTACTCGATCGCGCGTCGGGGGACGATGTGCGGGTCGCCGTCGGGGTCGTGGCGAACGGAGGCGTCGACGTCGAAGACGTCCGCGAGCAACTGCTCGGTGACGACCTCCTCGGGCGGCCCCCAGTCGTAGACCGCTCCGTCCTCGAGAGCGACGAGGTACTCCGCGAAACGCGTCGCCTGCTGGAGATCGTGGAGCACAACACACACCGTCACGTCCCGCTCGTCGTTCAGCGTCCGGATGACCTCCATGACGCGAAGCTGGTGGTGGAGGTCCAGATACGTCGTCGGCTCGTCCAGCAAGAGCACGTCCGTGTCCTGTGCGAGCGCCATCGCGATGAACGCGAGCTGTTTCTGTCCGCCGGACAGCTCCGCGAGCGCGGTCTCCCGGAGGTGATCGATGCCGGCGAGATCGATCGCGCGGTCGATCGCCGCGTAGTCGTCTTCAGAGAGCGGATCGAGAAAGCCGCGATGGGGATACCGGCCGTGGGTCACGAGATCGTCGACCGTCAACCCGCCCGGCGCGTCGTTCTCCTGGTCCAGCAGCCCGAGTTCGCGAGCGAGAGCCGGCACGGACCGCTCGTGGACGTCGCGGCCGTGCAACAGGACGGTCCCCGACTCCGGGGACAGCTCGGCCGACAATCCCTTCAGGAGCGTCGACTTGCCGGACCCGTTCGGGCCGACGAGTGCGGTGACTCTCCCGTCCGGGATGACGAGGTGTTCACAGTCGACGACGATCTCCTCGCCGTAGCCGAGTTCGATATCCGACGCCAGCAGTGCGGCGTCTTCGAGCGGCTCGGTGTCTGTCTCGTCTGTCGTCTGTGCTCTGTCCGTCGAGAGGAGTGGGATCTCTGGCATGGTCAAAACTCCGTGAACGAGTCAGTCCGGCGCAACAACAGCAGGAAGTACGGACCACCGAGCAAGCCGGTCACGACGCCGACCGGGATCTGGGTGCCGGGCAGTGCGAGCCGTGCGAAGACGTCGGCGACGACAACCAGCGCCGGGCCCGCGAACAGACAGCCGGCCATCAGCTGGCGGTAGTCGCTGCCGACGAACGTGCGGACGACGTGTGGCACGACGAGGCCGACGAACCCGACGAGACCGGCGACGGCGACGGCGGCCGACGCGGCGACGATGGCGAGCGCGGACAGTCCGAACCGCATATGCTCGACGCGCATCCCCAGCGACCGTGCCGCGCGCTCGCCCAGCAAGAGCACGTCGAGCTGGCGGGCGCTCACCAGCGCGGCGGGCACGACGAGCAGTGTCGGTACTGCCACGATCCGGGCTTCGGGCCAGCCGACGCCGGTCAGCGAGCCGGCCAGCCACGCGACGGCGGTTCGCATCACGCCGTTGCTGTCGATGAAGTAGAACAGCCCGGTCTGGAGGCTGTTGAAGATCGTCCCCACGACGACGCCGGCGAGCACCAGCCTGACCGGGGTGGTACCGCCGCGCCACGCGATGGCGTAGACCAGCAGGAACGCAGCGGTCCCGCCGACGACGGCGGCCAGCGGGAGCAGATACGCGCCCAGCGAGAACAACAGCGTGAACACGACGGCGACGCCCGCCCCGGAGGAGACCCCGAGGATGTACGGGCTCGCGAGTTCGTTTCTGGTGATCGCCTGGAAGACGGCACCGGACACCGCGAGGTTGAGCCCGACGAACCCGGCCACGAGGACGCGGGGCAACCGGCTGGTCCAGACGAGGATCGTCGCGTCCGATAGCGTCCCGAGATCGGCAGTCAGACCCAGCGCCGCTGCGCCGCGCTGCCCGAGGACGATCGTCGCGAGCACGTCGGGGTTCGTCCAGACGGCCCGGTCGAACAACGCACGGACCGCCGTCTCGAGAGACATCCCGTACGCGCCGTACCTGACCTGGACGAGGCCGGCGACGACCGTCAGCAGGACGCTCGCCCCGATGATGCTGGCGAGCGTGGCGTCGAGGTCGGGTGCGAGCGCGTCGTGAACGCGGCGGCGTCGTGACATGGATCAGGCGCTGTCGGAAGTGACGATCGAGGCCAGTTCGTCGCGGTCGAACAGTTCGCCCTCGAAGGCGTCGGGATAGAGTGCGGTCGCGAACCGCTCGGTCGTGAACAGGTGCTGGAGCGGCCCCATGTACAGCGGCCCGCCGCGGAACACGTCGCCGTTCTCGACGGCGGTGATCCGGCTGGCGGTCTCGTGGTTCTGCATGAACGAGACGACCGTCTCCTCGAACTCCGATCGGGTCTTGTCCTCGTGACCGCGGACCAGAAGCACGTCGGGATCGAGATCCAGCAGCGTCTCGTAGTCGATCTGCGACCGACTGCCCGTCGAGAGGGCGTCGACGTCGGAATTCGCGATCGCGTCGCGGACGTTCAGATCACGGAACGGCTTCTTGTTCGTCCCCTCGCCGCTGAGATAGTACGGCGAGAACGACGTCGGCTGGTCGTCACCGCCCCAGACGAGCGCGGCGCGCGGCCCGTCGGCGGGCACGTCCGCCTCGATCCGATCGATGAAGTCGTCGTGGAACGATTGAACCGCCTCGTAGCGGTCCTGTTCCTGCACGACCTGTGCCACCTTCTCGAAGGCCTCGTAGAGGGTGTAGTACTCGTAGTCGTGCCACGCGTCGGTGCGCCGGAAGATCGTATTCCCCAGGAACGGTCCGGCCCGCTCCGAGACGAACTCGACGTCCGAGTCGTCCATCTCGAAGACGTTCGTCAGCCAGTTCGGATCGATCAGGTGGAGATCGGCGTCGATCGAGAGGAACGTCTCGCGCGTCAGTCCGGCGTCGACGAGGTTGGTCAACTCGGACGTATCCACGTCGACGCCGTCGAGTTCGTCGTAGTGATCGGTGTGGTACCGGCCGGCGTTCCCGATGGCGGAGAGAGCGTCTCCGTGCCCGAGCGCGACCAGCATGTCGGCGTATCCCGACATGTAAACGGCGATGTCTTCGGGCACAGCGTCGAACGTGACCTCCCCGACGGGTGACATCGAGACGCTGTACGGCTCTGCGGTCTCTGTCGCTGACGGCGTCTCGTCGCCGTTGCCGCCGTCGCCGGGACTTGCACAGCCCGCGACTACGCCTGTCAACGCCGTCATACCGCCTGCTTTGATGAAACTTCGTCGCTGCATACTCGATTAGGCTGGCCTAAAAAATAAAAGGCCGTCGGTTTTTTCGGCAAGCCTAAAATCCTGTCTAATAACCCTGATGGATCACAGAGCGGGCAGCCCGGCCGTACGCGGCGGTCGGGGCGTGATACCGACATGGTCCGGTCGTTGCGTCGGGGCAACGGTTAGGTACGTTCCCGACCAGGTGGGGGATATGACGGACGCCGAGACGCTCGCCGAGCGCGTCAAAGCGGGCGACCTTCGACTGTACGAACTGGAAGCCCACGCCGACGCCGACACGGCAGCCGCGGCTCGCCGGCAACTGCTGGCCGAGGAAGTCGGAGCCGACCTGGAGACGGTCGGTGACTACTCGTTCCCCACCGACCGCGCCGACCCCAACATCGAGAACATGATCGGCGTGGCCCAGATCCCGATGGGGGTCGCCGGGCCGCTTCCCGTCGACGGCGAGGCCGCAGGTGGCTCCTTCTATCTCCCGCTGGCCACGACCGAGGGTGCCCTGGTCGCGAGCGTCAACCGTGGGGCGGATGCGATCCGGGCGGCGGGCGGCGCGAACGCGACCGTCCTGCAACGCGGGATGACCCGCGCGCCGGTGTTCGAGACGAGCGGCGTCCGGGAGGCCGCCGCGGTCGCCGACTGGATACGCGCCAGCCGCGACCGACTCGCGGCTGCGGCCGAAGCGACTACCAGCCACGGCGAGTTGCGCGAGGCGACTCCTTACGTCGTCGGCGACAGCGTCTTCGTCCGGTTCGTCTACGACACCAAAGACGCCATGGGAATGAACATGGCCACGATCGCGACCCGGGAAGCCGCCGAGGTGATCGAGGCCGAAACGCCGGTGTCGCTGGTGGCCGTTTCGGGCAACCTCTGCACCGACAAGAAACCGGCCGGGATCAACGCCATCGAGGGCCGCGGCCGGTCGGTCGCCGCCGACGCCGTCGTCCCGGCGGACGTGATCGAGGACCGCTTCGGGACGAGTCCCGACGCCATCGCCGAGGTTAACACCCGAAAGAACCTGATCGGTAGCGCAAAAGCCGCCAGCCTGGGGTTCAACGCTCACGCCGCCAACGTCGTCGGCGCGGCCTTCCTCGCGCTGGGTCAGGACGTCGCCCAGGTCGTCGAGGGCGCACACGCCATCACGAGCGTCGAAGTTCGCGATGCGGGCCTCTACGTTTCGGTGACGCTCCCGGCGCTGGCGGTCGGCACCGTCGGCGGCGGTACAGGACTCCCAACTCAGTCAGAAGCGCTCGAACTCCTCGGTCTCGCGGGCGGTGGCGACCCGCCGGGGACCAACGGCGACGCGCTTGCAGCGGTGCTCGCGGCGGGTGCGCTGGCCGGCGAACTCTCGCTGCTCGGCGCACTCGCAGGTCGCCATCTCGCGAGCGCCCACGCCGAACACGGCCGGTGACCCTGCACGTCCGACCCAGAAGCCGGTCACGCCCCGGACAGGCCGAAACTCTCCGTGGCCAGTATCGTGCCACCGAACGCCAGCCCGAGCACGCCGGCCACGAACGGGACGATCGACGGCGTGACCTGGAACGACAGTCCAAACGCGATCGCGCCGGCACCGGCGATCAGTTCCCCGAGCCCGCGGGTGCGCGCGTCGATCCGCAGGTGGCCGATCCCCACGGCGCTGAAGCCGGCACCGAACAGCCCCATGGCGGTGACGCCGAGATCGACCCCGGCGACGGTCAGCGGCCCGAACAGGCCGGCCGCGACGATGACGAGCCCGGCCAGGACGCCGACGAGCCCGCTCGCGACGTCGAGCCAGAGGCGCGCGCCGGTCATGTTTCGAGCTCGTCGGCGGGCTGCTCGTCGGACTCGAAGAGGCCGATGACGACCGCGAGTTGGTAGATCCCGCTGGCAAGCAGGGCGACGCTGGCCGTGACGACGAACAGCAGGCTGGCGTCACCGTACGGGGCGAGCAACGCGAGCACGAGCGCGGCCCCGGAGACGAGGTGCGCAGCGCCACGTCTCGGGACGCCCAGCGCGACGTTGTCGTACAGGCCTGCAACGCCGAACGCGAACGCGGCGAGCGCGAACGCGACGACTGCGAGCGTTCCGTCGAGCAGGTCGACCCGATCGGTCGCGGCCACGGCCAGCAGGGTCAGTCCGAACAGGAACCCGACCACGCCGGCACCGCTTCCGAGGACGAAGTCGCGCCCGTCCGCAGGGAGGGAAGACGCCATTACCGGTTGTTCACCCCCGACATATTTCAAGGTTGATGGACGGTGCCAACGAGTGGTTGCTCGGCTTTGCGGCGGACGGGGTCGGATGCAGTGGATAGAGTTCGAGGTGGACGGAGCCAGATGTGATGGATAGAGTTCGAGGTGGACGGAGCCAGATGTGATGGATAGAGTTCGAGGTGGACGGAGCCAGATGTGATGGATAGAGTTCGAGGTGGACGGGCCCGGATGTGATCAGCTCCCTCGTGACGCCTAGAGTCGTCGGTAGACACCGTTCGATTCCGTGATCTCGCCGGTTCGGCGCAGCTTTTCGAGCGCCCGGTCGACGTAGTCCTCGGCGACGCCCTGTTTCTGTGCGTACGCGACGATCGCGTCCCTGGTCGGTTCGGCGAGTTCGTCCAGTGCGTCCGTGACGACCGCCTTGCGACTGCGCGAGCCACCTGTTCCCTGTTCGGCGCGTTTTCCCGCCTGCTCCGCGGCTTCGGGGTCGACGCCCGACGATTCGAGATAGGTATCGTCGTCGATCCCCGCCTCGTCGAGTCGATCACCCATACTCGAGAAATCATCGAGGTCGTCGAACGCCTCGCCCATCTCCTGGCGCTCGGCCAGCATCGCCGCCCGGGCCTGTTTCGCGCGGTCAGGGTCGTCGGTCGTGACGAACTGCTTGAGCCGGTCGAACCGTTTCCGGGTGCCACACCGGGGACACTGGGTCGTCTCCGGCCGCCCTTCGACGACCCACAGCGCGCTGCACTTGCTGCACCCGACGACAGCGTACATATCCGGGCATACGTCCCGGACCACAAGAACGTGCCGACAGATCCGTCGGACACTGCCAACGCTTTTGCCACGCGACGGAGATATGTTGTGTGTGACGTTACTCCGCCCCGATCCCGAGCGCCATCTCCTCGATCGACCGATACGGGCGATTGACGTGTTCGGATCGCGGCGAGCAGCCCGATCCCGACAGCGACGCGACTTGATTCTGGGCAGGGGGTGGGTCTGACGTGGTCGCGACGCTCTACGTCCTGGCCGTCCCGGCGACCGTGGCGTGTCTGGGGATGGCCTGGGCGCTGGGAGCCAACAGTAACTCTCCGCCGTTCGCGCCGGCGATCGGTGCCAACGCCATCTCGACGATGCGCGCGGCGTTCGTCATCGGAATCCTCGCGGCGCTGGGTGCGGTCACGCAGGGCGGGGCGATCTCCGAGACGGTCGGGACAGAGTTGATTCGCGGGGTCTCGATTTCATCGCCGGCCGCGACCGCTGGGCTGTTGACTGCGGCGGCGTTCATGGCCTTCGGCGTCTACAGCGGCTATCCCGTGCCGGCGGCGTTCGCCACGACGGGGGCGATGGTCGGCGTCGGCCTCTCGCTCGGCGGCGACCCAGCCTTCGAGACCTACCGGCGACTCGGTCAGTTCTGGATCCTCGTCCCGCCGGTCTCGGGCGGGATCGCCTACGCGACTGCCACGCTGCTTCGCCGGGACGACATCCCGGAGACGATCGGTGTCCCGGTGCTGGCGGCAGTCGTGTCCGCGATCGTCGCAAACATTCAGCTCGGCGTGATCCCGTCTCCCCCCGGGGCGGATCAGAATTCGATCGCCGGGTTCGTCTCGATGCTCGCCGACCTTCCGGCGCTCAGTGGCGTCGGCCCGGTTCGGGTTCTCGTGACGATCGCGTTCGCGGTCCTGGGATTCGTCGCCATCCGCCGTCGGACCCAGGAATCGGTCGAGAAGGGGATCCGGACGTTTCTGCTCGTGCTGGGCAGCATCGTCGCGTTCTCCAGTGGCGGCAGCCAGGTCGGGCTCGCGACCGGTCCGCTCCAGGCACTGTTCGTCGACGAGCTCGGCCTGCCCGTGATCGTCCTGCTGTCGATCGGTGCCGTCGGGATCCTCGCCGGCGCGTGGATGGGCGCGCCGCGCCTGCTGCAGGCGACCTCCCGGGAGTACGCACAGCTCGGTGCCAGGCGGTCGATCGCGGCGCTGGTGCCCGGGTTTGTCATCGCACAGACCGCGATCGCGCTGGGGATCCCGATCTCCTTTAACAACATCATCATCTCGGGCGTGATCGGTGGCGGGCTCGCCGCCGGGTCCGCGGGGGTCTCGCGACGGAAGATCGGCGTGACGGTCGTCTTCTGGCTGCTCACGCTGTCGACGTCTGTCGTCGTCGGGTACGGGGTCTACGCCGCGTTCTCGGCGGTTCCCGGCATACAGTGATGCTACCATCGACGACGGAGCCAACACGCTATCGGACGACCGTCACCGTTACCGGAGCCTCGCCGACGACCGCGGTCGAGACCGTCCCGAGCAGCCGGCGGGCGAGCCGTCCTCGATCGCCACCGTGTCCGCCCATGACGACGTGATCGACGTCGTGTTCGTCGACGAATTCGAGGATCGTCTCGGCGGGGTCCCCGACTTCGACGACGGTCTCGACCGTCCGGTCGGACTCGGCTGACCCGTCCCGTGCTGTCGCGACGGCTTTCTGGGCACGCTCGCGTGCCGTCCGGACGCGTTCCTCGTCGGTCCCGAGCACGCCGGCCCCGAGGACGTTGCCTTCGCTCATCCCCTCGTCGAGCGGCGTCACGACGTTCAGTACGGTCACTCGGCAATCGAACGTTTCCAGCGCGTACGCCAGTGCGTCCTCGGCGAGCGGTGATCCGTCGAGCGCGACCAGCACGTGCGAAGGAGCCATGGGTTGTGGATGCACGCGCGGACGGATATGTCGTCCGGTGGGCCTGCTATCGGGGTCCCCATTCGGAACCCATCTCGGCGATCTCTGCGGCCTCCGAACGAATGTCCGAAAGGTGCCAGACGATGTCGGTCAGCGTGACGACGCCCAGCAGGTCGACGCCGTCCATGACCGGCACCTTCTTGACCCCCTCGGCAGCCATTCGGCGGGCGACGTGCTGGACCGTCTCGTCCGGAGACGCGGTGATGACGGCCCCGTGTGAGAGCTCATCCACGCGGATCTCCGAGAAGGAGCGGTCGGTGCGATAGCCCGCCCGCAAGGCGTCGGTCTCGGTGACGATGCCCGTCGGATTGTCCGTCTCGCTGGTGAGGACCACCGATCCGACGCCGTGTTCGAGCACCTTCCCGACAGCGACCCGGAGTGTCGCGTCTTCCGGACAGGTCACCACGTCAGTCGTCATCAGCTCACCCACGAGCATGAGCGGACGTACCGGGCCCGGAAACAAAAGCGCTAGCCGCCGGGCGAGCCGACGCTCGTTTCGTCGGCGACCCCTTCGTTCGGCGCGCTGAAGCTGTCACGCCCCCGTTGGCGCCGATACTCGACGATCGATTCCTGGAGGTCCTCGGCCAGTTCCTGGCGGAGTCGGTTGGCTTCGCCGAGATCGATGTCGACAGCCATGGCGTCGTCGCCGACGAGACTGTACGTTCCGGCGGTGTCGACGACGAGCGTCGCCAGGTCGCGGCGACGCTGGAAGACCGTCTCGGACGTGACCAGCGTCTGGATCCGATAGATCGGGACGATCGTGATCCGGCGCGACCAGAAACCGTTGCGCGTGATGACGTGCCCGTCTTCGAGGCGATAGCCGCGATGGCGCCACTTGAGATGGGCCGCGACTGGAACGAGCACGACGCCACCGAGGAGCACGTACCACGGGAACGAAAGCGGCGTCAGCCGGACGATCCCGTAGGCGATCGCGAGCAGGACCGCCAGCACGAGCGCGTAGCGGACGGCGTAGCGCTCCCGGGCGCGCCTGGGCGGCCGTTCGAACGAAAGCGCGTCGAAGTCCTCGATTCGGCCGGCGAGTTCGATCGCGTGGTCACGCTTCGCGATCGGGATCGCCGACTGTGAGCCCGTCGTCCCCTGACCCGTTCCAGCGTAGCCAGCCGTCTCTATCGAGAGGCTGGCATAGCCGAGCCGACGTGCGAGGACGTTCTCAGAGAGCGTGATCGTCTGGACCTTGTCCTTGGGGATCGAGCCGCTGAACCGTTGGAGCAATCCGCGCTCGTAGCGATATTCCTCGTCGCGGTCGGTGAGGACGAACCCGTAGTACCTGGCCATCGACAGTCCTCCACTGACCAGTGCCGAGGCGACGACGAGCCCGACAAGACCGAGTGCGACGATAGCAAGCGACGCGGTCGCCGTCGGCGCGAAGTCGGACAGCACCGACGGCCCGACGAACGACAGCGGGACGGCGATTAGCGACAGCAGCCGCAGATCCATCGAGACGATCCCCAGGATCACCAGCTCGCGGCCGTCGAGTTCGAACAGCGTCTCCCCCCGCTCGGTCGCCGCCGATTCGTCCCCAACGTGTTCGCCGTGCTCGCGGCGCTTGCGGCGACTGACTTCCTCCTGAACGTGTCGGGCAGATTCGAGATCGACGTATCTGAGCCGCGCTTCCGTCTGCCCGCCGCCGGCAGTTTCGAGACGTACCTCGGCGATCCCGAGCGCGCGCTGGAGCACGTTCTGGCGGATGTCGACGTTCTGGATCCGGCCGTAGGGAATCTCTCGCTCCCGACGCGAGAGCACGCCCGAATCGATGTCGAAGGTATCCTCGGTCAGCCGGTACTCGAAGCGCCGAAAGTAGGCGACCTGCCAGCCCAGCGACAGCCCGATCCCAACGACTAGAATCACGCCGAAGACGGCGAGCCCTTCCGCGCCGCCGACCGAGCCGGCCCCGGCGATGCCCGCGATCGCGATGCCGATGACGACCTGTAGACCGCTTTCGACCGCCCGGTAAGGGATGGAGAGTGGATCGAGTTGCATGCTCAGACGGCGTCCTCGCCTTCGGATTCGATCGCTAGTGCCTTCAGTCGCGTCTGCAGATCGGTCGACTCCCACGGCCGCAGTCCGGGGATCGTCACGTCGGCACCGCGCGAGCCGGCGGTGTAGACGACCAGCGACGAGAGGCCGGCGGCTCGCTCGATCGGGCCGCGACTGGTGTCGATGTGCTGGACGCGGACGTAGGGGACGACCGTCCTGACGCGCGTGATCACGCCCCTGTCGAGAAGCAGCGAGTCCTCGCGGACCTCGTACGACCAGGAGCGATACAGAAGCAGGGCGTGCCCGGCCCCGAGGACGGCGACGAGTACGAACACGGCCGGACCGATCCACGGCCACTCGGGCGCGAGTGCCAGTGTGGCGGCAGTCGCGATCCCGCCGAGGACGAGCGCGACGACGAGCGCCCGCCCGACCCACAGCCAGCGCACGCGCGGGTCGAGCGTGCGTACGTCGGTCGTGTACGCCCCGGGATCGTCTTCGATCGCGTCCTCGCTGTCGCCAGGTGTGTCCGCGCCGCTCGGCGGGTCTGTCGGCCGAGTCTCGTCGTCAGCGCTCCGGTCCGCGTCGAGAGATCGCTGCGGTGGCTCCTCGTCTCCGGGGGCGTCCGGAGGCGGGTCGGTGCTTGCCTCCTCACGTTCGTCGGCTGGCTCGTCGTCCATCGTCGGTCTTTGCGTCCGTCCGGGGCTTATAGGCTATGCTCGACACGCCGGATGCGATCCGCCGTGACCGATTCCCCGGGCGCGTACTGCACGAGCGGCTCGCTCGATGGCCAGTCGAAGCCCTCCGCCGAGAACAGCGTGTTCTCCCGGATCGTCAGCTCCGCCGGCGCGACCGCCCAGCGATCGTGTGCGATCGTCCCCTCGTAGAGCGCGCCGTCGCCGGCGACGAAAAACCGGTAGTTCTCGACCAGAAACGCCGCCAGCGAGCCGGGCTCGACCGGCTCTGCGGTCCCCTGGGGCTCGATCGTCGCGTCGAACGCCGCGGGCGCAATGCCGTCGTGGGTTCGATAACTCCGATACCGTATCCCGCCGTCCCGTTCGGTGACCCGCATCTCCGCACG
The DNA here is from genome assembly GCF_025517535.1 of Halapricum hydrolyticum. Classification (NCBI taxonomy): domain Archaea; kingdom Methanobacteriati; phylum Methanobacteriota; class Halobacteria; order Halobacteriales; family Haloarculaceae; genus Halapricum; species Halapricum hydrolyticum. Next base: position 36,400 of record NZ_JAOPKC010000003.1, read on the forward strand.
GTAGTACGGCAGTTTGAACAGCCAGCGGGCAACGGCGACGCTCAGGCGGTCGTCAGCGTCGAGGTTGTAGAAGTACACGCCCGTCTCGTCGCCGTGGCGGGCGTAGGTCCGGAGGTTGAGTTCCGGGAACGACCGACCGATCGGCGAGAACCGCGGACGGATGTCCTCCATGACGAACCCGACGATGCTCAGCCACGCCCGTCCGTCCGGGCCGGTATCGACCGCCAGCCCCTCGGGGAGCGTCGGCTCGATCACGTCCGGCTCGACCGGCCAGTGTGCGAACAGCGCGTCGCGCCAGCGCATCGAGAGCAGGTGTCGCGAGCCATGCCCGACCGTGTTCGACATACCTCCCCTACGGGCTGGAGCGGCTTGTACGGCCGCTTGAGATCACTCGTGGCCGGACACGGGAACCGGCTCGTAGGGCGCTTCGAGATACGCCTGCTCGCTGGCGGAGAGATCGATCTCCAGGGCTTCGACGGCGTCTTCGAGGTGTTCGACGCTGGTCGTGCCGACGATGGGCGCGTCGACGGCGTCCTGGTGGAGCAGCCAGGCCAGCGCGATCTGGGCCATCGTCACGCCTTTCTCGGCGGCGATCTCGGCCACGCGCTCGTTGATCTCCCGACCGCCGCCATCGAAGTACGGATGTCCGCGCGCGTGGTCGTCGGTCTGTCCGCGCGTCGTCACGTCGAACTCGTCGTGCGGGCGGGCGAGATACCCGCGCGCCAGCGGACTCCAGGGGATGACGCCGATGCCCTCGCGCTCACACAGGGGCAGCATCTCGCGTTCTTCCTCCCGGTACAGCAGATTGTAGTGGTTCTGCATCGTCTGGAACCGCTCCAGTCCGAGTCGGTCGCTCTCGTGCAGCGCGTCGGCGAACTGGTAGGCCCACATCGAGGAGGCCCCGACGTGGCGGACCCGGCCGCGACGGACGGCATCGTCCAGGGCCCGAAGCGTCGTCTCGATCGGCGTCCCTTCGTCCCAGCGATGGATCTGGTAGAGGTCGACGGTGTCCATCCCGAGCCGGTCCAGCGAGTTCGACAGCTCCTGCTCGATCGTCTTGCGGGACAGCCCCTGGGAGTTGGGGTTGTCGTCGTCCATCTGGAAGTACACCTTCGTGGCGACGACCTGCTCGTCGCGGTCGTAGTCGGCGAGGACGTTCCCGAGGATCCGTTCGCTCTCCCCGCGGGAGTACATGTTGGCGGTATCGAAGAAGTTGATCCCCAGGTCGATCGCTCGCTCGATGATCTCGCGGCTCTTCTCGTCGTCGAGCACCCACTCGCGCCACTCTGGCGTCCCGAAGCTCATACAGCCCAGCGCGATGCGGCTGACCTCGATCCCGGTCGAACCCAGTGTCGTGTACTCCATACCCGATACGGGACCGGCAGCGCGAAAAAACTCTCGGGGGGTCGGATTTCCCAGGAACCGGATTGATCGGAGGTCCGAGGAGGGGCGGACTCTGCCGGCCCGCTGGACCGCATTCCGTCTCGGTCACGATCGCTCGGCCGATCCGACGAGCACTGCCCCCCGAACGGACGGGTCCGGGCGGAACTTTCGAACCGTCGCGTGGCATTCGAGCGCCGTCCCGTCTCGGACTCCACTCATCTCGATGACGGCGTCCGCGACGCGCTCGGTCACCTGGCGGTTCGCCGGCTGGTTCTCGCCCTCGACGCAGTGTAGCACGGCGACGCCATCGGTTTCGAGCATGCGCTCTTTGAGCGTCTCCAGGAACTCGAGATACGCGTCCCGGTCGAGGGCTTCCAGCACGTCTGCGGGGTCGACGACGAGATTCGCACCCGAGGGCAGGTCAGCGAGCAGCTCGGTCGCGTCTTCGAGCGGATCCGCACCGACGGTCCGCACTGCTGGGCTCCCGGTCGGCCCGCCGTCGGCAGACAGCGCCGCGCGGACGAGCCCCGCGGGCCGGTCGGTCGAGAGATACAACGTGCCACGCGTGGTCGTCAGCCGGTGCAGAAGCGTTTCCGCGTGGCCGTCCGGCTCGCCGACCACGGCCGCGATCGACCCGGGCACGAGTCCGCCGTCGAGGCGGCGATCGAGCGGCTCGACGCCGGTCGTCATCCGGGTGCCGGTCGGATCGATCGGCTCGGGCTCGTTCGGATCGACCGTGTGCAGTCGCTGTGCTGCCCTGTCGTATGCGGCGAGGGCGTCCTCGTCCGCCAGCGGGGTCGCCGACTCCGGCACCGTCGCGAGCACCGGGGCGTCGAGTCGCGTTTCGACCCCGTCCGGCGCGTCCGCTGTCATCGTCACGATCGCACCCGCGACGGGAACGCCCAGTCGATCCGCGAGTTCGACGGTCGTCTCGGCGTCCTCGAGACCCTGCCCGTCGTCGGTCGTGACGACCACGACCGCGTCGGCGGCGGTCAGCGGATCGGTGAGGTCCGGTCCCGTTCCGGACGGGCAGTCGATGAGGACCTGCGATCCGCCGTCGTCGAGATGTCCGAGCGTCCGCTGTACGTCGACCGACTCCGCCGGCTTCGGTCCGGGGAGGACGCTCACGCCCGGCAGTTCGGATATCGATTGTGCGACCGTTCCGGCGTCCGTGCCGTCGACGGACGCCAGCGTCGGTTCGCGGTCGACGCCAGCGGTCACGTGCAGGTCGGGCATCTGCCGGTCGGCGTCGATAGCGAGTGTCGGTGTCCCTGCGCGGGCGAACGCCCCGGCTAACCCGAGTGTCGTGGTCGTCTTTCCACAGCCACCTTTCGACCCGGCGATCGCGAGCATACTCGCGATGGCTGCGTCATCTGACTTGAATGTGCGTACGGAACGGGTCGACGTCGGCGGCCGACCCGACCGTCTCAAAACTCTTTCTGGACCAGCTGGAGCGCCTGTTCGCGGTCCTCCCAGGGGATGAACACCGACACCGACGTCGCGGAGGTGATGACGTCGTAGATGTCGATGTGTGCGTTCGCAATCGGGTCGATAATTCGCTTGACGGAATCGCTTTCGTTGGGGAACTCCCCGCCGGTGACCCGGACGACGGCGACGTCTTCTTCGACAGTCACCGACGAGAGGGTCTCGTCCTCGACGACCTCGTCGTGCAGCAGTGCTTCGGCCTCGTCGGCGTCCTCGTCGGCGACGTAGAACGTAATCGAATCCATCCCTGAGGAGTTGGCGTCGATGTTGATCCCGGCGTCACCCAGGCAGGAGGCGAGGTCGCCCAGGATACCGGGGCTGTTGCGGATCGCACGGCCGGCGATCGTGACACAGGCCAGTTTCGTCTCTTCGAGGTCGATCAGACTCTCGAACTGGCCCTCGATAGAGGTGCCGCCAGCCAGCAGGTCGTCGTGCTGGTAGTGGACGACCCGGACCGAGAGGTCGGCGTCCTTGTAGGACAGCGCCGAGGGGGCGACGACCTCCGCGCCGCGGAACGAGAGGCTCTGGAGTTCGTCGACGGTGATCTCGCTGACGTTGCGTGCGCCCTCGACGACGCGCGGATCGCCGGTCATGACGCCCTCGACGTCGGTGACGATGATCACCTCGTCGGCGTCCATGTACTTGCCGAGCATCACGGCCGTCGTGTCGCTGCCGCCGCGACCGAGCGTCGTGACGTTGCCCTGGTGGTCCTCTGCGAGAAAGCCCGTGATGACCGGAACGACGTCGCCGAGTTGCCCGGCCAGGGCGTGTGCCCGACGGGTCGTCTCCTCGATGTCGACCTCGCCGTGCTCGTCGGTGATGATCGGCCACTGGTCGCTGCCGGGCTCTAGAAAGATCGCTTCGACACCTCGGGCCGCAAGCGCCGCCTTGAGCATCCGGACGGACGTCCGCTCGCCCATCGAGACGATCTGTGCCTTGTCGCCCTCGTCGGCGTCGAACTCGATCTCGTCGAGGAGTTCGTCGGTCGTGTTCCCCATCGCCGAGGCGACCACGGCAATCTCGTGGCCCTGTTCGACCGCTTTGGCGATCGAATCCGCCGCTCGATTGATTCGCTCGCCGTTCCCGAGGCTGGTTCCGCCGAACTTCGTGACTACGCGCATGCTACCACCTGTGCCCTGTGTGCGTGACTCATTACCCCGCCATATCCCGCCGCGGGGAATAACTGTGTTCATTCGCGTCTGGCGGAATCAGATCTCGACCGCCACCGGCCTGTGGTATATGCTGACAGCCGACAGTATAAGTACGAGGCGACCAACGGCACAGACATGGAGGTTCGCGACGCCGTCGAGTCCGACGCCGGACGGCTGGCCGAGCTGACTGACGCTCCGGGCGACGTCATGCGCAACCTGATTCACGACCGCACGGTTCGTGTCGCGGAGAACGACGACGAGATCGTCGGCTTCGTGAGCTTCGATGCCCGCGAGCGGACCGTCCACGTCACCCAGATCGAGGGATCGTCCGAGGCCTGCACGCAACTGCTCGACGAGCCGATGGGCTTTGCCGCGGGCGAGAACATGGCCGTCGAACTGCTCGTACCCGAATCGAACGACACGGTTCGTCGAGCAGTCGAAGGGGCGGGCTTCGAGCGTGACGGCACCGGGCCGACTTTCGACGGCACGCCCACAGTCCGGTTCCGGTATGAACCGTCGTAGGTAGGCCGACGCGACCTGCCGCGGCCACTATCGCCGGAGTCGACCCAGCAGCTCGTAATCGTGATCGGGGGTGTACGCCCGGAACAGCAGGCTGTTGGTCAGCACCGAGACGCTGGAGAAGGCCATCGCCGCGGCCGCCAGCACTGGCTGGAGCAACCCGAGCGACGCCAGCGGGATCATCAGCGTGTTGTATCCCAGCGCCCACAGCAGGTTCTGCTTGATCTTCTGGAGCGTCGCGTCGGAGACGCGAATGGCTTTCAACACGTCCATCGGATCGTCGCGCATCAGCGTCACGTCGGCCGCTTCGATGGCCACGTCGGTCCCCGAGCCGATCGCCGTCCCGACGTACGCGACGGCGAGCGCCGGCGCGTCGTTGACGCCATCCCCGACCATCATCGCCTGTCGACCCTCCGCCTGGATCGCCTCGACGGCGTCCGATTTGTCCTCGGGCAGGACCTCCGCCCGAACGTTGTCGGCGTCGATCCCGACCTGCTCGGCGACCGCCCGCGCGGTCCGCTCGTTGTCGCCGGTGATCATCATCACGTCGATACCGCGCTTTCGAAGGGCGCTCACCGCGTCTTTCGCGCTCGGTTTGACCGTGTCGGCGTCGGCGACGACGCCGATGAGTTCTCCTTCCGCTCGCGGCTCGCCGCCGGCTTCTCGCGGGCCTTGCCCGCTCGAATGGTCCGCGGAGCTCCGCTCCGCGCCACTCGCCTCGCGGTTCTCGCTTCGCTCCGAACCGCGCAACGCGACCAGCATCGCGGTCTTGCCCTCGTTTTCGAGGCGTTCCATCGTGTCGGCGGCCGGCGCGGGGTCGATGCCGTTGTCGGCCAGCAGTTTCCGATTGCCGACCAGCACTTCGCGACCGTCGACGGTCGCTCGGATCCCGTGGCCCGGAACGTTCTCGAACTCGTCCGGCTCGTCGACCTCGATGCCGCGCTCGCGTGCGCCCTCGACGATCGCCTGTGCGAGGGGGTGTTCGCTGGCGCTCTCGGCGGTCGCCGCCAGCCGGAGCAACTCGTCTTCGTCGAGACGGTCGCGCGCCTGCAGGGCGCCACCGTCGGCCGCTGGTTCGTTCCCTTCACTGCTCGTGGCTGTCGGCTCGCCGCCGTCGGCGACCGCGTCGAACGCGATCACGTCGGTCAGTTCCATCTCGCCTTCGGTGAGCGTCCCGGTCTTGTCGAAGACGACCGTGTCGACGTCCTTGGCGCGCTCGAGGACGTCACCGCCCTTGAACAGGACGCCGTTTCTGGCACCGATCGCCGTGCCGACCATCGTCGCCGCGGGCGTCGCCAGCCCCAGCGCGCAGGGACAGGCGATCAGCACGGACGATGCGAACACGATGACGGCGAACTCGAAAATCGAGACGCCACCGCCGGCGACGCCCGGCCCGCCGGCGACCAGTCCCCACAGCGGCAGCGAGTCGACGAACCCGGCCAGCGCTTCGGGGAACAGGAACCAGACCGTCCCCCACAGCAAGGCGTTCGCGATGACCGCGGGCACGAAGTACGCCGAGATGCGGTCGGCCAGGTTCTGGATCTCCGGCTGGCGCGACTGGGCCTCCTTGACCGTCTGGACGATCTGCTGGAGCGCCGTGTCGGCCCCGACTTTCGTCGCCTGCACGGTGAGGACACCGTTCTCGTTGATCGTCGACCCGACGACCTCGTCGCCCTCGCTCTTCTCGACGGGGACGCTCTCGCCGGTGACCATCGACTCGTCGACGGCGCTCTGCCCGTCGACGACGACGCCGTCGGTCGGGACCCGCTCGCCCGGCCGGACCTTCATCAGATCGCCGACCTCGACGTCCTCCAGGGGGACCTCCCGTTCGGTCCCGTCGCCGGCAATGATCGTCGCCGTTTCGGCTTCCATCTCCAGCAACTTCCGCAGCGCGTCGCTGGCCTGCCCCTTCGAGCGGGCTTCGAGGTAGTTGCCCAGCGTGATGAACACCAGGATGAACGCCGCCGTGTCGAAGTAGAGACCGCCCGCGATCAGGCCCGTCAAGGCGGCGACAGAGTAGAGATACGCCGTCGAAGAGCCCAGCGCGATCAACACGTCCATGTTGGCCCGGCCGTTGGTCACGAGCGCCTTGTAGGAATTCTTGTAGAACTGCCAGCCGAGTGCGACCTGGACTGGCGTCGCCAGCAGGAACTCGACCCACCCGAACTCCACGCCGAGGACCGTCTCCGGAAAGACGCTTCCGCCCAGGAGGAACCGGTCGACCATGAACAGCAGGAACGGTGTCGACAGCGCCGCCCCAAACAGCGTGAGTCGCAACTGGCGGCTGATTTCGGCTTCCCGGGCGGCGTCGCGGGCGTCCGTGGACTCGTCGTCGACTTGCTCGCGCACGGGCTCGTAACCGGCTTCCTCGATCGCGTCGTACAGGTCCTCGCGGCTCGCCTCGGCCGGGTTGTAGGTCACCTGCGCCTCGTCGGTCGCGTAGTTGACCTCCGCACTGAGGACGCCCGGTGTCTCCTCCAGGGCGGTGGCGTTGGCCTGTGCGCAGTTGGCACAGGACATGTCGGCGATGCCGATCGTCATCGTCTCCGAGACCACACCGTAGCCGGCCTCCTCGATCGCGTCGTAGATCTCGGCAAGCGACACGCGCTCGGGATCGTAGGTCACCGACCCCTCGTCGGTCGCGAAGTTGACGTTCGCCGTTTCCACGCCCTCGAGCGATTCCAGGGCGTCCTGTACCGTGCCCGAACAGTTGGCACAGGACATCCCCGTGATGTCGAGGTGTGACGTTCGCGTACTCATTGGTGTCTGTACGTACGGGCCCCTCGCTTAGGCAGTTTGCTGCTTCGAGACCCCGCTTTCCAGGCCTGCTCTGCTTTCGATTCCAAAACTGCGCCTGTCCACTTCGAGCTGCCGGTACTACGCGCCCTGTTCGGGTTACCGGTACTACGCGCCCTGTTCGAGCTGCCGGTATCGGCTCTCGAAACGATCGAGACAGGACGGACAGCAGAAGTGATAGACGTCGCCGTCGATCCGGGTCGTTTCGCCTTCGGCATCGACCGTGTTTCCGCACTCGGCGCAGGTGAGTGCGAACTCCAGCCCGTCGATCGACGGCGTCCATTCGGCCTCCTCGATCAGCGTGACGCTGTAGGTGGCCGCCGTGCCGTCCAGCAGCGATTCGATCCACGTGCGGACGTTTCGGGCCTCCGCGCGGGCGTAGAACCAGATCTCGCCTTCGGCGGTGACGAACACGTGCTCGACCGGATCGGCTTCGCGTAACCGATTCCGGATCCGGTCGATCGCCTCCGTTTCGAGTCGAATCAACACCGGCACCCCGGCTCGCAACTCCGAGCGGTCGACGTCGATCGTGAAGTTCCGGATGATCCCCGCCTCCTGTAGCCGCGTGACGCGGTCGGAGACCGCCGGCCCGGACAGGCCGACTGCCTCGCCGATCTCGCTGTAGGGCCGACGGGCGTTCTCCGCGAGCAACGACAGGATCTCCAGGTCCGTCTCGTCCAGTTCGCGCATACGATCACGTATGCCCTTCGGACGGTAGTATCTGCCGCCCGTGACTTTCGATCCGTAACTGTCCGGAGCTTGTAGCCTTCGACTCCAAGCAGCAATCGAAAAAGACGGGCAACCCCTATATCCGAACGCAATGAGTCTGACACTCACCGTCGAGGGGATGAGCTGTGAACACTGCGAACAGGCGGTCGTCGAGGCGCTCGAAGCCGTCGAGGGCGTCACGGGAGCGTCGGCCGACCACGAAGCAGGCGTCGCCGAGATCGACGGCGCTGCCGACACCGCTGCGCTCGTCGATGCGGTCGAAGACGCCGGATACGAGGCCTCAGCGTAACGATCTACTTCTTGCTGTCCGTGCTCGACGGCCCTTTCTTACTCTTCGGTAGCCGCTGGACTGGGCCGATCAGCTGGACTGGGTCGGTCGACCGGAACAGGCAGCGACGCGAGCGCGAGGAGAACCGCGAGCGCGAACAGCGTGATCAGCACCGACTGTAGCAACACCAGCGTGAGCACGACGGCACCGACGATCAGCACCGCCGTCAGCAACCGCATCGCGTACACCGGGACAAAGAGCAACAGCGCCGCGGTGCCGGCGACGCCGCTCCCCGCGACGATCGATCGCGTGAGTACGTCGACGACGACGGACAGCGCTGGACCCTGAACGATCATGGCGTGCGACTCGCTAGCGTTTTATAATTATTATTAAGGGGGAATAAAGCTAACGGGCGACCGTTGCGCCGCGCAGGCGGTCGTCTGCCGGCAGTATCACTCCGACTGCTCGGTGTCCGGGAGCGCGTTCCGGACGCTCTCGCCCGGGTACCGTCGCAGGTCGTCGCCGCTCAGCTCCGCGTAGTAGCGCGATTTCGTCTCCTCGTCGCCGTCGGCCCAGTCGCTGCCCATGTACGCCAGCACGTCCGCGTCGTCCAGCGACAACACGCGCCCGTCGAGTCCGCCGCGGGTCACGTGGGCCGTCTCGACCTCGGCGAAGTAGTAGGTACAGTTCTCGAAGGTGAACGAATCCAGAACAGAACATTCGATGTTGCCGACTGCGTCCGCGAGCAATGGCACGTCGACGTGCTTGCCGGGAACGGTATCGAGATCGAGATACTCGAGCTTGTCGACATCTCGGCCACTGACCTGTCCCGCGACTGCGACCGCATCGATCATTCCGGTGGAGGGTGCCGCCAGTACGAACTCGCCGCTTTGCTCGATAATCTCGTGGGTGTGGGTCTTGTGGCTGACTGCCAGTTGATAGCGCAGCGGATTGTATCCGGCAAGCATCCACCACGACGCAGTCATGAGATTCGGCCCCGTCTCCGGGCTGTTGGTCACGACCAGCGAGACGACTTTCGGCTTGAACAGCGATTTCGAATCGTGTGCGGATATCTCCTCGAACGCTTCGGACCGATCGAGCGACTCCATATCCGGAGATGTGCGCGACCGAACCTAATCCTGTTGTCGTCGGCAACGGCCACGCTGTCCATGCCGTCGGTATTTAAATAGCTGTATATTCAATCCCAATCCGGATCCGAGGGATGGCCGTATCGACCCGTATGGATAGACGTCACGCGACCGACGACGGTGAGGAGGAGCCAGCGGCCGACTCCACGGAAGAGACGGGCCTCGATAGCAATCTCCGGCGACGGCTGCTCACCAGCACGGCGAGTGTGGGCGCACTCGCGACGGCGGGATGTCTCGGCATCCTCGGCGACGGCAGCGAGACCGGGCCGCGTCCCGGCGAGCCGACTCCCTACGACGGGACCGAGACCCCCGATGGGACGACGACGCCCGGCACCGTCGAGGCGTTCGATGTCGAGTTCCTCAAGGAGGAAACGACGCTCAGCATCGGCAGCGATACGGCGGTCCTCGACGCTGCTCTCGATGCAGATCTGGACATTCCATACCAGTGCCAGATCGGCGTCTGCGGGCAGTGCACCTCGAAGATCACGAACGACGGCGATCCGACCGAACTGGTCGAACACGACGGTAACCAGTACCTCAGCGACGCACAGATCGAGGCAGGGTACATGTTGACCTGCGTGGGCTATCCGCGCAGCGACTTCTCGCTCGAGACGGGCGTGAAAGACGAAGCCGACTCGTACAGTCCCGGCGGCGAGACCGAGACGCCACCCGAGACGACCACCACGCCCGGCGAGATCGAAACCCACAGCATCGAGTACGTTGAGCAGGGCGGGACGATCGACGTCGCGAGCGACGAGGCCCTGCTGGACGCTGGTCTGGACGAGGATTGGGACATGCCGTACCAGTGTCAGGTCGGCGTCTGCGGGCAGTGTACTTCCAAGGTCGACGGCGACGGATCGGAACTGGTCGAACACGACGGCAACCAGTACCTCAGCGACGAGCAGATTCAGGAAGGGTACGTGCTGACCTGCGTGGGCTATCCGCGCGACGACTTCTCGCTGACGACCGGCAAGAAAGACGAAGCCGACCAGATTTGAAAGCGCGGACCAACCAGGTCTGATCCACGACGGTTCTCGGCTTTTCGGTCGGGTCTGGCCCACTGTGGTCCTCCCGCGACTGATCGCTCTGCCCGGTGGGGTATATAAAAAGCTGTAAAATGAATATACACTGGTATCGCCGAGAGGGCCGGATATACCGGTATGAAGTGGTGCGTGCAATCAACGAATGCGATTCCACACACGGGCGTATCGTGGTCTGACTCTCGAGCGGAGGACAGGAGGGTATCGCGATGACGGCCGTGAGCCCGCTGTTGCCCAGCCAGTTCTGGAGCCTCTCGATCGGGGTGTACCTGTTCCTGGGTGGGCTCGCCGGCGGCGCGTACGTCACCGGCACCGTCGCGGACTTCCTGAGCGTCCGGGATCCGTCCCGGCGCGAGGGACACCTGGCGACTGCCCGCTGGGGGACGATCATGGGGCTGGTCGCGCTGGCGATCGGCGGCCCGATACTGCTCTTCCACCTCGGAGAGCCCCTGCACGTCATCATGATCTGGCTGTTCACGAACTTCGATTCGTGGATGACGATCGGTGTGTGGGTGATCGTCCTGTTCATGGTGCTTTCGGCCCTGCAGGCGCTGTGGCTCGGCTTCGGAGCCGATCGCGGGTTCGAGATCCCGATCACCGCTCTCGAACCGGTCACGGACATCATCGATACCGTCGCGGATCTGACCCGTCCTTCCGAGACGCTTCGACGCGGGATCAACGCCTTCGGTGCGGTCGTGGGCCTCCTGTTGATCGTCTACACCGCGCTGTTGCTCAGCGCCTCCTCAAATGTCGTCCCGATGTGGGACGCGACGTGGCTCCCGCCGCTGTTCCTGGCGAGCGGCCTCTCGATGGGAATCGCCGCGACCGTCGGCGTCACCGCGGTCACGAAAGGCGTCACCGACACGGGCGTCACGATGTTCAGTGTCGCCGACGACGTGATCATCGTCGCCGAGATGGTCGTCATCTACATGCTACTGGCGACGCTGGTCAACGGCAACACGACCGCCGTCGAGACCCAGCGATATCTGCTGACGGAAGGGAACCTGATCTTCTGGGGCGGCGTCGTCGCCCTCGGCCTGTTGTTGCCGCTTGCGATCTCCGTGGGGCTGCTCACGATCGAGTGGCGCTACGAGCTGCACGACAACCCGCGTCTGGAGCGGCTGGCGACCGCTGGCTACACGGCCAAGTTCGGATTCGTCATCTTCGGCGGGCTGATGCTTCGACTGACGATCATCTACGCGGCGCTGAACGTGCCGCTGTTCGGAGTGTGATTACAATGAGCGACAACTACGATCTAGACGACATCGAGGACCGGGCCGAGGAACGACTCTCACACGTCGAGTTCGACACCGAACTCGGCAAGCAGATGGCGCGGGACGCGCGCCGCGTCTCGAACGGCGAGCTCTCGCGAGCGGCCTTCGAGGAGAAGTACGTCGACGACGTCCGCCAGGAGTTCGGCGTCGATCTGCGATCGGACTCACAGGCCGACGCCGAAGCGACGCCGGGCGTCCCGCCGACCGAGAGCAAGGCGTCCCGCCGGGACATGCTCAAGGCGACGGGTGCGCTCGCGACGGGCGCGGTGGCAGCCGGCGCAGGAAGCAGCGTGGCCGGCGAGTTCGTCTCCGGCAGTACCGGCGGCACTGCGGCCGCCCAGGAAGGCGGCGACGTCCAGGTGGGGATGGTCATCGACACCGAGACCTGTATCAAGTGTCTCCGGTGTGTCCAGGGCTGTAAAGAGGAGAACAACACGCCCGAGGGGCACTTCTGGCAGGACGTATTCCGCTACCGGCGCGAGGACAAAGAGTACGAGAGCCCACCGAACACCGTCGAGGGGTGTGACCCAATACAGCGACCGTGCATGCACTGTGACGACGCACCCTGCATCGAGGTTTGTCCGAACAACTCCCGGTTCAAGACCGAGAACGGGCGCGTCCTGTGTGACTACGACACCTGTCTGGGCTGTGCCTACTGTGAGGTCGCCTGTCCGTACCACGTCAATGCCTTCGTCCACGACGGAGCACCCGACTACCTCGGCGACCCCGAGAGCAACGAGGACTACGACCCGATCCTCGACGACGTCACTGCGGAATTCGAGGATCAGAAGTACGACGATCAGGGGCGCTGGGTCGCGGGCACCCCGCCGGACGGCTCCTGCAGCAAGTGCACGTTCTGCTCCCACCGCGAGCTGGACGACGAGCTAGACGGTACGACGACTGCATGCGAGGAGGTCTGTCCCGTCGACGCGATCCAGTTCGGCGACATGAACGACCCCGAGAGTGCACCGCGGCAGTACCTCCGGGAGAAAGTCGGCGAACTCGAAGACGGGGAGGGCGACCCCGAGGAGTACCTCGAAGAGTACCCCGAGGACACGTTCGTGCTTCGCGAGAACGCCTCGGATCCGAACGTCATCTACGTCGGCGACGACCCCTCGGACGTCGAGGTGACGGCCGTCCCCGGGCCGACGACCAAAGAGGACCGTGGTCTCGAAGAGGTCGACCGTACGCTGCACTGATAGCGATCTTCGCCTGGGTCCGCCCTCTCCTCTGCCCGTTCGTGTGGTTTCTGATTTGTCGAGTGTCTATTGTTCACATAGACACACGGAATAATTGCATGATCAACCGCCGGGGTTCGAATCGTGCCACCGGCCGCCCGGGCAGCACTTATATACCCCTGTACGTTTCCAGACTAGGCTTTATGAGAGTTGGGCGGCACGTAACTGTTGTAATGACACCCGAGCGTTCAGATTCTGAATCAGACACAGGCGTTTCGCGACGGAAGTTCGTCGCCGGCGGGGCTGCCGGCTGGGCGTCCGTCGCACTCGCAGGTTGTAACGCGCTGAGTCCCGGTGACGGTACCGAGACCGAAGAGCCGACCGACACAGAGACAGAAACAGAGACAGAGACCGAGACGGAGACGCCGGAGCCGCAACCGGAAGAATTCGTGGTCACCGACGACATTCTCGCCGGTTCGGGTGGCGAGAACCCGTCCGGTGCCGGTGGGTTCGCCGACGCGTGCTCCTGGACCCGGACGTTTACCCACGGGATGGAGCCGGTGTTCAAGGTCGGCGTCTACGATCCGAGCGGCGAGCAACTCGGCAGCGACGAGATCTCCGTCGCGATCAACATCGAGGGCGGTCCGACCGCCGACCTGGGCTGGAGCCTGGACGACGACGAGGAAGCCGAGCCCGAATGGAGCGGTCCCGTCTGGACGAATATCCCCGAGGACTGGCCGACCGGCGAAACGACCTATACCGTCGAGGTCTCCGACAACGACGGCACCTTCACCAGCGTCGGCATCGCGTCGGGCGTGTTCGAGGTCGTCGAGTACGACGACCCCGGGAACAACTACGTCGTCACCGCCGAAACCTACCACACGAGTACGCTCGGTGACGCCGGTTCGAACAGTCAGTTCATCAGCAGCTGCAACCCGGACTACACCTTCGACTCGACCGGCTCGGTCGGCTTCGACATCGGTATCTGGCACGCGAACTCCGGCGAGATGGTGACCCCGAGCGACGAGGTCGTCGATTCTGCACAGGTCTACTTCCCCGAACTCGACGTGACGCTCCCACTCGAGTGGGGTGCTGACAGCGACGACTCGTGGTCGGAGGGAAGCCACGCCTGGAACACTGTCTGGAAGGCCGACGACATTTCGGACGACCTCAACGGCGAGTACACCTACGAGGTGCAGATCACCGGTGCCAGCGGCGACGAAGAGTTCAACGACGTCGGCGTCTACCTGGGTTCGGTCTACTTCGTCAACCCGAACGCCGAATCCGACGGCTCGTAAGTCTCCCTTCCGTTTCCCGGCGCGCTCGAAGTTCGATTTTTCTCTCTTTTTGACCGCTCAGGCTGAGCCGCGGCTCACCTAATTCGAGGCGGAGGCCCCACCCTCAAGGAGCGAGCGGAGCCATTGCCCCCGAGCGAAGTAGGGGAGGGTAGTTTACACTGCTGACTCTACAATCTCGAACTGATTCGGCACCACGGACTACCGAAGGTCTTTTCGAACGTATCGCTACCAGTATCACTCCGCTTCGACTTCGTCTTTGATGTTCTGGAAGTACGTCTCGATGTCGCCCTGGATGACCCGGCTCAGGAGCCGTGCCCCGAGTCGGGCGACCCCGCCCGTGTAGTACAGCTCCGCCGAATAGGAGAGGTCGGTCCCCTCCTCGTGCTCGTTCATCTCCATGGCGGCGAGCACGTCGAAGTCGCTGCCGGTCGTCGAGTCGAAGCCGTTGCCCTCCATGACGATCCAGTCGGGTTCGTTCATCTCGACGAGTTCGAACTCGCCGTCCAGCGAGACCGTCACGCGACTGATCCCGCGCGTGATCTCACAGGTGTAATGGCGCTCGGAGAGTCGTTCGACCGACTCCGCGCCCGGAATGCAATCCGCGAGGTTCTCGGCCTGGGAGATGAACCTCCAGAGGTCGTCCTTGCTCGTCTCGATCGTGACCGTGTCCGCGAACTCCAGGCGAGCCTCCTCCTCGTCGAAGCTCGACTCGCTTGCCATCTCCGAGGCGCTGGTCTCCGCCGTCTCTTGTTCGCTCGATACGTCCGTCTCCGGTTCGTTGATGTTGTCTGTCATGGTTGGTACGTTCCTTCCCAGGGTGTGAGCACGTCGCCGAGGATCTCGGTGCCGTGGACGAACAGCACGCCCAGCACGTTAATCGAGAAGACGGCGACGTACATCCGCGGGATCGTAAACAGCTGCCAGGAGTTCCAGATGACGTAGCCCAGCCCGGACTCGGCGGCCAGCATCTCGATGACCACCAGCAGCGCGAAGCCGACGCTGAAGCCCATGCTGAGCGAACTGAATATCTGCGGGCGTGCACCCGGCAGGATGACCTCTCGATACAGATCGAACGTGCCCGCGCCGTTGTCCAGTGCCGCCTCGATATGGACGTCCTCGATCGACCGGACACCGCCCATCGTGTTGATCGCGACCAGCAGGAACACCGCCAGCGCCATCGTCAGGATCCGCACGGTCTCGGTGAGGCCAAAGAGCGCGAACATCACCGGGAGGAGCGCGATCTTCGGGAGCGGGTACAGCACCGCCAGATGCGGGTTCACGAGCAGCCGCGCCCGATGGGACCACCCGGCGACGATACCGACGGCGATTCCTGCGCTCGCGCCGATCGCGGTCGCGAGGACGATCCGCCGGACGCTCGCCAAGGCGTGTGTCAGGAACTCGCCCTCGATATACAGCTCGGCGGCCAGCGGCAACGTCACCGACGGTGGCGGGAAAAAGCGTGGATCGACGATCGTGCCTGCCGCCAGCTCCCACGCGAGCGCGAGCACGACGAACGGGCCCAGTAGCGACGGGAGCTGTCCGACGACTCTGGAGCCCGTGAGACGCGTCATCGTCGTTCGACCGTGCGCTGGACCTCGTCACTCAACACGTCCCAGACGCGGGTCTGCAGCTCTTCGAGGCGAGCGATGTCGAGGTTCTCTCGGGTGCGCGGCCGGTCGAGATCGACGTCGACGATCTCCTTGATGTGACCCGGCCGCGCGCCCATGACGCCGAGTCGATCGCCGAGCTGGATCGCCTCTTCGATGTCGTGAGTGACGTAGACGACGGTCTTCTTCGATTCGCTCCACAGCGACAGCAACTCCTCCTGAAGGTAGCGCTTCGTCTGGGCGTCCAGGTCGCCGAAGGGCTCGTCCATCAGCAGCACCTGCGGGTCGTTCGCGAACGCACGGGCGATGCCGACCCGCTGGGCCATCCCGCCCGAGAGCTGGTGGGGGTAGGCGTTCTCGAACCCCGAGAGGTTGACCTTCTCGATGTACTCGCGGGCGATCTCGTAGCGTCGCTGCTTGCCGACACCGCGCATCTTCAGCCCGAACGCGACGTTATCGAGCACCGACTTCCAGGGGAAGATCCCCTTCTCCTGGAAGACCATGCTGGTCGTCGGTCGATCCCCGTCGGATTCGGTCCGGATGTCGATCTCGCCGGCGTCGGCTTCCAGCAGCCCGCTGACCAGCCGCAGAAACGTCGACTTGCCACAGCCGGAGGGGCCGAGCAGGCAGAAGAACTCGCTGTCGTAGACTTCCAGGTTCATCCCCGACAGCGCCTGCACGCCACCGTTCTGGCCCGCGTAGGCCTTCTCGACCCCGGAAGCACGGATGCGGACGGATCGCTCGTTGTCGGCACTCTGCCTGCCAGTGCCAGCGACCGCGTCGTCCGTCGACGTTCGTGGTGGCTCCATGGGTGGATCTCTCGGCTGGACTGTCGCCGCCTGCGGGCGTGCCGGTCGGTCGCTCATTCACAGAGCGATTCGGCCGGGAACCCCTCGGGTTCGTCGATCGTCTCCAGTTCGGAGTAGGGCTTGGGCGAGTTCTGTCCCCACTCGTTTATCGTCTCGACGGTGGGCTCGGGATCGTCGAGCCGCCCGACTTCGTCGAGCGCCTCCTCCAGTAGCGATTCGTCGACGATCGACGACTCCTCGGCCTGCTCCTCGACAGTGCCACGACAGTGATGGTAGGTCTGCTGGCTCATGATGCTTTCCCTGTTGAGGCGCCCGTTCTTGTGGGGCAACGACGGGATCGACATCTTGATCAGGTTCTTCGGGAGACCGAACTCGTCGCTGACGATCGATGCGACCTCGTCGCTGGGGAACCCGCCCAGCTCGTAGTACTCCCGGACGCCGAGCAGATACGCCTCCAGCCACCGACGCGCGACTTCCGGACGGTTCTGCATGAACGGCTCGCCGAACAGATAGACGCCGATCTGCATCCGCGGGGCGACCTCCGAGGCGTACAACAGCCGCTTGGCACCGGTCTCGTTGACCATTCCGAGCCCGAGCGGATCGGGGATGGCGGCGGCGTCGATCTCGCCCGCGGACATCGCGCTCGTCATGTTCGTATAGAGGATATTCTTCGTCTGGACGTCGTCCCAGGTCATGTCGTTACGCTGGAGCAGTCGCCCCCAGATGTACGAGTCGACGTTCCCCTCGCCGTGCAGCGCGATCGTGAAGTCCTCCGAGACGTCCGAGAGGGTCATCCCCTCCGTGTACTTTTCGGGACGGATCAGGACCTTGTTCGAGGAAGGTTGGCCGCGCCAGTACTGAGTCTGGTCGGCGACGACGTTGATCTCGACGTCCTGGGCGACGGAATTGAACAGGCTCGCGCCCACCGATCCCGTCGCCGTGTCGAGGTCGCCGCTGGCCAGTCGTGGCGTCGCCTGGGGCGCGCTCTGGATGCGCTCGATCTCGAGTTCGATGTCTCGCTCCTCGAAGTAACCGCGGTCTCTGGCGACCAGCACCTCCGATACGGCCGGGATCGTCAGCGTCCCGAACGTCACGGTATCCGGACCGGTGTTCGACTCGTCGCTTGACCCGAGCAGCCCGCCACAGCCGGCGACGCCGGCCGCTGCTGTGACGCTTGCTCCTGCCAGGAATCTTCGACGCGTGCTCGCCGTTCGCCCGTCCCGCCGGTCCGACTGTGTACTACCCGTCATAGCTGTCTGTTTTCGTACCATCCGTGAAACCTATGTGCTTCATATTCCAGTTTGTTTTATAGTTCGTTCGACGTCGCGCGTCGCGCCGTCATAGTACGACCGTCCGTCGGTTGTCCGCGTGCCAGGGGACGAGCCGGCGCTCGATCGCGCCCAGCCCGTAGGTGAAGGCGATTCCGAGGATGCCGCTAACGACCAGCCCGGCGTACAGCGCGGTGATGTCGTAGGACATCCAGGCGATCCACAGGAAGTTGCCGAGACCGCTGCTCCCGGCGACCAGCTCGACGGCTACGACGATCAAAAGCGAGGTGCTCAACCCGAGACGCAACCCGCTCAGCACCAGCGGCAGCGACCCTGGCAGCAGCACCTCCCGGAAGAGCCGGTAGGTCGAGGTCGCGCCGTTGTCCCTGGCGACGTCGACGTAGACGCTCTCGATCCCGCTGGCGCCGTCCATCGCGTTCCACAGCACGACGAAAAAGGTTCCGAGGCCGGCAGTGACGACCAGCGCGGTCTCGGTGCTCCCCAGCAGCAAGATCACCAGCGGCAACAGTGCGATCATCGGCAGCGGGAAGATCGCCGCCGCCAGCGGCGAGAGGACGGCCTTGATCTTCGGGTTCCAGCCCATTGCCAGCCCGACGACCGTTCCGAGCGCCGATCCGGCGATCGAGGCCGCGAGCGTCCGCTGGAGCGTGACGAGCACGTCCGATCGAAAGCCCTCCTGGGCCAGCAGCGACGCCGTCGTCCCGATGATCGTCGCCGGCGGCGGCAACAGCGAGGGGCTCACGAGGCCGAACACACCCACCGCTAGCTGCCACAGCGCGAGCGGGATGGCGAGCGAACATGCCTGATAGAACCGATCCATTCGTGTGCTGGGCCCGGGATCCGACTATTCGGTAATCTTGAACGCCATGTGCAGACCCGGGAGCGGTCGGACGGGGTGGTTGTCCAGATACGAGAGGTGTGGGATCAACTCGAAGTTCGGCTCGTCTTCCTGGACGTCGAAGAGGCTGGGGTAGACGTCGATGAAGTGCCAGCCGGGTTCGCCGGCCGCGCGCAGCACCGTCTCGTTGATCTTGGCCTCGAGGCCACAGATGTATCCCAGCGGCTTGTTGTCGTACAGGAAGTAGTAGGCGTTCTCGTAGATGGGCCAGCCGATACCGGAGAGCGCGATCTCGATCTCCGTTCCCGCGGGGCCGCTCGTCGGCGTTATCTCAGTGATCTCGGGCTGGAGCATGAAGCCGGTGACAGCGACCGACTCGCCGTCGATCATCGCGGTGATGGGGCGGGTCGCACCGCGGTCTTTCGGGATCTCGAATTCGATCTGGAAGGAGCCGTCCTCGTCGGTCTCGACGGAGGGGAGCACACCCGGAACCGGCTCGGGCGTGATCGGGATGTCCTTCACGCGATGCCCTTCGTGGGTGTGCCAGACCAGATCGACCTGCTGCTCTGGCGGGAACCCGCGACCAGAGATGACCGTGTCAGTGCCGGGCTGGCCGCTCTGGGGCGTAATTTCCAGTTCGGCCTCGGTCTCGCGGTCGGGCTCGGGCATGTGGGCCGCCAGGGGCGCCTCGTCGAACGTCGACTCGACCCACGCCGTCTCCGGCTCGCTTTCGGGCTCGGTCACCTCGACCGACCAGGCGTACTGGCGGCCACCGGCGACCTCGCCGAACGGCGACTGCGTGTTGTTCTGGAGGAACGGTACGCCCCGGTAGTTGCGCCAGACCTGGATCTCGTGAGACCCGACCGGGCCGACTGCCCGGACCCGCGCAGTCGCAGTCCCGCGGTTGATCACGCCGGTCATGAAGCCCATCGTCCCGTTGTCCCAGGCGATCTGGTAGTTGTTCTCAAGGACGTTCGGGCCGATGCCGTAGCCCGTGATCGTGAAAAAGTCCCCGAGCGGGGCTTCGGTGCGATCGAGTTCGAACCACGGCGTGATCGCGATCGTCGTCTTCGCCAGCGGCGGTCCGTCCTCGTCTGTTCGGACTTCGATCGTGTGTTCGCCGCCGTAATCCTCCGGAATCTCCCAGTCTCGCTCGAAGCGGCCGTCCTCGTCGGTCGTCGCGGTGAACGCCTCGACCGTTCGCGGGCGATACTGTGCGCCGACGACCTCGTTGGCCTTCAGGATCCCCCACCGCCCTTCGACGGTCTTCCAGAAGACGTCGACCTCCGTGTTCGCGGGGAGGTTCAGCCCACGAAGTGTGATCGTGTCACCGACGTACGCCTCCTCGTCGCTCGCGACGAGTGTTCCCGAAGCAGTCTGGTCCTCCCGGCGCTCCTGTAGCCTGTCTCTGACTTCTGAAGACAGTCGATCGTCTGCCATGCCTGGCTATATTGACACCGCACGCAAAACGGTTCGGCTGTAATATAAAGCAGTTTAAGCGGAACGCGAGCGGACTCGTTCAGACCGTCTCGGTCTCCTGGATCTGTGTCGCGCCGAGGATCGCGGACATGATCTTCCCCTCTGCGGCCCGCAGTCGCTGTGACGCCGCCGATTTCGAGATCCCGAGCGCGTCGGCGATGTCCGCGAGATTGCCGCCCCGCTGGGTGGAGTAGTGTCCGAGCTCGTGTGCGACCTCCAGCGCCTCCCACTGCTTTTCAGTGACGTCGCTGACGTCGATAGACAGGCAGTTTACGTCTTCGCGCGAGGGGTCGACGATCGAGATCATCTTCACGCTCGACTCCAACTGAGAGTACTCGCGGACGACGTGCCGCAGGACTGACCGGTCTTCGACCTTCAACGTCACGAATAGCGGGTAATTCGAGTCAGTCATTGCACTTCCCGGCACCTCCCGGCCGTTTCCCCGCGCGTCGCCGCTGGTGGCTACTCGAACCCGTCCTCGTCATCTGACCCGCGCCAGTCGACCCCGCGAACTGGCTGGATACCGTATACCTGCTCATGGGAATACGTCTGTGCGACACCAGCGAGAAGATTCACCTTCATTTTACACTGTTTCAAGTACTGTCTCTGGCAAAAACCCTTCCCGAGTGACAGGTGTTCCGAAGGAAACTCAGTCCACAGACCAGTGATCGACGAGCTTGTGAATCAGTTTCGACTCGATCGATTTGAGCCGCTGGGAGACGGCCGACTTCGAGATGCCGAGCCGGTCGGCCAGGACTTCCAGATCTGCTTTGCGGGGCGTTTCGTAGTACCCCTCTTCGACGGCGACCATGAGCGCCTCGCGCTGTTTATCGGTGATGTCGGTAACGTCCATGACGATCGACTCGTTGCCTTTGACGTTCGACTGGGTGATGCCGTAGACGTCGACGCTGGAGCCTCCCTCGCGGAGCCGGCTGACGAGTTCGCGTAGCGTCTCGCGGTCGGGCAACAGCACGGAGACGACGATCCGGTTGCCCTGAACGCGCTCGATGGAGGGCACGCAGTCGACCTCGTGAAAGACGAGACAGAAACAGCCGGTCTCGACCTCGGACCGGACGTACCGGTCGGAGAACACGCCCTCGTCTTCCTCGACGACCTTGGTGTTGCACGTCCCGTCTTCGAGGTCGCTGTTCCCCGCGGACCGCGAGAACGTGAGGTTGTGATCCTCGATATCGATGTTGTCGGCTTCGCTTACGACCACGCAGTCGGCTTCCGGCGGTGGTTCGACCGCCAGCGTCGCCGTGATTGGCGGTCCATCGGGCATGGCTGTGCCCTGTGATTCGTCCGATATACTCTCGGAGCCCATGGTTCGAGTAAAGAACGTTTAGTAGCCTTCATATATACGTTCTTTCCTGCCGGCGTTCGCTACTGGTACCGGTGACAAAACCCGTAATTGATTTTCGTTTCGCGCGTGGTTTTGTACTATCTTTACACGATTGTACGAAACGCTCCCTCCGATCGTTTCCGACTGCGAACGGCCGATACGATCGCGTAGCCGCGTCGTTCCGCGACCGTGGCTACCGCAGTTCGGAGATCGTCACGAGTGCATCGGCGGCTTCGTTCGCAGCCTCGAGTGATTCGCGAGCGCGTCGCGGATCGTCGGCCTGTTCGGCTTCGCGAGCGAACCGGAGCAGGCTCCGGCGCAGCGACGCCCTGGCCTGCTCGAGGTCGTCGCTTCCGTCGGCGGTCGACTCGCGCTCGAACTCCTCGCGGCGGGCTGGCGGATCCGGACGGCGCAACTCCTCGCCTGGACTCCGGTCGCGGTCGGGAACGCTCGGCCGCTCGCGACGCTCGGGTAACTCCGACGCTTCACGCCGATCCGGTCCCGTCGGACTGTCGTCCGCGTCCGGGGCCTCCCCGGCGGTGTCGCTCTCGGCACCGTCCTCCGGAGCTGTTTCCGCCGCGGACTCGGCTGTCGGTTCTGTGTCGCTTGCCGCCGTGGACTCGGCTGCTGGCTCGGATCCACCCTCGTCCGTCTCGGCCGCGCTGGCGCCGTCATCGATCTTCGTGCCGTCCTCCGCGACGACTTCTTCGCAGGTCGGACAGAACAGCTGCCCCTCGTACCGGAAGATCGGATCGCCACACGTCTCACAGTGGACGTTCGTCATCGTCGCGCCTTTCAATAGGAGTTCGCTCATCCGCTCGGTCGCCTCCCGCTTTTGCTCGTCGCGCTCGTACTGTTCGCGGAGCCGTTCGCGCTCGGCTTCCTCGTCGAAATCGCTCATACGCGAGTGTTCGACGCCGATGCCGAAAAAAGACGCGGGCCAGCGCCGTCCGACCCGCGACGCTGGTTCGGTCACTCCCGGGCGGATCGCTCGTCCGACCGACGAGCGGCTGTTTCGTCGGCGATCCGCTCGTCGAGCAGCGACGCCCACTCCTCGACGTGTGTGTGTCGCTCTCTCATGGATGAAACATCTACGGCATTCATAATAGTCGTTTATATCGGCCAGCGAGGCTGCTTCGACGCTTTTTCGTACGGTAGGAACGACGCGGTGGACAGAGATGGGAGACAGCGAGTCCGACGCGCTCGTCGAGTACGGGATCGAAGATCGACCGCCACTCGGACGGTCGATCCTGCTAGGAGCACAGCACTACCTGACGATGATCGGGGCGAACATCGCCGTTCCGCTGTTGCTGGCGAGCGCGATGGGAATGCCGACGGACGTCACCGCGAAGTTCATCGGCACGTTCTTCGTCGTCAGCGGGATCGCGACGCTTGCCCAGACCACGTTCGGCAACCGATATCCGATCGTTCAGGGGGCGCCTTTCTCGATGCTCGCACCCGGTCTCGCTATCGTCACGACCGAGGTCGCCGTCTCCGGACTGCCGGCCTGGAACGCGAAGCTGCTCTTCCTGCAGGGCGCGATCATCACCGCTGCCATCGTCGAGATCGCGATCGGATATTTCGGGCTCGTCGGCAAGATCCGGGAGTACCTCTCGCCGGTCGTCGTCGCCCCGGTCGTCGCGCTGATCGGGCTGTCGCTGTTCTCCGCTCCGCAGGTCACGCAGGCGGCCAACAACTGGTACCTCCTGTTGCTCACGCTCGGGTTGATCGTGCTGTTCTCGCAGTATCTCGACCGACGTTCGCCTGTGTTCGCGCTGTTTCCGGTCCTGTTGGGGATCGCTGCCGCGTGGATCATCGCGGCAGTGGCTTCGGCGACGGGCCTCATTCCGGCCGGCGACCCCGGCTTTATCGATTTCGAGCGGGTCACTGACGTCGAATCGCTCCTGTACGTCCCGCTGCCGTTCCAGTGGGGGATGCCGATGTTCAAAGCCTCCTTCGCCGTCGGGATGTTCGCCGGGGTGCTGGCGTCGATCATCGAGTCGTTCGCCGACTACCACGCCGTCGCCCGCATCTCCGGCGTTGGCGCGCCCTCCAAACGCCGGATCAACCACGGCATCGGGATGGAAGGGCTGGCAAACGTCTTCTCCGGCGTGATGGGGACCGGGGGATCGACCTCGTATTCGGAGAACATCGGCGCGATCGGGTTGACCGGCGTCGCCTCCCGGTTCGTCGTCCAGGTCGGTGCCGTCGTGATGCTCGTCGTCGGCGTCGTCCCGTTTTTCGGCCAGCTCATCGCCACGATCCCGGATCCGATCGTCGGCGGACTCTACGTCGCCATGTTCGGCCAGATCGTCGCCGTCGGTCTCGCGAACCTGAAGTACGTCGACCTGGACTCCTCGCGCAACCTCTTCATCGTCGGGATCGCGCTGTTCGCCGGGATGGCGATCCCGCAGTACATCGGCGGGCTCGAAGGGTACTCGGCGCTCCAGACCGGACTCGCGAACGTCCCGCTGTTCGGATCGATCCTCGGCACCGAGGTCGTCGCCCGGACGGTGTTCATCGTGGGTGGGGTCGAGATGGCAGTCGGCGGCTTCATCGCGCTCGTGCTGGACAACACGATCCCCGGTACGCGCGAGGAGCGCGGCTTGACCGACTGGGCGAGACTCGCGGAGGACGAGGGCGACTTCGACTCCGCGCTCGACCGCGCCCGCGACCGCTGGTCCCGCGAGTCGCCGCCGATGTCCGGCGACGACTGATCTTCCCTCTGCTCCGATACCCGCCGTGAGACGCCTGTCAGACGCTCTTCTCCCAATCCTGGCCAAGAGTTAAGTGCTCCGGGAAGCTCGGTGAAAGTGATGAGCGACGACCCCGAAGAGGGGATGCTGTCCTGGGACGAGTCGGTGTTTCGCGACGAGCACGTCTTCGAGATAGACCACGTCCCCGAAACCTTCCGCCATCGCGACAGCCAGATGGAGAGCCTGAAGTACGCGCTCCGACCTGCCGTCCGGGGATCGCGGCCGCTGAACGTCATCGCTCGCGGTCCGCCCGGGACCGGCAAGACGACCGCAGTCCAGAAGCTGTTCTCCGAGTTGCGCGCCCAGACAGACGTCAACGTCGCTCGCGTCAACTGCCAGGTCGACTCGACGCGGTATTCGGTCTTCTCGCGGCTGTTCGAACACGTCTTCGAGTACGAACCGCCCGCTAGCGGGATCTCGTTCAAGAAGCTGTTCGGCCAGATCACCGACAAACTCGTCGAGGAAGACGAGGTGCTGGCGGTGGCGCTGGACGACGTGAACTACCTCTTTTACGAGGGCGAAGCCAGCGAAACGCTGTACTCGCTCCTTCGCGCACACGAAGCCCACAGTGGCGCGAAGATCGGCGTCATCGTCATCTCCTCGGACCTGGATCTGGACGTGATCGAGGCACTCGACAGCCGCGTCCAGAGCGTCTTCCGGCCGGAAGAGGTCTACTTCAACAAGTACGGCGAGCGCGAAATCGTCGACATCCTCCAGGAGCGCGTCGAACGCGGCTTCCACGAGGACGCTGTCGGCCCGACAGTGCTGGACCGGGTGGCCGAGTTGACCGCCGAGCAGGGTGGCGACCTGCGCGTCGGCATCGACCTCCTTCGGCGGGCGGGCATGCACGCCGAGATGCGCGCCAGCCGGATCGTCGAACGCGAAGACGTCGAGGAGGCGTACGACAAGTCCAAATACGTCCACCTCTCGCGGCACCTCCGCGGACTCTCGGACTCCGAGCAGGCGCTGGTCGAGGTGCTGGCCGAGGAGCAGGGCGGTCGCGCCGGCGACATCTATGAGGCGTTTCACGACCGGTCGGATCTGGGCTACACCCGCTACTCGGAGATCATCAACAAGCTCGACCAGCTGGACATCATCGACGCCGAGTACACCAGCGTCGACGGCCGCGGCCGGTCGCGGGACCTGACGCTGAAATACGACGCTGAAGCCGTATTAGAGCGGCTGTGATGCCGTTCCGTCCCTCCGTCCGCGAAACTCTGTAATCGATCCTCGAACGCCAGTGTGGGCACGAACCGTCCGATCGGTCTCACCGCCGGTCAAGCCGTCTGCTCGGATCGATCCGTGGCAGGGCCACGCTCAGTCGTCAGCCGGCTTCGGATCGGTCCCGAGGTCGATCCCGAGCGTGTCCTCGACGACGTCGCCGTGTTTCCAGGCCCCGCGACGGAACCACAGCAACGCGATGACAGCGCCGGCGACGTTCGAGACCGCGAAGGCCGTCCAGACCCCTTCCTGGCCGATCGTACCTGCACCGAACCAGGCGATCGGCAGACGGATCAGCCACAGCATGACGACGGTGACTGCCGCTGCGGTGAGCGTCCCGCCGGTCCCGCGGAACCCGCCGACGTACGCCCGCATGATGCCGATGAACCCGAAGGAGGGGGCAGCATACCGCAGGAAGGTCGATCCGGGCTCGATCACCGCTGGATCGCCGGTGAACACGCCGATGATCGGCTCCGCGAAGACGAACGCCACGACGCCCATGGCCGTGAGGACGACGAACAGCACCCGGGCTGCGAAGTTGTTCGTCGCCTCGGCGCGGTCCGTGCGGTCGGCACCGACGTTCTGACCGGTCATCGTTTCCACGCCCTGCGAGACCGCGATGGCAGGCAGGAAGACGATCGAGTTGACGCGAGCGACGACGCCGAAACCCGCGACGACTCCGTTGGCGAACTGGCCGACGATGAACAACATCACCGTCACCGACAGTGCTCTGCCCGTGACCTCGATCGAGCCGGGGACGCCGATCCGCAACAGCTTGCGCCAGTAGCGCAGGTCGGGGCGCATTTCCGAGCGGTGGATCTCGACGCCGTAGGTCCCCCGGAACATGATCGCCAGACCGACGACCATCGCCAGTCCGCGGGAGGCGACCGTCGCGACGGCCGCACCGGTGATACCCAACTCCGGGACCGGTCCCCAGCCGAAGATGACGAACGGGTCGATCGCGATGTTGATCACGACCGAGCCGAACATCACCAGCATCGGTGTGACGGTATCGCCGTACCCGCGCATGAGCGAGATGAACACCGCGAACCCGAACATGAAGGGCATCCCCAGGGCGATGACGCGCATGTAGTCAGCGGCCAGGGGACGAACGGCTGGCCCGGCACCGAGCAACCCCAGGATCGGCTCGACGACCGCGTACCCTGCCAGCCCCAGCCCGAGCGAGACCGTCAGCGAGAACACGACCGTCTGGGAGGCCGCGAACTCCGCTCCGGCTTCGTCGTCGGCACCGACGTTCTGGGCGACCAGCACGCTGCCGGCGATGGCCAGCCCCATCGCCATCGCGAACATCAGAAACACCAGCGGGAACGAAAACGTGATCGCGGTCAGCGCCGCGGTGCTGTAGCGACCGACCCAGAAGGTGTCCGTGAGGTTGTAGGCCGTCTGCAGCAGGTTCGTGACGATGATCGGCAGCGACAGGTAGAACAGCGGCCACGCGATCCCGCCGCTGGTCAGGTCCAGGTCGTCCGGGTCCCTGAACACCTGGCCGATGCGCTCGCGAACCCCGGAGAGCCGCCGCGTCACGCTTCTCGCGACGCTCATCGGAGCGACACCTCCGGGTGACGAACAACTGCGCGAGTTGACACTGCGGGGACCATCGTGACCGTACCAACACTGACTGACCAGTTAGTCAAGAACCTTCCGGTAGTTAGACAGGTAGTCACACAGTACCACTGGTCTTTTTCCGACGGAGACTCGACACGAGGAAAACCGACGGAAGGCCGGTTGATTGTGAGTCGGCGGCTGGTTCGTCAGGGGAACGGATCGACGCGGCCGTGGGTCCCGTCGTCGCGCCGGTGGAGCACGATCGGGTTGCCGTCCGGGTCGGCGACGATCGCAATCTCGCAGACCCCGGTCTCGAACGGCTCCGTCAGGACGGCCACGTCCTCCTCTCGGAGGTCCGCGACGGCCTCCTCGACGTCGTCGACGGCGAGTGCGACGCTGGCGGACCCTCCGCCAGGCGTGCTCGGGTCCTGGGGGCCGGGTTCGTTGAGCGCGAGCGTGGTGGGTGGCATGGCAAACTCCGCCCAGCCGTGTTCGTCGAGTCGGTCTTCGAGTGTCAGGCCGAGCGTGTCGCGATAGAACGGGACGGCCGTGTCGAGGTCGCTGACGGTGTACTGGACGAAGTCGACTGCCTTGGCTTCCATACAGTGTTGCTCGGCGGATGCGGCAATATACATGGCGGTTTGTCGATGGAATGAAACGAGCCATAGCCAGCGTCACGGAGGCGACGTGAGCAGGCCTTAACAACTGCGGGTGCGCACATTCAGACAATGGTAGTCTCGAACGACAAGGGCGACCGCCGCGAGCGGGAACTCGTCAACGCCCTCGATTCGGCCGGCTTCGCGGTGATGCGTGCTCCGGCCAGCGGCAGCGCGACCGAGCGGGAACTCCCGGACGTGCTGGCCGGCGACGGCACGACCTTCTACGCCATCGAGGCCAAATCCAGCAGCGGCGACCCGATCTATCTCTCCGGCGAGGAGATCGAGGCGCTGGTCTACTTCTCGCGGAACTTCGGCGCGAAGCCGCGTGTCGGGGTCCGCTTCGACCGCGAGGACTGGTACTTCTTCCACCCCGGCGACCTCTACACGACCGACGGGGGCAACTACCGCGTCAAAAAGGAGACTGCGCTCGCGGAGGGGACGGACTTCGAGGAGTTCGTCGGCCACTCGAAGAAGGTCACGCTGGACGACCTCGCTGCGGACGACGGTCCGGACCAGAACGTGCTGGACGTGCTCGCGGCCTTCGACCGCGGCGATCTGGACATCGACGAGGCCGCGGCGATGCTAGAGTGACCAGCCGCGATCAGATATCCAGCAGTCGCTGCTCGGTCGCTGCAAGCCGCGAGTGTGGGAACGCGTAGGTCCGGGGCTGTTCGCGGTGGGCCACGTCGCCGAGATAGCTCGCTTCGACCACCAGGTCGTCGTCGGGATAGCCCGCGTTCGTCTCGTAGGCGGCGACGGTACTGTCGACGGTGTCGATCACGTACTCGTCGGCCCGCTGGGTCGTGACGCCCGCGACGACCAGCCGGTCGCCCGTCTCGCGGTCGAGGACGACGTCGCCGGGTTCGAACCGGCAGTTCGAACAGAACCACGGCTCTGCACTGTCTTCCTCGACGAACGTCTCGACGCCACACTGCGCGCAGCGAACCTGACGCTTGCCCGGCGGCGGAACGCGGTGGCTGGTCACTTCGATGGCGACGCGACGAATGTGCTTGCATCGCTCGCCGCGGATCCGGTGGTCGGGACAGGTACAGCGACTTTCGGGGAGGTTGACGACGTACGTCGCGCCGCTGTGGCTGTCGACGGCGTATCGGCCCCCGCCCAGCGGACGGACGGCCATGCGCTCGGTCCAGGCGCGGGCCGCCCGCTCGTCCATCGTCCGGGTATCGGGCGCGAGCGCTGTCTTTCGGGTCGAACGACCCGGGAGTTGGTCGGTCATCGTAGATCGGACGCGGCTGGGTTCACGTCTGCGTCCACTAGACACGTAGGGGCTCCAGAAGCCTAAATTGACCGGTAGGTCGGGTCAAACCCCGGAACGGCGGGCCGACCGCGTGCTTCGACACGCTTTTCCGGGCCCGAATCGGATTCTCCCGGTAATGGAGCGTTCAGACGCTGTCGAGATCGGTGTTGCCATCGGGTCCGTCGCGATATTCGTCGCCGCGCTCGTCGCGGTGGGAACGCTCTACGGAACCACCGATGGCACGTTCGACGGAACGCTGACTGGCGACGCGACGCTCGACGACGGGGCACTGTCCGGCACTGTTGACGGTGATCTGCAGGGCAGCGTCGCCGATACGTCCGGTGGTCAGTTCAACGGGACGTTCGAAGGCTCGTTCGACGGAACCGACGACGGAGAACCAGTCAACGGGACGCTCGAGGGAACTGTCAACGGGACAATCGATGGGGCGAGTAACGCCACGTTCGAGGGGACGGTCACGGGGACGCTTAACGGTACGACCAACGCGACCGTCTCCGGGACGATCGAAGGGACCGCCGACGGGTCGATCCAGGAGACGAATCACATCGCCGCGGACGGCGCGCTCGCGCTCGTCGGCGCGCTCGCGCTGTTCATTCTCGTCATGACGGCTGTCGGTCTGTTCCTCGCACGTCAGGATTCCTGACTTTCGCGCCAGTCGGTCACCTCGTCTTCGTCGGCCTCGTCCAGCGCGTCCTCGTAGTAGGCCATCGGATGTGAGATCCGCTCGCACCGATCGTCCATGTTGACACAGTCACCGTACGATTGCATCGTCGCACACGACGGCGTCGAGTACTCCGTCGGGCTGGTTTCCCCGCGGATGTGGTCGGTCTGATAGCGCGTCATCTCCTCGCCGAACCCGGGATTGATCTCGTACAGTTCGACGATCTCGTCGGTGCTCATCCCGATCGAGGTCAGAAACGAGGTGATCGCGAACCGCGAGTGGTGTTCGAGGTGTTCGCCCTTCTGGATCTGATCCAGCAGCGCACGCATACACGGCGGGAACAGATCGGGGACGACCGTGTCGATGTCGCGGGTCAGATCCAGCTCTGCGAGCGTCTCACGTAACTGGGCGACCTCATCACCGAGTGGCTCGGCGATAGCGTCGGGCACCGTCAGCGGCAGGCCCGACTCGACGCGCTGCTCGACGGCCCGTCGACACAGTACGAGCAGCTCGCTCTCTTCGAGCGGCACCTCGCCGTCGGTCAGCGGCCGGTTAACCAGCCGCCACTCCTCGCCCCACTGCCCGGCCGCCAGATCCAGATACGGGCCGACTTCGACCCAGTAGCGATCGGCTTCCTCCAGTGGACCGGCCTCGGGTCTGACGTGTTCGAGCAGTTCGAACTCCGCGAGCAACTCGCGCAGCGTCAGCGAGTCACCGCTGGTGCTTTGCAACTGCGTGGTCGACGCCAACTCGTCGGTGAACCGCTCGTGGGCGCTCGCCGCTTCCGCGCGAGCGTACGACCGGGTCAGGACTGCCTCGTCGACGATCGACACGAGCACGCGAGCGACGGGGTAGGACAAAAGCTCCACGCGGGTCTGCCTGTGGGGTTCGCCGACGGTGCCGTCCTCGAGGGCTGACTCGACGCGATCGAGTCCGCGTTCGACTGCCGGATCGCCCCGCTGGACTACCGTCGCCAGGTCGATCTCGGCGGCCTCGACCGCCTCCCTGGCTGCCCGCATGAACGGATACCGCGCGTGCAGCGGCTTCATTCGACCGTTGGTTTCGTGCGCGCCTGAATAAACTCGGCGGTCCCCGAAACTCGTCGCCATTCGAGACGTTCACTGCTCGCCTTTCGGGGATTGCGATCGAAGCGAGGGGGCACCCCTGCTCGCTGTCCCCGAGGACTCATTTCGGTCGTCCTCGCTGCTCGCGGCTTCGCCGCTCGCTATTTCGAGATTCCTCCCTACTCTCTAAACTCGGATTCGATCTCCCGAATCACGCTCGACTGCTCGCCGCCGTCGCCGCGGATCGCCTGCCGGTACTGCTGGTATTGCTCGCGCGGCACGCGCACGGTTCTGGTCTCGCCCTCGCGGGTGACTTCCATCCGAACCGTGCCCTGGGGGTTGTTCCGGACGCGATAGCTGGCGACCGTCGAGAACACCGACCACAGCGCCAGACACGCACCGAAGAAGTAGACCATGGTCGTCTCGAAGGCGTAAGATGGCTCGGCCGGCGGCCACATCCAGGGATACGCGTGGACGAACAGCCCCACACCGACTATCGAGATCGCCGCCCCGACGACGACGCCGATCCCCTGGCGGCGGCTTGAGGGAAGAACCGCGACCACGCTGAGCAATATCGCCGGCACGCCAAGTCCCGCCAGCACGCCGGCGACCTCCCGCGCTTCGTACTGCCCAGTCAGGCCGAGCGCGTCCCCGAGTGGGGTCGCGACCAGCGCGATCGCGGCGACGATCGCTGCCACGCCCGCCAGGAACGCACCGATGCCCGCGATGACCCACTGCCGGTCCCGGTCGCTCCACTCGCGCTGGTTGTACGCCTCGCCGAGACTGGTCATACGCGTGTCCACGTCCCCAAAATACAAAACCACCCGTCAGACAGAGGCAAGACGCCCCTCTATACAAGAGGAACCGTGCTCTTGACACCGCTTTCATCGTATGGTGGTCCCTACCGTGTGAATAAAGAACATAGAGTGGCAATCAGACGTGATGAGCCGACTCGATTCCCCGATCCTCGAACCGCGGGTCGTGGATACAGGGATTCTCGTGGCCGTCGTCGCGTTGCTCGCGACCGGCGTCGCGAGCATGTTCGCGGCGACGCCAGCCACGGCCTGGGTGTACGTTCTCCACGGCACGACGGGCGTGCTTTTCCTCGCGCTGGTCGTGCTGAAACTCTGGCGCGTCCGACACCGCGTTCGCGTCCGTCCGAGTGGCGTCTGGACGTCGCTGCTCTTGGCGGCTCTTTCGGTGGCCGCGCTCGCAACCGGATTCGGCTGGGTGTTCGGCCTGGAACTCGACGTGGGCTTCTGGGGGCTGTTGAACGTTCACATCGCGTTCGGACTGCTTGTCGCCCCGGTGGTGCTCTTTCACCTTCGGCGGCGTTTCGCCGTGGCGAGCCGCGAGACACTCACCCAACGTCGGACCGTACTGCGGTCCGGTGGGCTGCTCGTCGGCGGTGCGGTCGCCTGGCGCGCCCAGCAGTCACTCAACCGGTTGCTGGACACAGCCGGAGCCGACCGACGGTTCACCGGCTCGCGTCCGGCCGAGGGTGACTCGGGCAACGACTTCCCTGTGACCATGTGGATGGCCGACGATCCCGATCCGATCGATACGGACTCGTGGACGCTGTCCGTGGGTGGGTTGACCGAACGTTCGCTTTCGGTCGGCGCGGACGAACTCGACCCCGACAGCGAGCAGCGCGCGCTGCTGGACTGCACCAGCGGCTGGTACGCCGAGCGCGACTGGCAGGGGCTGTCCGTCGGCGATCTGCTCGACGCGGTCGAGCCACACGAAGACGCCGCCTGGGTCCAGTTTCGGTCCGTGACGGGCTACCGGTGGACCCTCCCGATTGACGAGGCCCGGGACGCCCTGCTGGCCACGCACGTCGACGGGCAGCGACTCAGTCACGGGCACGGCTATCCGCTCCGGCTCGTCGCACCTGATCGGCGCGGCTACCAGTGGGTCAAGTGGGTCGAGAGCGTCGAAGTCAGCCGATCGCGGGACCTGAGTGAGTCGATCGCGATTTTCGTTAGCGGTTTGTGATCGGCGTCCGGGATCAGCGGTTTGTGATCGGTCCACGGTCTCTCCCGGCGGACGCTAGACGAGCGCCCGCAATGTCGCCCAGAACTCCGGCGCGTCCTCTTTCTCCTCGACGCGGACGGGCACGAACCCGGCGTTGCGCGCCCCCTCGACGTCCGAATCGCTGTCCCCGACCATCACGTACTCCTCGGCGTCGATCCGCTCCCGTGCTTCTTCGAACGGTGCCGGGTCGGGCTTGTGGGCTCCGACGTCGTAAGAGGAGACCACCGTCTCGAAGTACGGGAGCAGGTCGTGGGCCGCGAGTTTCTCGCGCTGCCAGTCGCCGACGCCGTTGGTGAGCACGCCCAGTCGATCGGACTCCCCCAGCACTTCGAGGCTCTCGTATGCACCGTCCGGGACGGTCGTGTGCTCGTGTTCGGCCGCCTGCAGGGCCGCGGCCATCGCGTCCGGGTCACCCTCCGCGTCCGAGGCCGCCACGACTGCCTCCATCCCGCGGCGAACGGGTTCGGGTTCGAGCGCCTCGAAGGCCGCGGTGAACGCCTCGTCGTAGGCTCCCAGCAGCGAGTCGGACGTCCGCCCGAGTTCCGACTCGAAGACGTCCCGCAGGAGATCGGCGTAGGAGCGTTCGAAGCGGACGAGCGTGCCGTCGCAGTCGAAGAAGATCGCGGTCGTCATCGGTCGTCGGTCTCGACGGGCTGACCGTCCTGGGTCGGTGGTGCGATGTGATCGATGAACGCCTCGACGTCCGGTTCCGTTACCCGAACTCTGACGTGGATCTCGCCGAGTTCGTCGGGATCACCGACGGCGAAGTTGACCACGCCCTGGAAGGCCGCTTGCTTCTTGAGGTCGAAGCTGAACGTATCGCCCCGGCGGTTCTCGAAGAACGCACCCCGGGCGGTATCGAGGATCTCCCGGCGGTGCAACAGCTCCGAGAAGTGACTCAGGTCATGGGTCTCGCCGACGATCTCGCCGTGCTGGTGGTCGAGTTCCGCCCCGGGGAAGACGTTCGTGATCGCGTCGGCGACCCGGTCGGCGACCTCGGTGTCGTAGACCGGCGCGGTGATCTGGACGTCGACGCTGTAGACCTCGCTCATCGGTCCCCCTCCACGGCGGTCAGTCCCTCGGTCAGCAGCGTCTCGATCCGGTCGTGAAACGCCTCCAGGGAGTCGGTGTTTGCCATCGTGCAGTCGGCCATCTCCATGGCCTCGCCCATGCCGAATCCCAGCTCGCGCTCGTCGCGCGCTTCGAGGCTCTCGCCGCCTTCCTCGACGCTCGCGTCCCGCCCTCGCAGATCGAGGCGCTCGGCCCGCAACTTCCGGGGGGCCTCGATGCTGAGGAGTTCGAAGTCCTCACCGAAGGCCTCGCGGAAGCGCTCGACCTCGACGTCCGACCGGATGCCGTCGACGACGACCGTGTCGCTATCTGCCAGTGCCTCGCGGATGATCGGCAGCGAGCGCTCGGCGATGGCAGCCGGCCCGTTTTCCTCGCGCAGGGCTTTGGCGACCTCGCCGTGATGGGTCGCGGGGTCCAGCCCCCGGTCGCGACACTCCTGGCGGATGACGTCGCCCATCGTGACCACAGGAATGTCGAGTACCCGGGCGACTTCGGCGGCCTCGCTCTTGCCGCTGCCGGGCATCCCGACGGTTCCGATAACTCTCATTGGGAGGATTTTGGCCGCTGTGTGTGGTAAGGATTGCGACCTCCCATCCACGCCCACACGTGTCCGCTCGCTGTTTCGAGGACTCGCTGCGCTCGTCCTCGCTACTCGCGGTTCGTTTCACTCACCGCTCGTCTTTTCGAGACCCCTCGCTTCGCTCGGCGTCTCGCTGTTTCGAGACGCTCCTTACAGTCGTCTCGCTACCGCTCACGAACGACGACAAACTTCGCCAGATCCTCCAGATACGCCAGCGCCTGCTCGTCTTCCACCTCGATCGTCGAGAGCGACTCCAGCGCAGCGTCGGACTGTGCGCGGGCGCGCTCGTTGGCCTCATCGGGCGTGAGTTTGGTCACCTCGACCAGCGAGGGGCGTTCCATGGCGGCGTCCTGACCGGCGGGCTTGCCCAGCTTCTCGGTGTCAGCGGTCGCGTCCAGCACGTCGTCGCGCATCTGGAAGGCCACGCCCACGCGTTCGGCGTAGTCGCCGACGGCCTCGACGGCGTAGGGGTCGGCGTCGGCGGCGATCGCGCCCAGCTCAGCGGCTGCCCGGAAAAGCGCGCCGGTCTTGCGCCGGGCCAGGCGCATGTACTCCTCCTCGGAGGTCGGCTGTGCGACCAGTTCGGAGGCCTCGCCCTCCCCGAGTTCGACCATCGCCTCGGAGACGACTCGCATCGCCCGCTCGTCGCTCGAAAAGAGGTCGAACGCCTCCCCGAGGAGCCCGTCGCTGGCGATGATTGCAGGTCCGTGTCCGAACGCCGCCCAGGCGCTGTCCGACCCGCGACGCAAGTCCGATTCGTCGATGATGTCGTCGATCACCAGCGACGCGTTGTGGACGAGCTCGATCCCGACCGCAAAGTCCAGGGCGTCTTCGGTGTCGCCCCCGAGCGCTTCACAGACCAGCACCGTCACGATCGGCCGGACGCGCTTGCCACCGGCGAGCACGACGTGTTCGAGCTGCGCTCCGAGTGCGTCCGGCTCGACCCGACCGACGACCGCCTCCAGTCGCTCGGCAACGAGCGACCGACGACGCTCCAGATACTCCATCGGACGCGCCCTTCGGACTGGAATGTAAAGTACGTGACGATCGGTCCGACTATCGCGATCAGTTGTCTCGCAGGATGTCCTCTTTCTCGGCGGCTTCGAGGGTCTCTTCCTCGACGTGCGTTGCGACGACGGCCGGCTTGTACGCCCCGCCGTCGAACAGGTCGTGTTCGCTCACCGAGGACTCGACGAAGCGGGTAAACGCCCGCCTGTTCGCGGGCAGTTCGCCGTAAACGACTTCCTCCTCGACCAGATCGTAGACCGGGATTCGCGGGGTCAGCAGGGTGTTCTCGCCCACGATCGAGTTCTCGCCCACCCGGAAGCCACTGGTGACCCGACAGCCCGCGCCCAGCGAGACGCCGTCCTCGACGATGACCGGACTGTCCTCGACGGGTTCGAGCACGCCGCCGATCAGCGTGTTCGCGCCGAGTTTGACGTTCTCGCCGATCTGGGCACACGAGCCGACGGTGTCACTGGAGTCGACCAGCGTCCCGTCGCCAACGTGTGCGCCGACGTTGACGAAGCTGGGGCTCATCATGATCGCGTCGCTGCCCACGTAGGCACCGCGGCGGATTACGGTCCCGTCGGGCGTGTTTCGCGTGCCGCGCTCGCCCAGGTCCCCGGTCTCCCGAAGCGGCAGGACGTCGTGATAGGTGACGCCGCCGTACTCGCGGGGCTGGGTCTCGCGAAGGCCGAAATTGAGGAGGATCCCTCGCTTGACCCACTCGTTGACGACCCACTCGTCGCTCCCGTCCGGCTCGGCGGCCCGGACCTCGCCGCCTTCCAGAGCTTCGAGGAAGCGTTCGAGGGTCGAAAGGTCGTCGCTGTCGGCTTCGCTGGCGGTCAGTCCGTCCTCGTATCGCTGCCAGAGGTATTCGACGTCGGTTTGCAGACTCATTGAAGAGTGCTGGAGTCTCGATCGATAACTATGCGTCGGTCTCTAGCCGTCGATCACGTCGCTGAACTCGTACCAGCCTGACTCTTGCTCCGACAGCCAGACGGCAGCGTCGATCGCACCCGCCGCGAAGACGCCGCGATCCTCCGCCCTGTGCGCGAGGGTCACGACCTCGTCGTTGCCGGCGAGCATGACTTCGTGCTCGCCCCGGATGTCGCCGGCCCGCCGGACGTGGACGCCAATCTCCTCCTCTTCCCGGGGCTGGATACCCTCGCGGCCGTAGACCTCCTCGAAGTCGGCTTCGCGGGCGTCCTGGATTTCTTCCAGGATCGTATTCGCGGTGCCGCTGGGGGCGTCTCGCTTGCCGTTGTGATGGGTCTCCGTGACCTCGATGTCGTAGCCTGGCAGCGCCTCCACCGCCGCCGAGACCGTCCGCAACAGCGCCTGGATCCCGCGGGCGAAGTTCGTCGCCTTCAGCACCGGCGTGCGCTCGCTGGCGGCCGCGACGGTCTCGAACTGCAGGTCGTCGTGGCCGGTCGTCCCGGTCACCAGCGGGACGCCAGCCTCGGCGCAGGCGGTCGCGAACGTCGTCGCCGCTCTGGGCACGGTAAAGTCGATGACGGCGTCCGGATCGTGGGATTCGAGCAACGTCTCGAACGCGTCCGGGTCGTCGATCGGGACGCCCAGAACCTCCTCGACGTCGGCGGTGTCGACGCCGAAAACGACTTCGACGTCCTCGCGACCGGCGGCGGTCTCGATGACTGCCTCGCCCATCCGCCCGGCCGCGCCGCTCACGCCCAGCGAGATCATCGATCCACCCCCGCGCTCTCGACGTCCGTTTCGGCCAGCCGTTCCAGTTCGGCTTCCAGCGCGTTGCGGTGCCGCTCGGAGAGGCGGGTCAGCGGTGATCGGACGTACGGCGTGCCGTGCCCGCGGATGTGCATGGCTTCCTTGATCGGGATCGGGTTCGTCTCGACGAAGAGCTGTCGGGTCAGCGGCCCGAGTTCGTGATGCAGGCGCCGAGCGCGCTCGTAATCGCCGGCCAGCGCCGAGCCGACCATCGCGCAGGTCCGCTCCGGCTCGACGTTGGCGATGACGGAGATACAGCCGTCGGCACCGATCGACAGCAGCGGCAGGGTCATGCCGTCGTCGCCCGACAGCACCGCGAAGTCCTCGTCGCGAGTGCGCTCGATGATCTCGCTGATCTGGCCCGTGTCACCACTGGCGGCCTTGAATCCCGCGACGTTCGGGTGACTCGCCAGTTCGACGGCCGTGTCGGGTTCGATGTTTCGCCCCGTCCGCGAGGGGACGTTGTAGACGATCTGGGGGAGATCCACTTCGTCGGCCAGCGTCCGGTAGTGCTCGACCAGCCCCTGCTGTTCGGGCTTGTTGTAGTACGGCGAGATCAGCAGGAGGGCGTCGGCCCCCGCGTCGGCGGCGCGCCGGGAGAGTTCCAGCGCCTCACGTGTGTTGTTGCTCCCGGTGCCGGCGATCACGGGGACGTCCTCGACGGCGTCGACGACCGCTTCGACGACCTCGACGTGTTCGTCGTGAGAGAGTGTCGCCGACTCGCCGGTCGAACCGACCGGCACGAGTCCGTCGACGCCTGCCGCTTCCAGTCGCTGTGCGTCCGCCTGGAGTTGGTCGAAATCGATGCTGCCGTCCGTGTCGAACGGCGTCACCATCGCGGGGTAGACGCCTTCGAAGAGCTGTGTGGTCATGGGTTGGGTGTATCGTGTCGGCTGTGACGTTGTCGGTGTCGTTGGCGCGCGAGCAATTAACAGGACCGACCCGAGACGGGACGCCACCCCGCCGCGAGTCACTGCTCGCGTTTCCGTTTCGACACCGCCGTCTCACCGGGTTGGTCACGCGTATCGGGGGTGAGACGGCACATACACCATCAATTATCGCTCGCCGACTTATGGATTGTGTGGGCCGCGTGGACAGTCCACAACACACCCTGGTGGAGCAATCGACACCGCCTTGATCGGGTCGCTCGTCACGACTGTTCGATCGGGATCGATCGCTGGCGGATCGACACACGTCGGCGGCTACTCGCCCCCACCGACTCGTCGCTCGAACAGCTCCCGA
This sequence comes from Halapricum hydrolyticum, assembly GCF_025517535.1. Classification (NCBI taxonomy): domain Archaea; kingdom Methanobacteriati; phylum Methanobacteriota; class Halobacteria; order Halobacteriales; family Haloarculaceae; genus Halapricum; species Halapricum hydrolyticum. Next base: position 74,911 of record NZ_JAOPKC010000003.1, read on the forward strand.
ACGGCGTCCTCGATCGCGTACTCGGTCTCCCAGCCCAGCGTCTCGCGGGCGTTCGAGGTGTCGACCGCGAACTGATCGACCATCGTCTCCTCGCCCGCGCGGGGGTTCTCGACGAGCTCGACGTTGACGTCGATGCCGTACTCGCCGGCGATCTCTTTGACCTGTTCTGCGACAGTCATCACGCTCGGGTCCTGCTCGCTGGCGATCTCGTACTTCTCGACGCCAGTCTCGCCCGCCGCGAGTTGCTCCTCGAACCGCTCGGCACTCCGGACGTAGGCGCGGGCGACGTCCTTGACGTGGATGTAGTTGCGGGCCTGCGTGCCCGGTTCGTAGACGGTCAGCGGCTCGTCGGCCATCGCACGGCCGAGGAAGAAGTTGATTACGGTGCCTTTCGAGACCACTTTGTCGCCAATGATGTGATCGCCGTAGAGGTTCGATTTCATGAACAGGTGGGCCGGGAACGCGCCGTCGGCGTAGGTCTCGACGAGCCGCTCGCCCAGCACCTTCGTCCGGCCGTACCAGTTCATCGGATCGCGCGGCTGGTCGATCGTGATCGGGAACTCGCCGGGATCGCCCAGCACGGCCATGCTGAAGGGGAACGCCATCGCCGCACCGCTCTTCCGGCAGAACCAGGCGACGTTGGCGGTCCCCTCGACGTTGACCGCCTGGGCGAGATCCGTGTTGTTCCGGCAGTCGTCGACGCCGCTGATCGCCGCCAGGTGGATCACGACGTCCGCGCCCTCCAGGGCGGTCTCCAGGCGGTCGCGCTCGCGGATGTCGACGTGCTGAATCTCGACGTCGCCGACCTGGCGGACGTCACCGCGATAGAAGTTGTCGATGGCGCTGATCTCCCAGTCGGGATGGGTCGCCTGCAGGCGCTCGAGCACGCGACTACCGATGTAGCCCGCGCCGCCGGTCACCGCGACGTGAAATGTCGTGGATTCGTTAGTCATGGATATCGCTGTGCGGGCATGCCGGTTATCGCTGTCGTTCCGTCAGCGTTGCCGCGAGGTCGCAGACCCCCTCGCGGAGGGTCCATTCGGTCTCGAAGCCGGTCTCGGCGACCCGGTCGAAGTTGACGTGGTAGGACGGGCCGGGGTGCTCGTCTTCGAGGTAGGTCACGTCGACGTCACCGACCTCTTCGCTGACGATCTCGGCGATCTCGCTGATCCGGTAGTTGCCGTCGTTGCTGCCGACGTTGTAGACCTGTCTGGGCCACTGTTCGGGCGAGACGGCAGCCTGTTCGAACGCCCGGGCGGCGTCCCGGACGTGGATGAACGGCCGCCAGTTGGTGCCGTCGCCGTACACCGTCAGCGGGCGACCGGTCAGCGCACGGAAGACGAACAGGTTGACGACGAGGTTGAACCGGACGCCCGGCGCGTAGCCGTAGTTCGTGCTCATCCGGAGCGCAGTCGCCGAGAAGTCCCCCTCGTCGGCCCGCTCTGCCAGTTCGCGTTCGGAGGCGACCTTCGTCTCGGCGTAGGGATTGAGCGGGTCCATCTCGGTGTCTTCGTCGATGTTCGCACTCGTCGTCCGGCCGTAGTTGTTACACGAGGAGGCGAAGACGACGTTCTCGACGTCGAGTTTCTCCGCGGCCGTCAGGACGTTGGTCGTCCCGTCGCGATTGACGGCAAACGTCTCCTCGCGGCGGTCGTGCGTCGAGGAGGCACCGGTGATCGCCGCCAGGTGGACGACCGTGTCCGCGTCGCGCATGGCGCTCTCGACGTCGCCGTACTCCCGGACGTCGCCGCGCCGAAAGGCCAGCCCGTCGCCGAGTTCGGCCTCCAGCAGGTTCCGGGGCGACCCGCTCGCGAGCGAGTCCAGAACGGTGACCGACTCGACCTCGGGGTTGTCCTGGAGCCGCGGCAACAGCGCGCTGCCGATGTAGCCACAGCCGCCGGTGACGAGTACGTGCATCTTACTCGTCGGGTTCGAGCACGCCCGGCAGGAACCGGTCCTCGTGGGCCTCAATCCGGTCGGCGTACTGGGTCAGCGTCGCGAAGATATCGTCGACGCCCTCGGCGAAGGTCTGATCCTGTCCGTCGATCAGATCGAGATAGCGATCGTTCTCGATCTCCATCTTGTGAGTCTCGTCCTCGTCGCGGGGGTTCTCGAAGTGCTCGACCTCGACGTCCAGGTCGTAGTCGTCGGCGACCTCGGCGATGGTCTCGCCGACCTCGACGATGGAGATGGCGCGGGTGACCTGGTTGTAGACGACGTGATCGTCCGGCCGCTCGTCGGGATCGATCAGCGCCACGCGGGCCAGCCCCTCGACGGCGTCTTCGAGGCTGATGAACGGCTTGCGCTGCTCTCCCTTGCCGTAGATGGTGACGGGATACCCCGAGACGGCCTGAGCAGCGAAGCGGTGGGCGACGACCCCGAAGTAGTAATCGAAGTCGAAGCGGGTCTTCAGTCGCGGGTCTTTCCGGGTCTCCTCGACCTCGGTCCCGTAGGTGATCGCCGTCCGAACGTCGCTGATCGGGATGTCGAAGTGGCTGTGGGCCAGTCGCATGTTGGCCGCGTCGTGGCTCTTCGTGAGGTGGTACCACGAGCCGGCCATGGCGGGGAACGGAACCTCGTCAGTCTCGCCCTGGTTTTGCATCGTCGCGCCGCCTTCCGGGATGGGGAACTCCGGTGCGCCGTAGACGCCCGTCGTGGTCGTCTCGACGAAGTGGGTGTCGGTCATGTCGTGCTCTTCCAGCCCCCACAGCAGGTTCCGCGTCGCCTGCATGTTGTTGTGCTGGGTGTAGTTGGCCCGCTCGCCGTTGATCTGGCTGTATGGAGCCGAGGGCTGGGCGGCCGTGTGGACGATGGTGTCCGGTTCGTGGACTTCGAGCAACTGATCGACGAAGGACTTCTCGGTGAGGTCCCCTTCGACGAACGAGAGGTTCGTCAGCCCGAGGACCTCTTCTGCCGCGTCGATCCGCTCGTCGATCGAGGCGATCGGCACGGCACTGACCGAACCGATCTCCTCGACCCACTCGCGTCGGCCGAAGTTGTCCACGAGAATCACACGGTCGTCGGTTCGGTCCGCGATGCGCAGGGCGGCCGGCCACCCGAGGTAGCCGTCACCGCCGGTGACGATAATCGACATCGATGTTACTCAATTTCTGAGTAACGAATATAAATCTTCTCATCAGTGGCTTTTCGCCGGCGGACGGTCTGGACGCAAAACGAGTCCTCGGAAAAAACGGTTTCGGGATCATCGTTGTCCGTCTTCTCCGGATCGACCTCTTGCAGTCGGGCGGCCGTGCCGGAAAGTCGCTCCGACGATCAGTCGTCGGCGGGCACGCCGGACGTGGTCGCTCCGTACTCGGAGCCACCGCTGACTTTCCCGACGTTGTCGACGACGTACTTCACGACGAGGAACGAGAACAGATACTTCGCGACGATGTCGAAAGCGCTGTAGCCCCAGGACGTAAGACCGACCGAATCGATGACCGCCAGCCCCTCGTTTCCGAGCGCCCACCAGATCGTGTAGCCGAACCACAGCACGACCGTCAGGATCTTCAGCGTGCTGAATATCTCTTCGGTGCCCGCCTCTCTGGCGTCCTCAGACCACTCGAACAGCAGGATGTAGACGACGACGAGGAAGAACGTGACGCTGATCCCGTACCAGACCCACCGCATCGGGTACGAGGACGTGGTCAGCGCGGCGGCCAGCCCGGTGATCATGATGCCGATATCGAAAATGATGGCGGTGAAAATCTTCGTGATGTCCGATCCGGCGATCAGCCCGAGCGCGAGCAGGATCAGCGGTGTCGAGAACGCCCACGTCAGATATCGACCCCAGAGGCTGATCGTCCCCTCGACCGTCTCGCCGCTGTGAGCCAGTTCGGTCGTCGCTCCGGACATGGCGTGGCCGTCCGGCATTTCGAGGATGCCGATCGTCAACCCCGACGCGAGCCCGGTGTAGCTGGCGATCGAGACGGCCGAGACGCTCATCACCGACACGACGATCAGTTTGGCGCGCGGATCGGCGACGTTGCGCCCCATGTACGCGAACAACAGCAACGTCAACCCGGCGAGGGCGATGTTGGCGTAGATCGAACTCCCGAGGAGCGGATCGTTCAGCACGTGCTCGAACATGTCCTGCTGGGTGACTTGCATGACGACGGTCGGTACAATCTGTGACATGGTTCCAGTACACAACTACTGTCGCTACCGTGATATACTGTGTGCCAAACCAGTTTGGGAACCGACCATTTCGGAGGGGAGGGCACGCACCTGTTTTCAGCGATTCCGCGGTCCCGTTTCGACGATTCCGCAACTACTTTGCGCGCTGCCCGCGCGCCTCTGGATATGAAACTCGCCGGTATGGCTTCCAATCGCGGCCGAAACCTGCTGAACATCGCCGACCACGCTCCGGGTGGTGCCGAGTTCGCCGTCGTGCTTTCGAACGATGCGGACGCACCGATCCTCGAGGCGGCCCGGGAACGTGGCATTCCGACCGAGGTCGTCCCCAGAGACGAGGACGAACCTCGTCGCGAGCACGAACGGCGCGTCGAGGACGCGCTGGCCGAGTACGACTTCGAACTCGTCTGTCTGGACGGGTACATGCGGATCCTCACCGAGGAGTTCGTCGAGAGCCAGCCGACGATCCTCAACGTCCACCCCTCGCTGTTGCCCGCTTTCCCCGGGATGGACGCCCACGAGCAGGTACTGGAAGCGGGGGTCAAGCAGACCGGCTGCACAGTCCACGTCGTCGACGAGACCGTCGACGGCGGACCGATCGTCACACAGGAACCGATCCCCGTCTTCGAGGGCGACGACGCCGACGACCTCAAAGAGCGCGTCCTCTATCAGGGTGAGTTCGCGGCCTACCCGCGTGCAGTGAAGTGGTTCGCCGAGGATCGGGTGACCGTCGACGACGAGAACGACGTCGTCCACGTCGAGGGCGACGACGGTGGGCAGTTCCCGGCGCGGCGCGTGACCAGCGAGGATCGGGTCGCGGACCTGCGCTACGGCGAGAACCCCCATCAGGACGCCGCGCTGTACGCCGACAGCACCTGCGAGGAGGCCAGCGTCGTCTCGGCACCGCAGCTCAACGAGGGCGCGAAGGGCATGGGTTACAACAACTACAACGACGCCGACGCCGCGCTGAACATCGTCAAGGAGTTCGACGAGCCGGCCTGTGCGGTCATCAAGCATACCAATCCCGCGGGTACGGCGGTCGCCGATTCGATCTCGCAGGCTTACGCCGACGCGCTCTCGACGGACCCCAAGAGCGCCTTCGGCGGGATCGTCGCGCTGAATCGGGAGTGTGACGCTGCCACTGCAGAGCAGATCGTCGAGTCGTTCAAGGAGGTCGTCGTCGCGCCGGGATACACCGAGGAGGCGCTGGAGGTCCTCTTCGAGAAGGACAACCTCCGGGTGCTGGACGTGAGCGAGCAGTTCGAGGCCACCGAGACGCTGACCGAGAAGGACCTGGTCGGCGGGCGACTGGTCCAGGAGCGGGATCTGCAGTCGCTGGATCCTGACGACCTGGAGGTCGTCACCGAGCGCGAACCGACCGACGAGCAGATCGAGTCGATGCTGTTCGCCTGGCAGACGATCAAACACGTCAAATCGAACGCGATCCTCTTCGCGAAAGGTACTGAAACCGTCGGGGTCGGGGCCGGCCAGGTCTCGCGTGTCGACGCCGTCGAGATCGCGAAGATGAAAGCCGACAGCGACGCCGAGGGCAAGGACGCTGACGGAGCGGTGATGGCTAGCGACGCCTTCTTCCCGTTCCCGGATGGGATCGAGGCTGCCGCCGAGGCCGGGATCGAGGCAGTTATCCAGCCCGGCGGATCGGTCAACGACGACGACGTCATCGAGAAGGCCGACGAACTGGACATGACGATGGTACTGACCGGCCAGCGGTGCTTCCGGCATGACTGAGCCAGCGGGAAGGAGTGTCTGACCCTCGTTGGTAGCTGACCCGTGTATATACGGCAGTCGGTGATCGTTGCTAGGTATGGCACAGTCCGAACGGACCGTGATCGTTGCCGGGACGTTCACACCGATTCACAACGGTCACCGCGCGCTCTTGCACAAGGCGTTCCAGACCGCTAGCTCCGATAGCAACGGGGACGGACGCGTTATCGTCGCCCTCACGTCGTCGTCGCTCACCACACAGACGCGGAGTGACCCCGCCCACGCAGAAACGCTCGGTTCTTTCGAGCAACGGCGGGAGAATCTCGATGCCGAACTCGACCGCATGGACGACGCCTACACTGCCACCTACGAGATCATCCGGCTGGAGGACACGCACGGCCCGGCCGCGACGCGTGAGGATCTCGATGCGCTCGTCGTTTCGCCGGAAGCGAAAGCACAGCGCCGCGCATACGAACTCAATCAACAACGCGTGGAGACGGGTCTCCGGCCGCTCGAAATCCACACCCCACCGTTCGTCATCGCTGAAGACGGCGAACGCATCAGTAGCACCCGGATTCGAAACGGAGAGATAGACGCCCATGGGCGCATACTGGATGGGACGTGACTCGCCCGAGTCGTGACCGAGTCACAGCGATCACTCATAGTGGTTGCTGTAACGATTTACCGGTGTGACCGCACGATGGCGTGCGGTCAACCCGGAACAGACTTACAGCAACCACTATCACTCGCCCCGAGAAACGACGTGGATCGAGCTCCCGAGATACTTCTTGAGTGCCTCGTCGACCGTCTCGGCTCTGAACTCATCGAGTTGGCCGCCGATCTCGTTCCGGAGTGCGTCGAGATACGCCTGGTCCGTCTGCAGTTCGCTGAACGAAACCGATACGACGGGCACGCCGAGTGCGTCCTCGGCGACCTCCTGCAAGTACGTCTCGTCCCCGAGGTCGCCGCGCCAGAGGTGATCGCGGAAGAAGAGCCAGCCGGCCTCGCCCGGCGGATCCGCCGACCGGTACAGCGTCGTCTCGAACTCCGCCGGGTCGACCGACACCTCCGCCAGTGAGGGCTCGATCCGGAACCTGACCCGGAATTTGTAGCGAGCGGTCCCCGCCGGCGAGTCGCTGGCTTTCATACCCGTATTTACGGCTACGCACGCAAAAAGACGGCTCTGTTGACCCCCTCCACTGATACGATCCGCTTACCTCACTGACCGAAGTGAGAGTACTTGTCTCTCATACCTCCTCATACTGCCGGCTGTACGTTCGTACAGATATTCGCCACCCCGGGGTGGCGAATTATTTCGAAATGTTACAGCCGGCAGTATCAGAACCATCGGTTCTCGCTCGGAAGGAACCACCAGCATAGATTATCGTGTCTGTTAGCCTATCAACTCGGTGAATACGATGCACAGTCACCTCCACCGATCGCAGATCATCTCGACGCTCGTCATTCTCGTTCTCGCAGCCATTTCCTCACTACTGGGGGTGTTTCGCCCTGGCCACTACCAGGCTGCGCCAGAACTCGTCGAATCGTACCAAGTGCAGGACATCACCATCCTCGTCGTCGGCATCCCCGTCGTTGCGGCTGGACTCCGGTATGCAGTGCGGAACTCGCCACGCGGTCGTATCGTCTGGCTCGGTGGCCTGGCGTACATGACATACATGTGGTTTAGCATCTCGATCCAGATCCCGTTCAACGAGCTCTTTCTGGTGTATATCGTGCTGGCCGGACTCTCACTGTTCACGTTCGTTAGTGGTTTGGTAACAACCGACGTCAACACTATCCATCAGGCCCTGGGGGGGCGTATCAACCCGTCGCTGTACAGCGGAGCACTGGCCGTCATCGGAGTCGGCCTCGCGACGCTCTGGCTGTCGGACATCGTGCCCCCGCTGCTCAGTGGCACGACGCCGCCACTCATCGAGGAGGCGGGCCCGCAGGCGATGGCGAGCCACGTCATCGACCTCGGAATCGTCGTTCCGTCGATTATCGTTGCCGCGGCGTGGCTATACCAGGAACGGCCCTGGGGCTACGTCTTCGCTGGCGTCGTCTTGGTCCTCGGCGCGACGCTCGCAGCCCCGATCGGCGTGATGACGCTCGTGCTAATGGCCGGTGAGACAGTCTCTATCAGTCCCATTGCAGCTCTCTTCACCTTCCTCCCCATCGTTGTCTCGGCGCTACTGGCCGTGACGTATCTCTACTCGATGGAAGGACAAACGCACTTGCCGCCCGACGGCGATGGTCGCCAGTCGGCCTGATACTGCCGGCTGTACGTTCGTACAGATATTCGCCACCCCAGAGTGGCGAATTATTTCGAAATGTTACAGCCGGCAGTATGAGCGTCGGCGGACCTGCCTGCCCCTGGTCGATATCTCGATGCCCGCGAGATTCGAACTACGGACCGGATGGGAATTGAACCGGATGGAGACGTTCCGGGCATGCGGCGCTTCGCGCCGTTCCGGGGCTGCGACTCCGAGGGTTCAATTCCCTGGCCGCTTCGCTCGTCACGTCCGTTTCTCGCAGAAGCGGGCCGGATGGGAATTGAACCCATGACCGTCTGGTTAAAAGCCAGACGCTCTGCCTAACTGAGCTACCGGCCCTCACCTACAGGTCGGGCGGTGATCGCTTAAGACCTTACGATTGGTCGTCGTGTCGATTCTGGATCTACTGTCTGTCACAGACGGTCGAGCCCTTACCAGCGTCAACACGACGGGTCGTCGTACTCGATGGCGTCGGCCAGAAACGCCCCCGGCTCGGCGTTCGCCAGTGACGACTGCCGGCGGAGACAGAGATACGAATCGACCGGGAGATCGATCGTGAGTCGGCCGAGACGCCCATCGGTTTCCGCCTCGAGCGCCTCGGCGACGTTCTCGCCGTCGTTGACCCGGCTGGCGATCGATCGAACCTCTCTGACAGTCAGGTCGTGATCGAGTGTGGCCCAGGCCAGCAAATAGCGTGCCGTGCCGGAGACGCGAGCGATGTGCTTGGCCGCCGTCGGCGCGATCTCGCCGCGGGCGACGTGCCGACGGATCGCCTGCGGGAGGTCGTGTACCCGCGACCACTTGCGGATGAACGCGACTGTCGCCTCCCCGCCGGCGCGCTCGGCGGCCGCCTTGTAGGACCCCTCGCCGCGGACCAGCGCCGCACAGGCGGCGGCTCCCCGTAACACGTAGACGTTGTCCGCGTCTCCGGCCGTATTTCCGGCGAATGCTTCGACTGTCTCGGCAGCGCGGGCGACGCTCTCGGGATCGTCGGGATCGAACTGTACGGCCTCGTTCGGCCGCTGGCCGGTCAGTTCGGGATCGCCCCTGATGACCGGCTCACCGACCGGTGACTCACGATCGACTGGCGGCTCTGGCCCCTCCGGCGGCATTGCCCGTAGTAACGGGGTCGCTGCGGAAAAGCCTCTCGTCGCCGGTGATTTCTGGGACTTGTCGTCTGCTGACTCCGTGTCTGTCCGAACTCGCTGCTGAGTGCTGTCACTCCCGCTGCTCGATCGGGACGAACTTCTGATCGGTCGGCCCCACGTATCGTGACCGCGGCCGGATGAGGCGGTTGTCCGCCTGATACTCCAGGACGTGTGCGATCCAGCCGCCGACGCGACTCAGCGCGAAGATCGGCGTGAACAAATCGATCGGGATTCCCATCTGGTAGTACGTCGAGGCCGAATAGAAGTCCACGTTCGGAGCGATCCCCGTTTCTTGCTGCATGAACTCCTCGATCACCTGGCTGTAGGAGAACCACTTGAGCTCGCCGGAGGCGTTGCCCAGCTCTCGGGATTGATCGCCGAGGATCGCCGCTCGCGGGTCCTTCACGTCGTAGACTCGATGCCCGAACCCGGGAATCCGCTTGCCCTCCTCCAGGGCGTTGCGAGTCCACTCGACGACGCTCAGTTCGCTCTCGTCGATCTCCTTGAGCATCGCCATGACGTTCTGGTTCGCACCGCCGTGGAGGCCGCCTTTCAGCGTCCCGATAGCGCTCGTGACCGAGCTGTAGATGTCCGACAGCGTCGAGGCCGTGACCATCGCGGCGAACGTCGAGGCGTTGATCCCGTGATCGACGTGCAACACCAGCGCCATGTCGAAGATCTCGGCGAGCTTGTCGTCGGGGACCTCGCCGTTGAGCATATACAGGAAATTCGCGGCGTGATCGAGGTCCTCCCGAGGCGCGACCGGCTCGTCTCCGTCACGCATCCGCTTGAACGCTGCCACGATCGTCGGCATCTTGGCAGTGATCCGCTGGCCCTTCGCCAGGTCTTCTGCCCGCGTGCCGGGCTCGCCGTCTTCCTCGTCGTAGGCCGACAGCATCGATGTCGCCGTTCGGAGTGCTGCCATCGGGTTCGCGTCGGCCTCGGCCAGTCGCCGCACCGTCTCGAGAACGTCGTCGTGGACGGTCCGGTTCGCGGCCAGTTCCTCCTCGAAAGTCGCGAGTTCCGATGCTATCGGCAACTTACCGTGCCAGAGCAAATAGAGCACTTCTTCGAAACTGGCCTGCGCCGCCAGGTCTCCGATCTCGTACCCGCGATAGACGAGCCGTCCCTCGTCGCCGTCGATGTAGCTGAGTTCCGACTCGGCGACGAGGACGCCTTCGAGCCCCTTCTTGAGGTCGTCGGACATATTGTACTGCAATCAACCTCGGCGGAAAAACATTGTCGTTTCCGCGCTACACGTTCCCATAGTCTATCATGTGCTGTCTGTACTATTCTCAAAACATCCGGAACCCCAAACATCTGTCCGAACCCACGGCCAGCAGTATTTTGTTGCGGGGATTTGACCCCCACGCATATGCGTTACCCCTCCGTAGCGCCGACCGACGCATGCCCGATGGCCTCGCTCGATGATCCTCCAACGCCGTCGATGCCTGAGCTGACACCGAGACGGATCGCTGGCGTTTATCTCACGTTCGGAGTGCTGTGGATCCTGTTTTCGGATATGGTCGTCTACGCGTTCGTCTCGGATCCCGAGACCCGGTTTCGCGTCGAGGCCGCCAAGGGCGGCCTGTTCGTCGTCGTCTCGGGGGCGCTCGTCTACTGGTTGAGTGCCCGTGCCCAGCAGCGCCAGCGCGAGACAGCGGAGCGACTGCGACAGCAGACCCGCGAGCTGAGCATCTTCCACCGGATCGTCAGACACAACCTGCGCAATATCGCAACGGTCATCGGCGGCCGAACGGAGGCGGCCCGCGAAGCCGGAGAGGTCGAACCACATCTCACGGTCGTCGAACGCAAGGCCGACCGATTGGCGACCCTGGCCGAGAAGGCGAGCCTCCTGCGTGGCATTTCCGCGCAGTCGGCCGGCCAACGCGTCGAACAGGACCTCGCGAAGGCGATCGCCGAGATATGCTCCCAGTATCAGTCCGCGTATCCGGACGCCTCGATCGAGTTCGATAGCCCCGAGCACATGACGACGCTCGTCCCGGCACGGATGGGGTTCGCGGTCTCCGAACTGCTGGAAAACGCGATCGTACACGGCGGACCGGACGCCACCGTCGTGGTCTCGCTCCGGGCCGACAGCGAGACGGTCAAGGTGACGGTCGAGGACGACGGCCCGGGCCTCCCTGACGGCGAGCGGACCGCCGTCGAGGGCGACGTAGAGGACGTCCTCACTCACTCGGAGGGAGTCGGTCTCTGGCTCGTTCGCCTGGTCGTCGAGAAAGCCGACGGGCAACTCTCGGTAGCCAGTAGCTCGCTCGGCGGTGTAGCCGTGACGCTGTCCGTCCCGCGCGCCGACGGCGGATCTTGATATTCCGTCGAAATCAGGCAAATAGATCCCGCGCGTCGTCGATGGCCTCGACTAGCACGTCGATCTCTTCGCGCGTGTTGTAGACGTAGAACGACGCCCGCGCGGTCGCGGCAACGCCGAGTTTGTCGTGTAGCGGCTGGGTGCAGTGGTCGCCGGCCCGGATCGCGACGGCGTAGTCGTTGAAGATCGAGGAGAGGTCGTGGGCGTGCACGGATTCGAGGTTGAACGAGACCAGACCGCCGCGCTCCTCGCCGGCGGGCGGGCCGAACACCTCGATGTCATCGAACTCGGCGAAGCGTTCGAGCGTGTACTGGGCCAGCTCGTTCTCGTGGCGGGCGACCCGGTCCATCCCGATGTCTTCGAGGTAGTCACACGCCTCCGCAAGGGCAATTCCCTGGGCGATCGGCGGCGTGCCGGCCTCGAACTTCCAGGGGAGTTCGTTCCAGCGTGATCCCTCGAAGGTGACTTTCTCGATCATGTCGCCGCCGTAGAGGAACGGCTCCATCGAGTCGAGGAGGTGCTGCTTTCCGTAGAGAACGCCGATCCCGGTCGGGCCAGCCATCTTGTGGCCCGAGAAGGCGTAGAAGTCGGCGTCGATGGCTTCCACGTCGACCGGGCGGTTCGGGACCGCCTGCGCGCCGTCAATGAACGCCAGCGCGTCGTGATCGTGGGCCAGATCAACGAGATCGGCGACGGGGTTGATCGTCCCGAGCGTGTTCGAGACGTGCAGCGCCGACAGCATGGCGGTGTCGTCGTCGATCACCTCGCGAGCGTGATCCATGTCGAGGTGGCCGTCCTCGTCGATCCGGATGTACTCGACGTCCGCGCCGGTTCGTTCGCCGATCTGCTGCCAGGTGACCAGCGAAGCGTGATGTTCCATCTCCGTGAGGACGACCGTATCGCCCGGTCCGAGTTCGCGCAGCCCCCAGGCGTAGGCGACGAGGTTCTCGCTCTCGGTGGTGTTCTTCGTGAAGACGATCTCCTCGCGTCCCGCCGCGCCGATGAACTCGGCGACGCGGTCGTGGGCCTGTTCGTAGGCGATCGAAGCTTCCTGGCTGAGCTGGTGGAGCCCGCGGTGGACGTTGGCGTTGTACTCCAGGTAGTAGTCGCGGATGGCGTCGATGACCTGCGTCGGCGTCTGAGTCGTCGCCGCGTTGTCGAGATACACCAGCGGCGTGCCGTCGAACTCACGCTCCAGTACGGGGAAGTCTTCCCGGATGCGCTCGACGTCGAGCACCTCGGATTCGCGCACAGTCATTACCCTGATGTCGGGGACGGAGATACCTGGTTCCTTCGGTCCGCCTAGACCAGCTATGCCGTCGGGCCCTGCTCAACTCCGGCTACGGACTCGCCGAGGAGAGCCGTGCCGTCGAGTCCGGACAGCGCCATCAGACCAGGACCTCGATCTCGTATCCGCTTGCCTCCAGGGACTCGATCAACGCCTCGACGTGGTCGGGTCCTTTCGTCTCCAGGTCGAGTTCGACCTCGGCGTCGTTCAGCGCGATGTCCCGGGCGGCCCGGTCGTGCTCGATGGCGTAGATGTTCGCCCCCTGTTCGGAGATAATCTCGACCAGTCGTTCGAGTTCTCCGGGCCGATCCTTGAGGACGGTCCGCAGTCGGAGATACCGCCCGGTTTCTATGAGTCCGCGCATGATCACCGTCGTCAGGACGTTCAGATCGATGTTCCCGCCACAGAGCGCCGGGACGATGACCTCGTCGTCCTCGTAGTCGAATCGCTCGGCCAGAAGCGCCGCAAGCGGGACTGCGCCCGCCCCCTCGACGAGGGTCTTCGAGCGTTCGAGGAGTTTCGTCAGCGCGACGGCGATCTCCGAGTCGGTGACCGTGACGACCTCGTCGACGCGCTCGCGGATCACCTCGAAGGTCCGCTCGCCGATCTTCCGGGTGGCGATCCCGTCTGCGATCGTCTCGACGCTATCCCGTTCGACGATCTCGCCTTTTTCCAGCGACGCGGGGGCGCTTGCAGCCCCCTCCGCCTGGACGCCGATCACCCGGACGTCCTCGTCTCTGCCCTTGAGGGCCGTCGCGATCCCGGAGATCAGTCCGCCGCCACCGATCGGCACGACGACCGTCTCGACCTCCGGTAGGTCCTCGTAGATCTCCAGACCGATGGTGCCCTGCCCGGCCATTACCATCTCGTCGTCGAAGGCGTGGACGTACGTGCGCCCCTCCTCGCGTTCGATCTCGTGGGCGCGCTCGGCCGCGGCGTCGTAGTCTTCCCCGTAGAGGACAACCTCGCCGCCGTAGCTCCTGGTCGCCTCGACCTTTGAGACCGGAGCGTGCTCGGGCATGACGATCTTCGCGTCGACGCCCATCCGCGTGGCTGAAAGCGCGACTCCCTGGGCGTGGTTGCCGGCGCTGGCGGTGACGACTCCGGCCGCTCTTTCGGCGTCGCTCAGCGTCGCGATCCGGTTGGTCGCCCCGCGGATTTTGAACGCGCCCGTCCGCTGGAAGGTCTCCAGCTTCAGGTGGACCTCCGAACCGGTCATCGCAGAGAACGTATGTGAGTATTCCAGCGGCGTGTGCCGGGCGGTCTCGGCGACCCGATCGCGCGCAGCGAGTACGTCGGCAAACGACAGCATACTCGATAGTTGCGCCGCTGGCCAGTTAGGTGTGAGGGAGGAGGATGGAACGTGTGACAGCATCCTCAGATGCGTCGCGATCGAATATAAACGCCGGGGAAGCGGACTGAAAGTGAAACTACCGGACGGGAGTCGGGTTCCCATCACCGTCAGACGGATGGCAGACGACGGCCCGGTCGATCCGGCTCCGGCGACGAGCGTCCGGGGAGAGTGCGTCTCTCGGGGGCCGTGGTAACGGGACTCTCGGAAGCCTTACATATCCCCCTCCCTTCTGAATGATTGCAATGGCAAACGGTACGGTTGACTTCTTCAACGACACAGGCGGTTACGGCTTTATCGAGACTGAGGACGCGGACGAGGACGTTTTCTTCCACATGGAAGACGTTGGCGGCCCGGACCTCGAGGAAGGACAGGAGATCGAATTCGACATCGAACAGGCCCCCAAGGGTCCGCGCGCGACTAACGTCGTCCGACAGTAGATTTCGCACTATCGCTTTATCGCGATTCCGTTTTATTGACGCACCAAGTGAGAGCGGCTGCACTGGCGGCTATTTTCCCGTCCCTCCGAAAACGCTATGGTCTATTATGATAGACCATGAAGGAGAGACTCACCGATCACCTATCCAGTCCGGTGACGAGGTCTTCGCGGGCGTTCAGGAACGTGGCTTGGGGGTCAGCATCGGGGGCCTACACTAGCTATGAATGTCATGCTGCTCACCTGGAACATCGGCTCCATCTGTGGAGCGAAACGATACGTGGAGGAGTTGGCTACGGGATTCGCGAACCGACCCGAGGACCACGTTGATTCCGTATTCGTCGACGAGTCTCTATTCTGGGACGAGTGGGGTGGCAACGTACCCGGGGGGTACGATCTCTACGTTTTCACTGACTCCGTCCCTCAGTACTGGAAAGAGGACGAGTACGGTCGGTGGTGGATGGATCTTTATCACCAATTGCGCGACGAGGTCGTCTTCGCGGTCATGCACGACATCTGGTGGGAGACTGATCGGGAGTGGATTCTGGAGGTCATCGACGACGTCGACCGACTCGTCGCACCCCAGGAGCCGGTCGAGCGGAGTCTCGAAAACCTCCCCGCACCAACGGTCCTGATTCGTCATCCCCTCGATACGGCCCGCATGGATATCGTCGAGGACAAACAGCGCCTGATCGTCTCGGCATCACAGATCAAGCCCCGAAAGAACGTCGACCACCTGATCCGCGAAGTCCCGAACCTCAACCACGACGTCATCGTCCACAGCGAGCTGACCGAGGAGTATTACCGTCTCACAAGCGCCGAGGACCCCGAGTACGGCGACATCTGGGAGCAGGCGCTAGAGCACAGGATGCAGTTCGTGGGCGTGACGCCCGTCGAAGACCTGTGGGACCATTACCGGCAGGCGCGGTTCGTGGTCGACCTCCAGAGCGCCCCCGGATGGTCCCACGTGATCAACTACACGCAGATCGAACCGATGCTGTTCGGGGCGGTCCCGATCGTTTACGAGGACGTAGTCAACCCTATCATGGAGGACCACGTCCTGACGATCGATCATTACTCTGAACTCCCCGAAATCGTCGACGCCACCTCCGAGTCGGAGTTGCGGGCGATGCGTCGGGACAACGGCGAGTTCGTCGTCGATACGTTCCAGGCCGAGCGCATCGCTGGCGAGTTCGTCGCGGAGGCAGAGACCCTCCGACCGTAATCGCTCTTCTGTCTCGCGGACTCTGTGCCCTACCCGAAGCTGGCGTTTTTGACCCTCCGACGCCGAATGGAGATATGGCTCACAGAGACGCCGAGGAGATCCTCCCCGGAGGGCACTTGCTCGAGAAAGTCTCCAGCGGCAAGATAACCCAGCTCCACCGCGGGCAGGCCTACGCCGAGGAGGGTGATACCTTCGAGATCGACGGTACGACGTTCGAAGTCAACGACGTCACCGAGCGGACGCTCGGGGATCTGACCGACGAGGACGCACAGCGGGAGGGATCGCCCGATCTCGAACACTACCGGGAACGGCTCCGGCGTGCTCACGACGACTTCGAGTGGGACGATGACAGCGAAGTCGTGCGCCACCGCTTCGAGCCTGTAGAGTGAACGCACCGCTTCGGGTCGAATCGAGGCCAAAATACTCTGCGGGACGCGCCTGTCCGAACGACCGTCACACCGAGATGTCCGGAACCGATCACTGCGCCGGGGCGATCCCCTGGGCCTCGGCGAGCAACTCTTCGAGGTCGACGTCGGCCGGCTCGTTGTTGAGTAGCACGTCGACCGGCAGCGTCGGCGCACCGTCGACGAGGTTCTCCAGGATGACCAGCCGCTCGCGAGCCCGGGACATCCCGACGTAGAAGACCCGCCGCTCGTTGTCCGTCAGCGTCGGCACCGGCGAGGTGTGCTTGGTAAATTCGTCGACACCCGGGACGTCGATGCCTTCCTGTTCGACCGTCGCGGCCATCTGCTCGACGACCTTCTCGGTGAGGTCGGTCGCGACGAAGACGTGATCCGCTTCGCGGCCCTTCGCGGAGTGGATCGTGCCGAGCCGCAGCCGATCCGGCGCCATCCCCTCGTAGTCGCCGCCGAAGTACGCGTCGACGCTTCGCTCCTGGAAACTCGTGACTTTCCGGAGCATGTCGGCCGCCGCGACTGGATCGGGCGCGAAGGGCGCGTGGTCTTCGATCAGGTCGGGTTCGACGTATATTTCCTGGAGGTCGTCTATGTCCTCGTCCTCGGTGATATCGTCGATCGCGTCGAACAGATCGTCGCGCTCGCCGGTGCCGAACGCAGAGTCGGCCAACATGTCCGCCAGCCGCCGGGCCTGCAGCGCCGTCAGTTGCTCGCCGGCAGCGAGGTTCTCGATCCCCCGGACGTACTGTGTGAGCCGATCTGTCCACATCCGCTGGTCGGTCAGACACTTGAAAGGGATTCCCTCGCCGATGAACTCATCGATGAACTGGAACATCTGGTAGCGCGCCCGGAACAGTACCATCGCCGTCCCGTCTTCGTCCTCTTCGATGGTCGCTTTGACGTTGCGAACCAGATCGAGCATCGAGGGACTGGAGACGGCCTCGACGGTCCCGCCCTCTTTGCGGGGATTGAGGTCTTTCTCCTGGCGCTTGTCGATGTGGCTGACCTCCCTATTGACGACGTTGAGGATCCGCGAAGGCAGGCGATAGGAATTGGGCAGAATCTCGTCGTCGGTGACGTCCTCGTCGAGCAGCAGATCCGGGTCGGCTCCCTGCCAGGCGTAAACGACCTGGTCGTCGTCGCCGGCGATCAGGACCTTCTTCATGTGGGGCTTCCACTCCTCGTAGACGTCGTACTGCAGGGTCGTGATGTCCTGGAACTCGTCGATGATCAGGTAATCGACGTTCGGTAGCAACGAGCGCTGTTTGACCCGTTCGAGCATGTCGGCGAAACCGACCAGCCCCTGTTCGCCCTTGTAGGAGCGCCAGGCGCGGATCGCTTCGGGGACGTCGATCCGATCGTCGTCGCTCGGCCAGGTCGGCGTGTACTTGTTGCCCGTCTGGGCGTTGTCGTCGATCTCCGGCGGGAGACGGACGTTTTCCTCGTTCCACTGGAAGGGGACGTCGTACCAGTCGGCGACCTCCCGGCGAGTCCGCTGGAGCCACTGGCTGGTCGCGATGATCTTGTTACCCATCGTCGTCGACCGGGCCGACCGCCGTCGCGACCCTTCGTATTCGTCCTCGAACTCCAGTCCGTAGCTCTCACAGAACTCCTGTTTGTCGCTCTCGCCGACGACGTCGCCTCGCGAGAGGTTCAACAACTCGTAGGCTTTGGCGTGCATCGTGCTCACGTTGCCTTTCAGCGCACGCGGTGAGACGTCAAGGCGTTCCGCGAGTCGATCTCGGATCTCCGCTGCGGCCGCACGGGTATAGGAGACCACCAGCACGTCTCGAACGTCGATGTCGTCGTTTTCGAGCAACTCCTCGACGCGGTCGAGTAACGCGGTGGTCTTCCCGCTCCCCGGTCCGCCGAACAGACGGACAATCTGGGGATTCGCGTCAGTCATCGACACTAGAGACGGGCTTGTCCCTCATAAACAACGTGACTTCGATCAGGAATGCCGTGGCGACCGCGCCTCCCGTATCTCGGCACCGTCTCGGAGCTTGTCTTCACACTCCGGACAGACACGTGGATTGTCCACCCCACGCGGCGTAAACACTCGAGCGTACGCTTCGGTCACGAACGAACCACAGTTCTGGCATTCTGGCATGCTCCCGCACCCCGTTACATGCGCAACCTCAGAGCACTAATATATTAGTTTCGATGTATTCGAACGAGTCACCGATACAGCGAGAGATATAGCATCGCAAACCCGACGATGAAGGGGATCGTCTCGGCGGCCTGAAAGAAGATCCGGACGAGTTCGACTGTCTCCGCGACCCATCCGATCTGGGTGACGACGTTGCTCACGGCCACGCCCATGCTGATGAACGCGAATCCGATGAACGCGTACTGGAGTCGTTCGGTCTGTTGTGCGCGGTAGGCCTGAAAACTGATCACTGTCAGCCCGAGTGACAGACCGAACAACGCCAGTCGGAGGAGGATCAATGTACCCCGCGCGGCCCACACGGTGAGGTCCGACATATGCTCTCGTGGGGTAGAGACCTACTAAGGTATTTTCATCGCCCTCCGTGGCGGCTGTACAGAAATGACGACCCGACTGCACGAACGCGGACTGCTATGGGGAACCGATCACTCTGCGCCGAGCTCGTCCCAGAGCTGGCTGAAGCGATCCGGAAGGTTCTCGGTCCGATAGATCTGGACGCGATACTCGTCGTCTTCGAGCGAGATGACAGTGCTCTCGAAGTTCGATTCGAAGACCTTGTAGTGGTTGCCGTCCTCGGCGACCAGCGTCCGGTCGGTAACCAGATCGTACTCTTCGAGCATTTCGATGCGACGGTAGACCGTCGGCAACGAGAGGTCACACTCCTCGCTCAGTTCTTTCGCGGACTTTGGTTCGCGGCTGACCGCCGCGAGGACGCGCCGAGCGTGCTGGTCCCCGATCGTATCCAGGATCTCTTCGATGCTCCGGTCGTCGTCTGGCACTACACGTAGCTCTCGCGGGCAGTCACAAAAGGCTTGTTCGTTTCCGATCGCCGGCTCTCGCCGGGCAGGTTGCTTCGCGTTGCGAAAACGCTGACAGGGGATTAAGAGTCGTCCGGGTGCCTCATTCAGTGGATCACGTCCAGTCGCGACCGGCCATCTCGAACGATTGTTTCCACATCCCCCCAGGTGTCGGCGAGATAGCCATCCGTGATCCGAACGCCAGAAGCGACGCACTGGACGAGATCCGCCGGTGTGTGGCTCCACGCCGGAACTTTTTGCGAAGTGATAAACGCATCTCCAGATCGATCTAACCGCTCTGCCCGCTCTGAGTGACGTCAGAATCACCCCATCCGATCAAAGAGCTGTCCGGATCGATTCGGCCGTCGTCTCACCGATGCCCTCGACGGCCTGCAGTTCTTCGAGCGTGGCGTCACGGATCGCCTCGACGCTGCCGAAATGGCCGAGCAGTCGTTTGCGCGTTTCCGGGCCGACGCCCGGTACGTCGTCAAGCGGCGTCGAGACGTCGTCTCTGAGCGTCTGATGATACTGGACGGCGAAGCGATGGGCCTCATCGCGCACCCGCTGGAGCAGGTGGAGGTGGGGCGCGTCGTCGGGCCAGCGCTCGACGCCCTCGGGCGTGACGACCAGTTCTTCGGATTTGGCAAGCGCGATCGCCGGCACGTCCCAGCCGGTTTCCGCCAGTGCGTCGCGTGCCGCACCGAGTTGCCCCTCGCCGCCGTCGATCAACAGCAAATCCGGGTCGGGTCGGTCGTCGCGGCCGTCGATCGCTCGCTCGGCCCGCCAGCGGACCAGCGACCGCATGTTGGCGTAATCGTCGTTGCGATCCGGGAGCTTCTTCCGGCGGTAGTCGGCCTTCTCCGGACTGCCGTCGACGAAGACGACGTCGCTGCCGACGACTGATCGACCCTGCGCGTGACTCACGTCGAACCCCTCGATCCGCCCGACCTGATCCAGTCCGAGCGCATCGGCCAGCGCGGCCGTTTCGTCGCGATCGCCGCCGCGCCTGCGGGCGTTTTTCAGTGCCAGATCGACCAGCGTCGATTCTCGACCCGCACCGGGGACTCTGAGGTCGACGCCCTCGCCTTCGAGCCACGATCGCACCTTCTCGTCGCTGGGTCGATCCGACAACAGCAGGACGTCCGGGAGTTCGCGCTCGGCGTAATACTGGGCGACGAACGCGCCCAGCACCGCGCCCGCGTGCTCTCCCTGGGGGGCGTCAAGGCGGTGGCGCTCGCGCTCGACCAGCGAGCCGTCGACGCTCTGCAGGCGTGCGACGGTCGCCGTTTCGCCTTCGACGGTGACGCCGAGCACGTCGACGGTCCGCTCTTCGCTTCGGGGCGTCGCAACGGCGTCGCTACCCTCGGCGTGCAGCGACTCAACCGCGTCGAGACGGTCTCTGAGGTTCGCAGCCCGCTCGAACGCCTGTTGCTGGGCGGCATCGTCCATCTCCCGGCGTATCGGGTCCGCGACGACGCCGGTCTCACCCTCGAAAAAGCGCCGCACGGCTTCACAGTCCGCGCGGTAATCGGTCTCGCTTATCTCGCCAGTGCACGGCGCGGTGCACAGCCCCATGTCGTAGTCCAGACACGGGCGGTCGCGGCCGGCGTATTTGTGATCCGAACACCCTCGCAGTCCGTAGGTCTCCCGGACGGCCTTGAGGACCGTCTCCAGGCGGCTCTTGTCGGTGAACGGACCGTAGACGGTCGCGTTCTCGTCGGGGTCGCGAGTGATCTCGATCCGCGGGACGGGGTGGTCCGTGAGCTGGACGAGCGGGTAGGACTTGTCGTCTTTCAGCCGGACGTTATAGCGGGGCTGGTGGCGCTTGATCAGGTTCGCCTCCAGCAACAGCGCCTGGGTCTCGGTGTCGGTGACGACGGTGTCGATCGCGCCCGCGCGCTCGATCATCTGCCGGATGCGCTCGCCGCGCGGATCGGCGTAGGACCGTACCCGATCGCGCAGATCGACCGCTTTGCCGACGTACAGCACCGTCGCGTCGTCGCCCTCACGATCGAGAAACCGATACACGCCCGGTTCCCGCGGGAGATCGCTGGCTCGGTCACGAACCGCGTCGGCGTCCATCGCCCCGCTCTAGCGGCGACGACGGTTTGATACTGTCGGACGTACGCTCTCGACGGATTTCGCTATCCGGCCTCGTGATCGGTCCCGGGCAGGATCGCGCGTTCCAGCCCGTCGGCGATCGTCTCGCCGTTCGAGTCGGGGGCCGGGAGGCGGATCGACTCGTCCGCTTCGGCGAGGTCGATCACGAGCGATCGTTCGCGCGACCAGAGGTACACCCCGAACGGAACGATCGCGAACAGCAACAGCAAGGCCCCGGCCAGTTGCATGAACTCGTCGAGGTTCCGAAGCAGCGACAGGAGCTGTTCGAACAGTCCCAGCACGCCGCCGATCCCGAGTTGCCCCGTCGATTCCGGCATCGCGACGTCCGAGAGGATGGCGTCGAGCGGCAACAACAGCCCCGCGACGATCAACACGAGACCGTAAATCGTCGCCCGAACGGCGTACCGGAGAAACGTCGAGTCGCCGCCCGATTCGACCGAGACGCCGGTCACGTTCGGTCGGTCGGCCTGCTGGAAGTTCGGCCCGTCGCGTTCGGGCGTGAACGCGAGCACCCGGTGGCTCGTGACGACGACCGCCGCAGTCCCGACCTCGACGCGCTCGGCGACCGTTTCCCCGTCGTAAAGCAGTTCCTCGACCCGGTCGCTCCAGCGACTCATCGTCTGACTGTAGGACGGCCCGGCTGAAAACGATACGGGACCGGAGGATACAATCGTGTGCTCTCCCAACGCTCGCCCATGTCAGAGACGGTGCGGTGCTGGCTGGTCGAGCGCGACTACTACGACGAGGACCTGGTGACGCTCGTCTACGCGACGCCGAACGGACAGCGCCATCTGACACAGCAACTCTCGACGGCGCTGCTGATGAAGAGTCCGCCGACCGCGGCCAAGGACGTCGAATCCGACCGACTCGAACCCGTGACCGACGACGGGACTCGCCGGCGCTACGCCACCGAGGCCGAACGCATGATCGACCGCCACGATCCGGACGACCACGTGTGAGATGCGCTGTTCCTCCAGCAGTCACAATCCTCTTGACGACGTGTCCCCAGGGTCCGAGTAATGGTTTCGACGCTGACGCTGGTGATCGCGGGGATGCTCCTCTATACTGTCGTCGCGATGGGACTCCGACAGCGTGGCGTGCTCCCCGAGTTCGTCCACGTCTCCGGGCCGCTGACGACGATCCATACCCAGCGTGGCAAGCGGTTTCTGGACCGACTGGCGCGACACGAGCGGTTCTGGCGAGCCTGGGGCAATCTCGGGCTGGGTATGGCGCTGGTGTTTCTCGTCGGGCTGTTCCTGACGGTCCTGCTATCGGCGTATCAGAGCCTCCGCCAGCCGGCGGCCTCGGCGATCCAGGAGCCCCAGAACGCCCTGGTCATCCCCGGCGTCAACGAGTTTCTGCCGCTGTCGGCCGCTCCCGAGATCGTCTTCGGATTGCTCGTCGGACTCGTCGTCCACGAGGGCGGGCACGGCCTGCTCTGTCGCGTCGAGGACATCAACATCGAATCGATGGGCGTCGCGCTGCTGACGATCGTCCCGCTCGGCGCGTTCGTCGAACCCGACGAGGAAGATCGCAAGAAGGCCGGTCGCGGCGCACAGAGCCGGATGTTCGCCGCCGGCGTCACCAACAACTTCGCGATCACCGTCGTCGCCTTCGCCCTGCTGTTCGGACCGGTGACAGGGTCGATCGCCGCCGTGAGCGGCGTCCCGGTCGGCGGGTCGATGCAGGATTCACCCGCGCGATCGGCGGGTCTCGGCGGCGGCGACGTCATCACGTCCGTCGAAGGAACTGACGTCGAGTCGGCGGCCGACATCGACGCCGTGCTGGCCAACCACACCGAGCGCAGCGTCACCGTGGGCACCGACAGCGGCGAGACAGTGACGGTGAACCGATCAGTGCTGGTGACCCGGGCCCTGGCTGACGGACCGCTCGCGATCGACGCCGGCGCGACGATCGTCGCCGTCAACGGTACGACTGTCGGCATCGAAACCGAGTTCGCCGACGCGATGGCCGACCGGACGACCGCGACGCTCACGACGGCCGACGGCACGACCGCCACCGGCCCGATCGGTGCCTACGCCAGCGCAGTCAGCGAGGGCGGCCCGCTGGCGGACGCCGGTGCACCGACCGGCGAACCGGCCGTCGTGACCCGCGTCGACGGCACTCGAACGCCTGATGCCGAGACGATGCAGGACGTGCTCGCCGATCTCGATCCCGGAACGACAGTCGCGGTCGAAGCGCACGTCGACGGGTCGCTCCAGCAGTACAACGTCACGCTCGGTGAGAACACCCGGACCGGCGGCGCGCTCCTGGGCGTGCTCGGTGTCCAGCCCGGTTACAGCGGGCTCGTCGTCAACGACTTCGGGATCCAGGTGTACCCCGCCGAGTCCTATCTGGCGGCGCTGTCCGGTGACGGCGCGCTCGGCGGACTCGGCCAGGGATCGCTCGCGACCGTCGCCGTGACGCTTCTGGTGTTGCCTTTCGCGGCCGTCGCGGCACCGTCGCTGGGCTTTAATTTCGCCGGCTTCCTCGATCCGATCACGAACTTCTATGTCGTCCAGGGGCCGCTCGAACCGCTCGGCGGCGGCGTGTTCCTGCTCGCGAACCTGCTGTTCTGGACCGGCTGGATCAACTTCAACCTCGGGCTGTTCAACTGCATTCCGGCGTTCCCGCTGGACGGCGGGCACCTCCTGCGGACGAGCACGGAGGCGATCCTCGCCCGGACGCCGCTGAACCACCGCCGACACGTCCGGACAGTTACGATCTCGATCGGACTGATCATGGGCGTCAGCCTGATCCTGATGCTGTTCGGCCCGCAGCTCCTTTCCTGAAAGAATAGGAGCGATTCTAGCGGCTCCTCCTGATACGAGGAGATGTTGGAGAACGAGCCGGCTGACGCTGACTCGCCCGCTTCTGCCATCCGCTCTTGCACTCCGGTAGGCCTACTGGATCATCTCGCGCGCCTCGTCGTCGCTCAGTTCCATATCGTGTTTCTCCTTCGCGTGTTCTTTCACGTGCTCAATCACCTCCTGCTCGTCGTCGGACTTGATCATGAAATCGTCCCCTTGGCTACAATCTACCTGGTATGCCATAGGGGATACACAGACTCCGTCCCCATATTGTTATTAGCCGGTTTTCCATCAGTAAGGACGACACCGGATGGAGAAACCTCTCGCATCTTGTCCGGATAGCGGAGTACGAGACGCTTAATCGTCACGCGGGAGAGCGCGGCTGCTGTGGCGCTTCTGGAACTCGCACAGAAACTTGCGCTGGGCGCGGCTTCGGGAAGTAGGCTCGTCGTAGGCATACCTACGAACCACACGTTGCGTCTTCAGCCACTTGCGCGGGATCTGATAGCCGCTGTATACCCCTCTCGAAGGTAAACTCGTTTTCCTGAAAGGCAAGGTTCCTTACGCTCTCGCCCTAAGTCCGGACGATTATGACCACGGAGCGACGGGACGCACCGCCGACGGCCGAGGGGTGGTACGTGCTACACGACGTTCGGACGATCGACTGGGCCGCCTGGGACGAGGCCTCCCAGCGCACGCGCGATCGGGCCATCGAGGAGGGGATCGAGTTCCTCCAGTCGGTCACGGCGGTCGAGGACGCTGACGGAGGCGGTTCGATGGTCGTCTCGATGCTCGGACACAAGGGCGATCTCATGATCGTTCACATGCGGCCGACGCTGGCCGGCCTGGACGAACTGGAGCGGCGCTTCGAGCGCACGGCGCTGGCGACGTTCACCGACCAGATCCGGTCGTTCGTCTCGGTGACCGAAGCCTCCGGGTACTCCGAACGTGGCCGGGAGTTCATCGAGGGCGACCTCGACGACGATTCGGGTCTGGCACGGTACATGCGCTCGCGCCTGTATCCCGAAATCCCCGAGAAAGAGCACGTCTGTTTCTACCCGATGGACAAGCGCCGCGACCTCGAGTACAACTGGTACGATCTGCCCTTCGAGGAGCGCGCCGAGCACATGGACGCCCACGGCGACATCGGCCGCGAATACGCCGGCCGGGTCACCCAGATGATCACCGGCGCGATCGGCATGGACGACTGGGAGTGGGGCGTCACGCTGTACGCCGACGACATGGTCGACGTGAAGGACCTGCTCTACGAGATGCGGTTCGACCCCTCCTCTTCGAAGTTCGCCGAGTTCGGCCCCTTCTGGATCGGCCGACGCTTCGACCCCGCCGACCTGGACGCGCTGCTGGCCGGCGAACCGCTTTCGACGCCCTGGGAGGGTGTCAGCGAACACGCCGAACACGATCATCCGCCGGCGACGCCCGAGGACGCCGCTGAGGGTCACGGGCATGACGAGAGCGGGCATCCGGAGGGATCTGGGGACGGCGACCATCCACACGGCGACACAGACGAGGGTGACAACGAGAGAGACGACCATCCCAGCGCCAGCAGCGGCCGTCCGCCGACGACCGATTCCTGGAGCGAGGCCATCGCCGACATCGACGAGATGGATGCCCGACTTGGCAAAGCCGGGCTCTACGAAGGCGAGGACTACACGGGGCGGACGTACGCGCTCGTCTTCGAGACTGACCGCGACGCCGCCGAACTCGCCGGGGAGGTCGAGGGGCTGGCCTCGAACTTCGACCACTACGACACGCACGTCACGACCGCGGTCCGCGCGAGCGGGGGCCACACCTACCTGGCGAGCCTCTGGACGACCGAAGACGCCGCCCAGACGGCCTCGGGATTCCTGACCGATCTCGACGGGATCGACACCGGCGCGCGCGGGTGGGCCGGCTCCGGTGGCGCCGACGACGCGAGCACGTCTGCGCCGACCGGCACGGACGAAGACGACGACATCCGGTCGCAGCTGGCTGAACAGAACATCTACGCCGGCCAGCCCCACGGCGAGGACGTCTACGCGCTCGTGGTCTACTCCGAGGCAGATCTCGACCGCCTCCGGCCGGTCGTCGAGGACCTCCGTGCGTCCTTCGCGGGCGACGACCACGTCAAGACGGCCGTCTACGACGATCCCGATGGTGAGATCGCGGCCGTCGTCAGCCTCTGGGAAGACCGGGCCGCCGCACAGCGGGCGAGCGACGACCTGGAGTCGGTGCCCGGCGTGGTCCGGAAAGCCGGCGAGGGCGACGGCTTCGGGACGATGGGCATGTTCTACACCGTCAAGCCCGCGTACCGCGAGGAGTTCGTCGAGACTTTCGGGACCGTCGGCGAGAAACTCGAAGCGATGGAGGGCCACCGCGAGACCGCGCTGCTGGTCAACGATGACGACGCGAACGACATGTTCATCGCCTCGCAGTGGGACTCCCGGGACGACGCGATGGCCTTCTTCCGGTCGGAGGATTTCCGCGAGACTGTCCAGTGGGGCCGGGAGATCCTGGACGATACGCCGCGACACGTCTTCCTGGCCTAGCGATCCTCTGACCGGCTAGGCGTATATAAACCCTTCTGAGACACCTATCGCTGTTTGTCCATACAGGAGTTATATCTACCCGGCAAGTGAACGACCTGACAGGAATGATACGTGAGGGGTTAACGAGAGCGGTCGATTTCGTCACGGAACACAATCGACTCACGCTGGTGGTAATGATCCTCCTTTCGGCGGTCGTGCTGGCCGGCATCCCGATGCTCGACACGGAGAGCCAGGCCGGGGCGGACGCGTCGGCGTTCGAGGACATCGATCGCGTCCAGAAGGCGAACTACGTCACGGAGCACTACGACACGTCTCAGGAGGACTCCAACCGGACGCTCGCGACGGTCTACGTCCGCCAGGAAGACGGTGACGTGCTCTCGAAGACGTCACTGCTGGAGACGCTCCGGTATCAGCGCGACGTACTGAACAA
Source organism: Halapricum hydrolyticum (assembly GCF_025517535.1). Lineage (NCBI taxonomy): Archaea > Methanobacteriati > Methanobacteriota > Halobacteria > Halobacteriales > Haloarculaceae > Halapricum > Halapricum hydrolyticum. The sequence continues at coordinate 102,107 of NZ_JAOPKC010000003.1, forward strand.
CGACTCGGTCGCAGCGGTGCTCCACGACGACGGGATCGCCGACGTCGCGAACATGGTCGCAGTGGGTCTCGCCGACGATCCGGCGGCGTCGCTCGACGAGCAGATTGCCACACTCGAAGACGCCAGCCCGGCCGCGGTCGAGACGCAGATCGAATCGACGCTGTCGAACCAGCCGCAAGCGCTGCGGCTGTTGCCCGACGGTCACGATCCCTCGAACACGACAGCGACTGACCGCCGGCTGCTGGTCGTCCTCAACGCGAGCGGAGCAGCAGGGGGGAGTGAAGGGGTCTTCGACCGCGTCGACGCGGCCCTCTACGAGACCGCACAGGACTATTCCGACAGCGGACTGTTCGTGTTGAACCAGTTCGCCTACGCCGAGTACAACAGTCACTTCTTCGGCGAGATGGTCTGGCTGGTCCTGCCGGCCGCGCTGGTGTTGATCCTGGGCGTGCTCGCGTTCACGTATCGCGATCTCATCGACATCGTCGTCGGGATGGTCGGCGTGCTGCTGTCGGTGCTGTGGATGTTCGGCCTGCTTGGCTGGCTCGGCGTCGCTGCGGGGCTGGTCAGCATCGTTCCGGTCGTCCTTGTGACGGGGCTGAGTATCGACTTTGGCTTCCACGTCTTCAACCGCTACCGTGAGCAACGCGAGGCGAGCAGACAGCGAGCGGGCGACGCACGGGGCGACGGGGGGATCCGCGAGCCGATGAACCGTGGGGTCAGACTCGTCGCGACGGCACTCGTGTTGGTCACGGTCACTGCGGCCATTGGCTTCCTGTCGAACCTCGTCAACCCGCTGGGACAGATCCGCGATCTCGGCGTCTCGATCACGCTGGGCGTGATCGCGTCGCTGTTGCTGTTCGTGACCGTCGTCCCGGCGCTGAAGATCAGTATCGACGGTCTCTTCGAACGGTTCGGCTGGGATCGACACAAGCGCGCGCTGGGACACGGCCGGTTTCTGCGCCCGGCCCTGTCGAGGACGGTCACGCTCGCTCGCCGCGGTGCGCCGATCGTGCTGGTCGTCGCCCTCGTGATCGGTTCGCTCGGTGCGGTCGCCTGGACCGACCTCGACGAGGAGAGCTTCCAGCAACCGGACGGCGAGGTCGCGGAGTGGAAACAGAGCCTCCCGGACCCGATCGGCTGGGACACTCATCCCGTCGCCGAGCGACTGAACCACGTGCAGGCGGTCTATCAGCCGGCTACTGCCGACGACGCGTTTCGCGAACGCATACTGATCGAGGGCGACGTGACCGCCGACGGCACGCTGACTGATCTCCAGGCCGGCGTCGAGACGATAAGCGAGCGTGGCGTGCTTCTCGACCAGCCCGGCGTCCGGGCCGTCACTTCGCCCGTGACGGCGATGCAGGCGCTAGCGCAGCGAGATCCGGCGTTCAGAGCGGTCTTCGAAGACGAGAGTCGCGACACTGACGGTGACGGGATCCCCGACCGCGATCTCAAGCCCGTCTACGACGCCTTCTACGAGGCCGACAGCGAACTCGCCGGCCAGGTGCTCGAACGGACCGACGGCGAGTACCGTTCGATGCTCGTCCGGGTCGCACTCGACGCCGACTTCGCGGATATCGACCAGGCCGTCGCTGACCTCGAAGCCGGCGCGGATCGCATGGAGGGCGACAGCGACCGGACGGCGACCGCCGTCGGGTCGGTGGCTGTCAACGTGGCTGTCCTGGACGCGATCGTCGGCGGGATCCTCCAGACGATGACGATCGCGCTGGCGGCGATCGCGCTGGTGATGGCAGTCGCGTTCCGGGCCATGCACGGGAGTGCGACGCTCGGACTCATTGTCGCCGTGCCGATCGCGCTCGTCCTCGGACTGGTGATCGGCGGAATGTATCTCCTGTCGATCCCGCTGACGTTGCTGACGGCGCTGCTGATGAGTCTCGTCATCGGGCTGGGGATCGATTACAACATCCACATCGGCGACCGGTTCGCCGACGAGCGTCGCGAGGGCAAGACGACCGTCGAGGCGCTGGAAGCCGCGGTCACCGGAACCGGGGGCGCGCTACTCGGCAGCACGCTCACCTCCGCCGGCGCGTTCGCGACGATCGCGCTCGTCCCGGATCCGCAACTGCAGAGCTTCAGCTTGATCGTGGTGGTCGCGCTGCTCACCGCCTTCCTGGTGAGCCTCCTCGTCCTGCCGAGCCTGCTGGTACTGTGGGAGCGATACAGCCCCGAAGCCGTGACAACTGAAGCGACGGCCGAGAGCCTGCCACAGGACTGATAGTGACCGCTGTAACGATTACGACTGTACTCCTTCGTGTGGTCGATCCGGAGGGGACTGACAACGGTCCATATAAAAGCGATCTCGAAGTTCGGTCGGAACGTCCAAAGCGAGAAGAGCCTGGAGCCACGACGGACAGACGTGACGGACGACTTCGATCGCCAGCCTGACGACGCTCCCAGACGCCACGAGATCGACGACGCGCCCGGCAATCACGAGATCGACGACACGCCGACGATCACCTGCGATCGCTGCGATCGCTCCTGGGACCTGGCGTACGAACTGGACGAGCTGGCCGTCGGCAACCAGGCGATCCAGCAGTTCGCGCTGGATCATCACCGACACACGGGCCATTTCCCCGACGGGATCGCGACCTGGCAGGCGAGCTGTCGCCAGTGCCCGGAGACGGTCGAACGCCTCGAGGAGAGTGCTGCCAGACGGTGGGCCGAGACACACGCCCGCCACACTCGTCACAGCGTGGCGATCGAACACGGCGAGGAAGAGACAGACATCGTCACCGCACCTGACACATAGGCTGGCTCGCCGTCGGCGTCGCCAGCGGTCTTACTCGGGGACGTCCGGGTCGTCGTCTTCGGTTTTCGTCCTGTCGAGATCCTTCTCGCCGAGATAGATCTCCACGCCTAAATTTTACTCCTCGGGTTTCCTCGTTCGCGGCTACGCCGCTCACTGTGGGAACCACTCGTCGCAAAATTTAGTACAAAACGACCCGCTGGCTCGCCGTCGGCGTCGCCAGCGGTCTTACTCGGGGACGTCCGGGTCGTCGTCTTCGGTTTTCGTCCTGTCGAGATCCTTCTCGCCGAGATAGATCTCCACGCCGTCCTGGGCGACCTTCTCGGCCAGCACCGCGCACTTCACCCGCATCGGCGAGATCTCGACGCCGAGCATGTCGATGATGTCGTCGCGGTCCATCTCCCGCAACTCCTCGATCGAGGTGCCCGGCAGTCGCTCGCTGAGCATCGAGGCCGAGGCCTGGGAGATCGCACACCCGTCGCCGCGGAAGGCCACCGCCTCGATGGTCTCTTCGTCGTCGTCGAGCACCACGTCCATCTCGATGGTGTCGCCACACATCGGGTTCTCGCCGACGTGCGTGAACGTCGCGTCCTCGATCTCCCCGTAATGGCGGGGGTTCTTGTAGTGATCGAGGATCTGCTGCCGGTACATGTCTGAGCCGCCGATACCCATTGTTGTTCGACTGTAGGTGTCTCCGTCGCAAAAGCGTTCCGCGGGAGATGCTGGCATGCGCGGCGTCTTCCGTGCTCGATGTACCTGCCCGATGGGATAGGCATCCCGGCTTGCTAATAAAAGAAAACGAAAGCCAGCAATGAAACGTAATACCCGGCAATAATCTGACTGTCAATGCCGTCATACTGGATCCGTGAAATATACTTCGGGGCGTAGAATAACAGTCCGATACAGACCGCTGTGGCGAGGATTATGGAGTCTACCCGCAACAAAATAAGTGTGATCAGGAGCAGGAGCAAGCAACCAGCTATTGCATCCCAGATGGGAGACCCTGAGGAAGACGTATCATTAACATCTATTTCAGCAGCCATCGTTGCACGTTAACGTGTTTCGATATCGTCATTCCCGGCCCCAGGTTCCACTGACATATCCACCCACAGAGTCGTATGGTTTGTACAGCTCTGGACCGGGTAGAAGCCGAAGCACATTGCATATTGAGCTTTGGTGAATAGCCTGTATCTTGACTCACCTTTGCCACCAGACTCAGCAGCCTTCTTGCTCCATTTTTGTTTCCACTGGTCAATTTTGCCCCCAGTAGAGGTCTCACCCCAGTACCGCTCATCAATATATGTTATCTTATTTTCTTCATTCCATCCATAATCAACTCTCTGATGCCATTTAGCCACCCAAGATTTGACGGCACCCAGATCATAGTAGAGGATAGATGTTCCAGAAGCGAATGCTTCATTAGTTGTTCCACTTGGGTCAACTGGAACACGCTCTGATGTGGATATTCCCTGCTCTGATGTCTGATACGATTCAACTACCAATCTGTCCTCGAGTACAGCGGCCCGTGTTTTGGGCTCAAGTTCATTCAGAACCTTTCGCACGTGGCTACCGCGATCGGCTGGAATGATTGGCGCTGCGGCATTCCCTCCCTGAGGACTAGACCGCTGTTTTCTATTTTCATTCACCGGGATAGCAGAAGTTGTAGCATCCATTCCCTGCGAATTGGATTGTCGCCATCGTTTTGCATCCTTTTCGGCGGCTCGTTTTAACATTTCTTCTGCGTCTGCTTCAGAAATATCTGGCGTGCCAGTGTCGGCACTTCTTGACATAGTACCCACACCCGTGATTGCCACCGATTCCCCCAATTTCCTTAGAATCGACCGTCGATCCATCGCATTTGACTTCTATAGAGAGCATTCATATATAAATTTCTATCTTATTTTCGTCTACTATATAACTAGTGTGAAGATATAAGATAGGATCTATACGCCACCCGAAGCGCAACCGAGTTGTGGCCCGCCGCCGATCGTCCGGGTATGAAGTGGCTCCAGAGCGGCCGTCGCCGCGATCTCTGCGTCCTGCTGTACGGCGAAGACGGGGTGCCCGCACAGAAGCTCAAGACGGCGCTCGAACGTCGCTACGGCGAGCGGATCGATCCGAAGCAGTTCTACGGCGCGATGGAAGCGCTCGAACGACTGGGCCACGTCCGGTCCCGAACCGAGGGGCTGAGCGACGTCTACGAGCTGACCGACGCCGGACGGGAACATGTCGAGGTGTACGCCGCGTGGCTGGACGACGAGGTCGGGTGCGAGGATACCGAGTCGTCCCGATAGTGGGGACTCGAACTTTTCCTATGGCTCTTAGACTATCCTATTCAGAGCTGTAGATATCAGCCGCTCATTCTATAGATCATTCTAAATAGACACAATATTACATACTCTGAATAAAAATAGAAAGTATTATAACTAACTCTTTCGGAGTTGTTTCTGTCATGTCTGGGGAAGAGGGGATGACAAGAAGAAGCGTTCTCAAGAATGCGGCTGTCGGTGGGGCTTCCCTAATCGGGGTTACAGGTTTCGCCACAGGCAAGAAAAAGCAGAGCGATGTCTCGCAGCGAGATGCTCGAAAGATCGCGAAGAAAGCCGTCGGTCATATCGGGACACGCACCGAATTCGACACGTGGTGCGAGCAAGGGGTCAAATCTCCGGAGTTGTTCTACGCGAAGGTGGCAGACGGCGACTCTATCGTGTATACGCCCAGGGCATGGGTCTTTCCGATCGAGAACCGCGGGGACGACGTCGGATACATTGCGATCGACGCAAAGCAGACCGTATCTCCGGTACTCGCATACGGAAAAAGCGAGGCACCACAGCGCAATGTTGACGATGCGATACAGGTAGCAAAGGCTAACGGGAACTCGATTCACAAACGGTTCCTCTACCAGGGTGGCACCCAATTCGGTGTCGAAACAACGGACCGACGCCTCGTTGACCTTCGAAGCCGATCTGTAACGTCGCTTGCTCCAGTCGAAGACCGGCGATCGCTCTTGCCCAGTGACAAATCTGGGCTGCGGTCCTCCTCAAATATCGGTCTCTCAAACATAGGTGGGGGTGATGCCCCTGACTGGTCAGGGGGGACCGACGACGAAGTCGCCGGTGAAGTGCCGAACTGGACAGAAGACGACGATGGGGGTGCTTCTATTACGAACTATGGTGATGGGGCGGATAGCTGGGATGGGTGGGACGGCTGTACACCCATTGCAGCATCAATGGTGATTGGATATCACGAGGGTCTTAACGACGATGACCAAGACCAGGCTGATGCCCTGATCGATCGACTTCACGTTGATCTAGGGACGAACGATAATGGCGTAACGCTTCCCGAACCGCCCCGAAACCCGTTCGACTTAGCTTCTCAAGAAAACAATATCTATGATAATATCCCGGACGGAATCGAAAGCTATGAAGAAGGAAATCACTCTTACGCTGCAGCGAATGAATACGTCCGTTTGCGACACGACACGGAGCAAGCGATCGGCAACGATAACCCGCCAATCCTCTCAATGTGGAACGGACCTTATTCGGGCACAAAAAGCGGTCATAGCGTGGCCGTCGTTGGATATCGGACTGAATCGTGTGCTTCATTGTGGAACCCGTTGTGTACTGACTTCTACTACAAAGTCTACAACGGATACGCAACAGACCCAGACCGAGTCCTCCACGGTAACTGGCTCGGTGCTCTGCTCACGAAAGTCTGGACATAGACACAGAATCACCGTCCCATATACCTCCATATAAAAATTTTATAATAATATAAATATTATACTATAAATATGAAACAAAAAACCAATCACATGGTATGGATCGTTGGTATCGTCGGGGTTGTTATCGTTGCAGTAATACTCGCAGCAACGGTCGCCTTGTTTGTTGAGGGTCCCAGTCCATCTGGACCAGATTGGAAATATATAACGTTAGATACTGAGAATTTCGACAGCAACGGCTCGGATAGCCTTACAATAGTCCATAAATCGGGAGATAATGCAAGCGTGCACAATTTGACGGTCATCATTTGTAACGCAAGTAACGGACGGACTGGAGAACCCTATGCTGCAATCAACGGCCGCCACAATCTCACGTCTCTCGGATATGAATCTGGTTCGTATCTGACACCCAACGACACGATCACGCTAAACAGATCGACGCTCGGCGTTGAAGACGAGATAAACTTCAAAACGGCAGACGTATTCGTCAGGTATACCCGATTACATATGGGTGAGGAATCTAAAGTCACTACTTACAATTGGAACGGATCAGAGGCCACGACACCCGACTGATCCACCCTCCACACCCAGAACGAATTGCCACGCTGCAGCGAATGAATACATCCGTTTGCGACACGACACGGAGCAAGCAATCGGTAACGACAATCCGCCAATCCTCTCAATGTGGAACGGACCTTATTCGGACAAGGAGGGCGGTCATAGCGTGGCCGTCGTTGGATATCGGGCTGGATCGCGTGTCTCGCTGCGAACTTATAGCCCCACGAATGTATCGCCGGTAGCGCAGTTCGATACCGTCACCGAGACGAAGCGTTTCCGAATCGCTGTCCGATAGCGAACAGCGGAGTGCCGAGGAGCGCCGTCCCGATCGACAGCATCAGAAACATCGCCGGCGTGACGAACACGACCCCGGAGCGAGGCACGAACGAAAGCGCAGCCGCGACCGCCCCGAGCGCGGCGATGAAGGGGAAGAGGAAACGGCCTCTATGCCCCGCGGCGGCGAGGACGCCGAACGGCAGGAAGATCAGCGGGCCAGCGACGAGCACGAGCAGTCCGCCCACTCGAGCACCGACGAGCAGCGCGAGCGTCCACACCGCGACCGCGCCCGCAGCCATTCCCGGGACGTTCCGGTCGGTACCTTCGTCCACGAAGTCGGCGAGCGCGGCGGCCGTGGCCGTCGAGAGCGCCTGCGGAATCAGTCCGATGCCGACTACTCCCAGGACGACCCCGACACCGTTGCCCGCCAGCGCCACGACGGCGGTGAGGCCAGCGTACAGGCCGCCGCCTGCGGCGAGCCATCGCAGGACTGCCCGTCCCCGCGTGAGCGTTTCGGGGAGACGATCACCGGCGAGCAACAGTCCGGTCGCGACGAGCGCGAGAAGTGCGGCCGGGACCGTGGCGTACGCGCGCAGCTCCGACTCGATCATCCCGAGTGCGTGCAGCCGAACCGCGCCGACAGTGACCGCCTGTGCAAGGAGACCGTCGTCGGGAGCGAACGCGACTGTCGCCTCGCGGCCGAGCGGGGAATCGAATCGTTGCCTGTCGTCGCCGGGCCTCCAGACGGCCCGGTTCCTGCTGACTGTCCCCCCTGGCGGTGCGTGGGTGATCGCCGTCCCGGACGGGCCTTCGACGGTGAGCGCGTCCGTGTTGATGTACGGTGCGCCGTGGGGCGGGTAGCGAGCGAAGCCGTCGAACAACAGCACACCGCCCGGGTATCGGTGCGTAGCGTCCGAGGCCGTGAACGTGGCCGTGACGGTGCGGTCGGCAAGCGCCACCGAGAGGTTCTCCGGGTCGTCCACGACGGTCCGGTACGAACTGTAGCTCTGATCGACGGTGCGATAGAGGAGCGTTCGGTTCTCGGCGAACCGCTCGGCGGCGTCCCGATTCAGGGTCGCGGTTGCCGTCCAGTAACTCTCCCCGTCGGCGGTGATCTCGACGGTGAGACTGCTCTCAGTGACGGTGGCGTTCACGCCGTTGTCCTCGGCTGCCCGCTCGAACTCCGGCCCACAGATCCCACAGACCCCTTCCGGTGGTGGGGTCGTCGAGCCCGCGGGAGCAAGCGTCGCCACGACGAGTAGTGCCGCAACGACGGCGAGGGTCACGTGGCGAGTGCGCATTGTCGGAGTGTGATTTCCCGATGCACTAAATATATATATTTGGTATTAGATAATTACGGCAGGATATCTGTTAGTTCAGGATTTTCAGACGAATTTTGCGAATAACCCGAAACCGCCCAGCCGCTCACTCCCAGAAGGATTTCGTCCGGGCGTACTCGCGCTCCCGCGCCAGGATATCCCGGTAGAAGTCGTCCTCGTCCTCCCGCAGTTTGTTGATGATCCGGGCGGCGTTGTGTGGCCCGACGCCGCGGGCCGCAAGCGCGATGATCGCCCGCTTGCCGTGGCTCTGGACGAGACTCGCTGCCCGGTAGGCCCGCTCGGTCTGTTTCTCCTGTTCGTCGTCCTTCTCGTCCGCCTTTACCGCCGAGACGACCTCGTCAGCCCAGGGATTTAGGGCGGCGATCTGGGTCGACCCGCAGTGGGGACACTCCGGCTGGTCGCTGACGGTCTTGACCGTCCGCCTGGATTCCCAGTCCTGACAGTGCAGACAGAACAGCAGCACCCGGTCGTTTTGGATGCGCTCGCGCACGGTCTGGACGACGCTGGCGTCGGCGTTTTCGGGGGCCAGCAGCTCCTGCCCGCTCGAGCGGCCGCCCCTGCCGATCGGCGTACGCTCGCCGACGGTCTCGACTTCGATCGCGCCCGACTGGATCGCTTCGAGAATCTCGCTCGCTCCCTCGACTGCCAGCTCTTCGTGCAGGACCGCCCGTAGTGCTTCGTCGTAGATCGGAGTGTCCTCCAGCGCCGCGAGGAGCCGATCCCGACCGAAGCGACCGCTCCCTTTCCCGCGCCAGCGTTTCAGCGCGCCGAACTTCGTCGCGACCTGCGCCAGCCGGAACTTGAGCACGTCGGCGTTCTTGAGACTGAGCTCGATGATCGCCTCCAGGTGGTCGGGGTCGGTCTCCTCGAGCACCTCGACGACGTCGCGGGCCGCGACGCCGCCGGGCACCTCCAGTTCGATCCGGTAGGGATCGATCTCCATGCCGACTGAGGAGCCGGTCCGCTGGCCGAGCATGGCCGAGACGAGCCGTCCGAGGGTCTCGTTGACGGTGTGACCGAAGTGGGCGTTGATCACGAGCTCGCGGCCCCGGAACTCCACGAGGATCCGGTCGTCGGTCGGCAGCGCGGCCTCGTGGCGATCCAGCGGACCGAGCGCGTTCGCGATGGTGTGCTCGTCGGCTGGATAGCGGCGCCGCAGGTCCCGGGCCGTCGCTTCGGGCGTCGCGCCGCCCCGCAACTGCGTGCCCGCCACGTCCCGGATCTCGCCGACCTCCTGGGCGACCTCGAAGGGGACGGGGATCTCCTGGCCGACCCAGGAGGGCACTTCGCCGCCGGGGTCGGCGACGGGGCTGACCTGGACGCGTTCCTCCTCCTCGTCGATCTCGACGATGCGCCACATCTCCCCGCGCTGGATGAAGATCTCGCCGGGCTGGGCGAAGTTGACGACGAACCGCTCGTCGAGCGTCCCGATGCGATCGCCGGAAGCGACGTCCTCGACGGTGTAGGTGGCCTCGTCGGGGATCATCGAGAGGTTCTGATAGAAGTACTGCCAGGTGCCCCGGCGCTTTTCGAGGGTGTCGCGGTCCTCGTCGAGCCAGATCACGTCGTTGCCGGCCAGTTCGCGGACGACCTGCTTGAACTCGTCTTCCCCGAGGTCGGCGAACGGATAGGCGCGGGTGAGGATCTCGTAGGCAGCCATCGCCCGGATCTCGCCGAAGTCCATGACGAGACCGGCGATCTGGTTGGCGACGGTGTCGAGGCTGCCGTGGTGGATCGCCGCGGGTTCGACCTCACCCTCGGTCGCCCGGCGGGCGATCGCCAGCGCTTCGAGCGTGTCGTCCGGCCGGGTCGTGATCACCGTCCCTGCGGACACGAGATCCCGGCGGTGGCCCGCCCGGCCGATCCGCTGGAGCAACCGGCGGACCTCACGGGGGCTGTTGTACTGGACAACGTGATCGACGCGACCGACGTCGATCCCCAGTTCCATCGAGGAGGTACACAGGAGCGCGTCGAGGTCGCCGGACTTGAATCGATCCTCGACGTCGATGCGGGCTTCCTTCGAGAGCGATCCGTGGTGGACGCCGATGTCGGTGCCGAGTTTCTTGAACCGCGAACCCAGCGCCTCGGCGGTCTGGCGCGTGTTGACGAACACCAGCGTCGAGTCGTGTTCGTCGATGATCTCGTCGATCGCGCGGACGTGGCTGGCCACGTCGGCGTCGGTCATCAGCTGGCCGGCGAGACGCTCGTCCTCGTCGGTGACCCGCGGCTCGCGGACCTCGACGTCGAGGCGGCTCCCCACGTCGACTTCAGCGATCTGACAGCCCCGATCGCCGGTGAGGAACTTCCCGACTTCCTCGGGATCGCCGACGGTCGCCGAGAGGCCGATCCGCTGGAACGGGCCGGCGAGTTCGCGCAGGCGTTCCAGCCCGACCGTCAGCTGTGCGCCGCGCTTCGCGGCGGCCAGTTCGTGGACCTCGTCGACAACGACGTGTTCGACGTCTTCCAGTGCACGCCGGAGCTTCTTCCCCGTGAGCATCGCCTGTAGCGTCTCGGGCGTCGTGACGAGCACGTCCGGCGGATCGTTGGCCTGCTTGCTGCGCTGGTAGTCGGTTGTGTCGCCGTGACGGACGTCGACGTCCAGGTCGAGTGTCTCGCCCCACCACTCCAGGCGGTCGCGCATGTCCCGGTTGAGTGCGCGCAGCGGCGTGACGTACAGTGCCCCGATCCCGAACCGGTCCTCGCTTTCCTCTTTTACCAGCGCGTCAAGCACGGGCAGCATCGCCGTCTCTGTCTTGCCCGTCCCGGTCGGAGCGATGACGAGCGCGTGGTCGCCCCCCGCGATCGGTCCGATTGCGCGACGCTGTGGCTCGGTCGGCGTCTCGAAGCCGCGCTCGGACAGCGCCTCCCGGACGGCCGCACCCAGTGCGGTGAAGGCCTCCGGACCGTCTACCGCTGACTCTGCCATCGGCTTCGATTGGGGCTTGAACCGATTAAGCGACGCGGTAATCGCCGGCCTGGCAACGCGGCAGTCAGTGATCCGGCGCCGCGGCAGTCAGCGCTTGGGGGATGTGGTAGCCGGCGATCGAGAGGCGCGACACCAACGGTCGACCGGGTTCTGCACGTCGCCTCGAACGGCGTCAATGGGCGTCGGGATCCGGGCCAGCAGTGCTATTCGACGTACTGGAAGAGTCGAGCCATCCCGGATTCGAGGTGATAGAGGTTGTGGCAGTGGAACAGCCAGTTGCCGGGGTTGTCGGCGAGGAAGTCGAACGTCACAGTCCCCATGTGGCCGGGGACGACGACGGTGTCCTTGACCGCGTTCCCGACACGGAAGAAGTGGCCGTGCAGGTGCATCGGGTGGACGACCGGACTCCGATTCCGCATGGTGACCCTGACGTGCTCGCCCTCTCTGATCCGGAGGGGGTCGGCGTCCGGGTACGCCTGCCCGTCGATCAGCCATCCGGACTGGCCCGCCGAAAGCGTCAGGTCGAACGTCCGGTCCGGACTCCCGTCGAGTCCGTCGATCGGCGTGCGTGCGACGAGGTCACTGTAGGAGAGTTCCCGTCTCGGGACGGACGGTGCGACCGGCGCGGAGGTGTCTCCGTCGTACGACAGGAGCGCTCTGGCAGGCGGTTCGCTCCCGTTGAGGGCCGTCGCCAGCAGTTCCCACGTTCCGGGGTTCGTCGCGTCCACGACCACGTCGTACCGTTCGCCTGCGCCGAAACGGAACGAGTCGACGCCGACCGGGTCGACCGGCCGGCCGTCGGAGTGCGTGACCGTCATCGGGTGGCCGCCGAGTCTCACCCGGAAGTACGTCGCACTGCTCGCGTTGATGAACCTGAAGCGGACGCGCTGGCCCTCCCGAACGTCGAGCCGCTGGGGATCGGCCGGTGGACGACCGTTGGCGAGCAGAGCGGCGTACGGCGGTCGTCTGTCGCCCATCATCCCGCCCATACCTGGACCGCCACCCATGCCGGGACCGCCACCCATGCCTGGACCGCGCCCGTCGCTATCGGTCCCCTCGTAGAGGGGCTGTGGCGCTCTATCGAGGTAATCGTCGAGTACGACCGTGTACTCCCGGTCGTACTCCACGTGAGGGTCGGCCTCTTCGACGATCAGCGGTGCAAGCAGTCCCCGGTCCAGCTGGAGTCCGACGTGGCTGTGGAAGAAGTAGGTCCCGGCCGGTTCGGCCCGGAACCGGTAGGTGAACGACTCTCCGGATCCGACCGGCTGCTGGGTGACGCCCGGGACGCCGTCCATCGGATTCGCCACGGGGACGCCGTGCCAGTGGACTGTCGTCTCCCGGGGCAGGTCGTTCGCCAGCTCGACCTCGAACACGTCGCCCTCGGGGACCCGAAGTTCGGGTCCGGGCAACCCCCCGCTGTAGATCCAGGTGTCGGGAGACAGGCCGCTGGCCGCCTGTGCCGGGGCTGCCCGGACCGTCGCAGCGGTGTCTGCCGGCCCCGATGGCGGCGAACGCGGCGTCGCAGTCGGGACGTCGCTGTCGTTCGACAGCGCTCCGATTCCCGTACAACCTGCGAGTCCGCCGAGGCCGGCCGCGCCCAGTGCCCCCAGGAGTCGTCGCCGCGTCGTCGATAACTCGGTCATCGTGCCCCGGGCTCGCCTGTGGCGCCTTCGGCTGCACTGGCACGAACGTCGTCGTGGACACTGCTGGTCGGGCTGTTTCCGAGTGTCGTCGCTTGCGCTTTGATCGCGTCTCCCGCCCCGTCAGATCGGTCCTGCTTCGTGTCGTTCATACTGTACAATACTCGCCGGACGCGGATGACGGTTGCGCGTGTGCCGATGACTACCACATCTTCCTGCCGTTTGCACTGTGACCTCCGTTGTGCGGCCGTTCGCTCGCCTGGTGCGCCGACGCTGGCCGCTGGGCTGTCTGGCGGTCTGATCGCCCTGATAGTTCGGTTGTGTCTCAAACGCACACTACTTTATCCGGCCGAGATCACGGACGATCCTCAGAATCGGGGGGAGCGGCGCGGAAAACCCCTGGGCGGACGAGTGGTTACTCCGTCGAAACAGACGAGGATGTACAATACTATTCTTTACCAGTAACTGGGGGAGCGCACGTAAACTAAAGTAGGGTGATTACCAAGTCCCGACGAGAACCGATGAATAATCCATCGACGATCGTCATTGGGGGCGGCGCGACCGGCGTCGGGATCGCGCGCGACCTCGCGATGCGTGGCGTCGACGTGACGCTCGTGGAGAAGGGGAACCTGACCCACGGGACGTCCGGCCGGATGCACGGGATGCTCCATAGCGGTGGCCGGTACGCCGTCACCGACCAGCACAGCGCGGAAGACTGCATGACAGAGAACCGGATCCTCCGGGACATCGCCTCCCACTGCGTCGAGATGACCGGTGGGCTGTTCGTCCAGATGCCCGAGGACGACGACGAGTACTTCCAGCAGAAACTGGAGGGGTGTCTGGAGTGTGATATCCCTGCCGAGGAACTGACCGCCGAGCAGGCCCTGGAGATGGAACCGTACCTCTCGGAGGACCTCGAACGGGCGATCTGGGTCCCCGACGGGGCGATCGACCCCTTCAGGCTCTGTGTCGCTAACGCCGTCAGTGCGGAGAACCACGGCGCACGGATCGAGACCCACTCGGAAGTGACCGACCTCCTGGTCGAGGACGGCGAGGTCGTCGGCGTCGAGGTCGAGCACAAGTCCGGAGCGGGGAGTCGTGTCCACGGCAACGAGGGCGAGATCGAGGAGATCTACGCCGACCACGTCGTCAACGCCGCGGGGGCGTGGGCCGGGCAGATCGGCGCGATGGCCGACCTCGACGTCGAGGTCATCCCGGCGAAAGGCGTCATGACCATCATGAACGTCCGGCAGGTCGACATGGTGATCAACCGCTGCAAGCCGCGGGGCAACGCAGATATCATCGTCCCCCACGAGACCACGGCCATCCTCGGGACGACCGACGAGGAGGTCGAAGACCCCGAGGACTTCCCCGAGGAGCAAGCGGAGGTCGACTTCCTCATCGAGGAGATGTCGAAGATGGCACCGATCCTCGAAGACGCCCGGACCCTGCGATCATACTGGGGCGTGCGACCGCTGTACGAACCGCCGGGGACCGGTACCGAGGAAACCGAACAGATCACGCGGAACTACTTCGTGCTCGATCACGACGAGCGAGACGGGACGCCCGGCCTGACGACCGTCGTCGGCGGGAAGTTCGTCACCTACCGGAAGATGGCTGAGGACTGTGCCGACCACGTCTGTGACCTGCTGGGCGTCGACGCCGAGTGTCGGACGGCCGAGGAACCGCTCCCGGGCAGCGAGGACGACGCGGTGCTGAGCGATGCGATGGATCGCTACGGCCTGCGCTCGCCGGTTGCCCGTCGGAACAAGCAGCGACTCGGCAGCCGCTACGACGACGTGCTCTCTGGCGCGGACCCCAACCCCGTCGTCTGTGACTGCGAGGGCGTGACCCGCGCCGAGGTCCAGGACGCGATCGAAAGTGTGGGAACCGACCTCAACGCCGTCCGCCAGCGGACGCGGGCGTCGATGGGGACCTGCCAGGGCGGTACCTGTGCGTATCGACTGGCGGCCGAACTCCACCCCGAGTACGACGAGGAGACCGCCCGGGCCGCGCTCGAAGAGCTGTATCAGGAACGCTGGAAGGGCCAGCGCCACGCGCTCTGGGGCGAGCAACTCTCGCAGGCGACGCTCAACCACGCCGTGCACGCAAGTACCATGAACCGCGATCGCGATCCCACCGACGTCAGCGTCGACTTCGACGCGTTCGAGTCCCGGGCCGTCGCCGACGGAGGTGAGTCAGATGGCGATTGAAGACGACGTGCTGGTGATCGGCGGCGGTATCGCCGGTCTCACGAGCGCCATCGCGGCCGCTGAGGCGGGCGCACGCACGCGTCTGGTCACCTACAAGCAGAGCACGCTCGGGAACGCGAGCGGTCTCGTCGACGTACTGGGATACGCCCCGGGCGACGACGCGCCGCGTGCCGATCCGTACGACGCGATCGCGCAACTCCCCGCCGAGCATCCCTACAGCAAGGTCGGGGCCGACGCCGTCCGCGAAGGACTGGCGCTGTTCGACGACGCCGTCGGAGATGGCTATCTCGGGAGCCAGTCGGAGGCGAACGCGCTGGTGCCGACCCACGCCGGTTCGGTCAAACCGACGGCGCGATACCCGCGCTCGATCGCCCCGGGGCTCGCCAGCGACGACCGGGACATGCTGCTTGTCGGCATCGACAGCGTCACCGGCTTCGACGCACCGATGGCCGCCGATCACCTTTCGGCCGTCGACGTGCCTTTCGACGTGCGCGGCGAGACCGTCCGCTTCCCGAAATCGTTCCCGCAAGACGCGGACGTGACCCGCTACGCCCGGGCGCTCGACCGCGACGAGTCGACCGACGCCGGAACCGTCCGGGAGGTGCTTGCCGATCGCGTCGAGACCGTCCTTGAAGACGAGCGGCGCGTCGGCTTCACGGCGTTGCTGGGTGACGCCCGCCACGAGGCCGTCCGGACGGAGTTGCAGGACTGGCTCGGCGTCGACGTCTTCGAGGTACCCACCGGGCCGCCGAGCCTCCCGGGATTGCGGCTGGAAGACGCCCTCTACGACGCGGCCGAGGACGCCGGGGTCCGGATCACGTCCGGCAACCCGATCGTCGACTACGACGCCGACGGTGGCCGGGTCGAACAGGTGCTCATGGACCGGATGGGTTCGGAGGTTGCCTACGAGGCCGAACAGTACGTGCTGGCGACCGGCGGCCCCGTCGGCGGCGGGATCGAGTCCGACCGAGACGTCGTCGAGGAACCGATCTTCGGCCTGCCGGTCGAGCACCCCGGCGACCGCTACGAGTGGTTCGCGGACGACGTCTGGGGCGACCACGCGTACACGACCTTCGGCGTCGATGTCGACGACGACCTGCGCCCGGTCGCGGACGAGGAGGTACAGTTCGAGAACCTTCGCGCCGCCGGCAACGTGATCGGCGGCTACGACTTCGCCACCGAGAAATCCGGCTGTGGCGTCTCGCTGGCCACAGGATACGTGGCCGGCAGTGAGGCAGGTGAGTTGACATGAGCAAACCAGAGGAATCCGAGACGTTCGATCCCGTGGACCTGTTCCCGGAAGCGACGGAGATGGACCTCCGCCCGGGAGTCGACAAGTGTGACAAGAACAGCAACTGCGAGACGGTCTGTCCGGTCGCGGAAGTCAACGAGGACTTCCCGGGACCGAAGTTCCAGGGGCCCGAACAGTGGCGACTCACCCGCAAGGGCGACCTGGAGTTCGACGAGTCGGTCGACAAGTGTCTGAACTGCATGCGGTGTGATACCGCCTGTACGAACGGCGTCCCGCTGGGGCAGATGCACAACGTCGCCCGGGCGAACTACGTCGACAACCAGATGAACCACGCTTCCCGGGAGTTCCTCCGCAACAAGATGCTGGCCAACTACGGCACGCTGGGGAAACTCGGGAGCATGATGCCCCGGATTTCGAACGCCGTCTTCGGGCTCGGGGCGACGCGCTGGCTGAACGAGAAGCTGCTCGGCTTCCCGAGCGAGCGCTCGTTCCCCGATTTCGCCACTCAGACCTTCCGGGGCTGGTGGAGCGACCGCGGCGGCGACGCCACCTCTGCCGAACGAGCCCGCGAAGCCCGCGAGGCGCGCGGCGAGGACGGTGAGGACAAGAAGGTCGCGTTCTTCCACGGCTGTTACGCCAACTACCACCAGACCGAGGTCGCCAAGTCGATGGTCCGGCTCTACGAGTCGCTGGGCTACGAGATCGCCGTGCCCGAACAGAGTTGCTGTGGCACGCCGATGTTCGCGAACGGGATGCTCGAGGACGCCCGTGGTGTCGCCGAAGGCAACGTCGACACCTTCGGCTCGCTCGTCGAGGACGGCTACGACCTGATCGCGACCTGCACCTCCTGTTCGATGGCCCTGCGCAAGGAGTACCCCGAACTGTTCGACATCGACGGCATCGAGGACGTCGCCTCGCACATGTTCGACGCGGTCGAGTACCTCCGGGTCAACGAGGATCTCGAAGCCGAACTCGAGGCCGCCGACGTCGACTTCCCGGCGATGACCTACCACGCCCCCTGTCACGGCGAGGTCATGGGCGTCGAGGGGATCATCACCGAACTCTTCGCGGACGTCGACGGCGTCGAACTCGATGACACGGGCGACGTCTGCTGTGGCCTGGCCGGCACGTACGGCTGGAAAGAGGAGAAGTACGACGACTCGATGGAGATCGGCGCGGAGATGTTCGAGGCCTTCGAGGAGGCCCCGGGCGAGGTCGCGCTGACCGAGTGTCCGATGTGCAGCGCCCAGATCGAACACGGCACCGGCTACGAGGTCAAACACCCGATGCAACTGCTCGAGACGGCGCTGGTCGAGTCCTGACGCGTCGCCTGAACTTCGTGCAGCCACGCAGAACAGACGCCCATTCCGTTCGCCGGTGACGCAGCACCGACGCGCATTCCTTTCCCGGTGACGCTCGAACGAGTTCTCGTACGGATTATTGTACCGCTTCGACCGCCCCGCGGTCGGTGCGGACGGGACGTACAATAACCCGTCTCACAGAGCGACCAGCACGGCCAGGCCGGCGGCGAACGCGAGCGCGATCGCGGCGACGGTCGAGTTCGTGTGGCCGCGCTGCAGGCGCCGGCTCCGGGACGCGACCCACGCGTAGGCGCCGACCGACCGCAGATAGAGGTCGTCGAACCCGTAGCGTCGATCCAGGATCGACGTGACGAACGTCGGCGTGACGCCGGCGATCGCGGCCCGGTACCGGAAGCCGACCGCCCCGGCGACGAGAACCGTGCCGGTCAACGCCAGCGTCGACGTCGTGACGACGTGGTCGACGAAACTCGACAGCGTGTAGGTCTCGACCGCGCGGGCCGGAACCGTCTCGGCCAGCGCCTGCGAGAACGACGGGACGGCAGCCCACGACCCGAGCGTCAGGACCGCCAGCACGAACAGCGGTACCGCCATCCGGATCGGAACCCGGCCGGCGTCTGTCGACGGCTCGCCCGTGAACACGAGGACGTAGATCCGCAGCGAGTAGACGACGGTGAGGACGGCCGTGACTGCCAGGACCGCCCCCGCAGCGACTTCGATCGGACTGCCGTGCAGTCCGGTTCCCAGGATTAGCTCCTTCGTCCAGAAGCCGTTGAACCCGGGGACGCCGATCAGCGCCAGGATCCCGACCAGGAACGTCAGGTTCGTGACCGGCATCTGCTGGCGCGACCCGATGCCGCGGTGCTCGAACATGTCCACGTGCTTGTGGACACTCCCGCCGATCTCGTAGATCACCGCGCCGGCACCGAGGAACAGCAGTGCCTTGAACAGCGAGTGGCTCAGCAGGTGGGCGGTCGCCGGAACGAGTCCGTGCGTCAGCCCGAGCGCGGCGAAGACGTAGCCCAGTTGGCTGATCGTACAGTAGGCCAGCGCGCGCTTGAAGTCGTTCTCTCGGGTCGCAAGCACTGCCGCGAGGAACGCGGTGGCGGTCCCGACGGCCAGCACGAGCGTGTGCCACCACGCAACCGACTCGAACAGCGGTCGCGTGCGGGCGAGCAGGTAGATCCCGGCGTTGACCATGCAGGCCGCGTGGATGAGCGCGGTCGAGGTCGTCGGGGCCTCCATCGCGTCGGGCAACCAGACGTGCAGCGGGAACTGCGCGGACTTGCCGACGGCCGCGAGCACGAACAGGCCGCCGACCCAGGCGAGCACCCACGTCGGAACGCCTCCGGCCTCGGCCAGCGCGATCGTCTCCTGCACGGAGAACGTCCCCGTGTGCGCGTACAGGACCGCGATCCCAGCGAGCAGCCCGACGTCACCGAAGCGCGTGACGACGAAGGCCTTCATCCCGGCGCGGGTCGAGGTCCGATCCCGGAGCCAAAAGGCGATCAGCCCCATCGAGCAGAGGCCCAGCACCTCCCAGAAGGCGTACAGCGCCACCAGCGAGTCGCTGAGACCGAACCCGATCATCCCGCCGACGAACAACAGCGTCAGCGCGTAGTAGCGAGTCAGCCCGTCCTCGCGCTCCATGAACCGCGTCGAGAACAGGAGGACGAGCGCCCCCACGACGCCCGCGATGGCGGCCATCGTGACGCCCAGAATGTCCAGATACAGCCCGAAGGAGACGTCGACGGCGGCCGCCCAGGAGACGCTGTAGTGGACGGATTCGCTCCCCGTCGCCTCCAGCGCCTGTGGGACCAGCGCGAGGGTCAACACGCCGGTGAGCGTGCCGACCAGCGTCGCGAACCAGGCCCGCGCGCGGTCGCCGGCGCGCGCTGTGACCGGCACGAGCGCCGCACCGACCAGCGGCGCGATGATCGCGGCCAGCGCGAGTACCGCGGGCGTCGCGAGACCGCTCCCCTCGACTCCCACGCCGACGGCTCCGAGCAGGACGCCGGCAGCGACGAGTCCCGGCAACGCCGCGGTCGTGTTCTCGACCGTGACGTTCGAGGTCACCATGACATCGCCCCCATTGCGTCGAGATCGAGCGTGTCGTACTGGCGATACACCGCGACGGCCATGGCCATCACGACGGCGACGACGATCGCGTCGACGAGGATCAGCAGGACGACGATCCCCTGGCTCGCCGCGTCGGTCGCGGCGAAGATCACCAGCGCTGCCTTCGAAGTGAGTTCGATGCCGACGAGCGTCTTCAGCAGGTTTCTGCCGGCCAGGACGCCGACGAATCCAACAGCCAGCATCGCCAGTGCTGCACCCAGTGGGACTGTCATGCTATCTCCTCCGTTTCGACTGCGCCTGATTCCGCCGCTTCGGAGGCCTCGCCGGGAGCCCGCTCGCTCTCCGGCGGTGCGAGCGGCGTCGTGAGCCGCGAGATCGCCAGCACGCCGACGAACACGAGGACGGTCACCAGCAGCACGTCCAGCGGATGGGCCGCCCAGAACCACTCGACGAACGGCTCGGTGGCTGCTGTCGACTCCGCCAGCGTGATCGTTGAGAGCCCCTGCCAGGCGAGCCCCAGCGCGGCGAGGAAGACCGCCCCCGCGCCGCCAGCCAGGACGGCGGTTCGTCCCCGGACGTACCCGACGTGGTCGTCGTCGGTCATGCTGATCACCAGCAGGAAGAGGATCGAGACCAGCCCCCCGGCGACGGTCGCCTCGAAGACCGCGGCGTAGGCCATCCCCTCGACGAACAGGAACGCTGCCAGCGCGAGACTCGACAGCGCCAGCGCGGAGACGACCCGGATCATGTCTCGAAGCCCGACGGCCGCAACCGCGAAGACGAGCATCGCCGCGAGTGCGGCGATGCCGACTGTCGAGGTCACGAACCCACCCCCGTTAGCGCGTCAGCCATCGCCTCCGCGGCCGGATGGACGATCTCGAAGCCGGACATCGGCACGAGCCCGACGACGATCGTCAGCGTCGTAACCGCGACCAGCGGGACCGCGATTGCTCGTGGCGAGGGTCCCAACGTCGCCAGCGACTCGTCGCCGCTCGCGAACAGACTCCGGAGCAACGGCAGGTAATAGCCCAGCGAGAGAAAGGAGTTGGCGACGACGACGAGCGCGAGCACGATCCCGGCCGTGCCGGCGACCTCGGCGCTCGCGACGACGATGAACAGCTTTCCCCAGAAGCCCGCAAGCGGCGGGACGCCGGCGAGCGCGAGGACGCCGACGACGAGCGCGCCGGCCGCGATCGGCATCCGGTAGCCGACCCCCGCGAGTGAGTCCATCGTCCCGGGATTGTCCGGGTCCGCCCGGCGCAACCGATAGAGGATCGCGCCGACGGCCAGGAACGCCCCGCCCTTCATCAGGGCGTTCGCCAGGATATGGAAGAAGGCCCCGTCGAAGGCCAGCACACCGCCGCCGTAGAGGCCCACGCCGAGGCCGACGACGATATAGCCGATGTGGGGGATACTCGAATAGGCGAGCAACCGCTTGAGTTCGCGCTGGCGCAGCGCCAGCAGGTTGCCGACGGTCATCGTCACGACCCCGAATCCGACCAGCAGGAGGCCGCTGGGGATCGACCCGGGGAAGACGGCCAGGCACTTGACGATTGCAACGAGCGCTGCGGGCGTCGCGACCCCCGCCAGCAGTGCGCTGACGGCCGCCGGTGCCTCGGTGTAGGCGTCGGGCAACCAGGCGTGCAACGGGACGATCGCGGCCTTGACGCCGAACCCGACGACTAACAATAGCACGGCGACTGCGAGCGGATCGACGAGCTGACCCTCCGCGGCGACGAGTGCCGGACCCAGCGCGTCGAACGCGAGGACGCCACCGCTCTGAGCGTAGACCAGCGAGATGCCGACGATCGCGAGCACGGAGCCGACGACGTTCATGATCAGATACCGGGTGCCGGCGGCGACCGCTCGTTCTCGTCCGAGTCTGAACGGGACCAGCGCGTAGCTCGCGACGGCCAGCAGCTCGAAACTGAGATAGAGCGTGAACATGTCGGCGGCGAAGCCGATCCCGACGACGCCGGCGACGAGCGCGACCACGAGCGGGTAGTAGGTCTCCTGGCCAGCGTCGAGAAACCGGACGGACGCGACACACACGAGGGCCCCGACGAACGTGGCGATCCCGGCCACGAGCACGCCCAGGTGTGTGACTACCACCGCGCCCTCGCTGCCCAGCACCGACGCCGTCCTCGGCAGTGAGCCGGTCGCCAGTACGGCAGTCGTGGCGAACGCGACGACGCAGACCAGCGACGCGACCCAGCCGGCGACCGTCTCCTGATCCGGCGCGGCCGCCACGACGTACGTTAGCAACACACCGACGAGCAGCACACCTAGCGGGCCGACGGCCAGCGGACTCGCGGTCATGTCCTCACCTCCTGACTAACACCAGCGTGGCCCATCGAGCGTCTCGGCGCAGCCGATCTCCGGACGCAAAGTGTTTTGCACGTGAACGTCGTGTCCCGAGACGTGTTCGAACAGCTCTCGCGTGTCGAGACCGACCGCGTCGCCGTCGTCGGGATGGGTGCCGAGGGCCGCGGCGACGACGCCGCCGGTCTCGAAGTGGCGCGACGACTCGATTCGACCCAGGGCCTGCACGCGATCGAGGGCGGCGTCGCGCCCGAGAACTTCACCGGCGTCGTCCGGGACTTCGAGCCGACGCTGGTCGTGCTGGTCGACGCCATCGAGTTCGGGGGTGAACCCGGCGACGTGGCGGTGATCGACTCCGACGACCTCCGGTCGGGATCGGTGTCCTCGCACACGCCGACGCCGTCGATGCTCCTCACGTACCTCGAACGCGAGACCGGCGGGACCGCCGTCCTGGTTGGCATCCAGCCGGCGACGATCGACCCCGGCGACTCGGTGTCACCCGCCGTCGAAACGGCCATCGAGGAGACCGTCGCCGTCATCGAACGTCTGTGTGCCGTCGAGTGACTGCATCGTATCGTAGCGTGATTGTCTCTCATTGTATCACCTTTCGAACGTATGTGTCGTCTCGAACGACGCGGGGTCCGAACTCGCGAGATCGTACTCTTCGGACATGGTGATCACGTCTGTGGGACAGGACTCGCCACACTGGCCACAGAACATGCACGCCGATTCGTCGTAGCGCCAGGAAATCTCCGAGCCGTCGGCCTCGACGACGATCGCGTCGGCCGCACAGTGGCGTTCGCACATGCCACAGCCCGTGCAGCCGTCCGGGTCGAACGCGACCCGCCCGCGGAACCGGTCTGGCATCGACCGGGACTGCTCCGGGTAGCGGATCGTCGCACTGTCCTTGCCGAGTGTCTTGAGCGCTTCCGGAACGAGTTTGCCAGGTAATCTCATGGAATCACCTCCGTCGTGCCGACGACGCCCACCACTGCCAGCTGGATCAACGCAAGCGGGACCAGCCACAGGTAGAACACCGAGACGAGTTGTTCGATGCGCAACCGGGCCAGCACCGCCCGCAGGACCGTCAGCACGAACACGATCGCGAGGGTCTTCACCAGGAAGACCCCGAATCCGATGACTGCGCCGGCAGTGCTACCGACGTCAGCGATCGCACCGGCGGGATACGGTCCGCCGAGAAACAGCGCCGACAGCAGTGCCGCGCCGACGACCAGCTCGACGTCCTTGGTCAACCGGAACAGCGCGAGCTTGCGGCCGGAGTACTCGACCAGCGGCCCCGTGACGAGTTCCGTCTCTGCCTCCGGTACGTCGAAGGGGATTCGCTCGAGCTTCGCCTGCAGCGAGAGCAGCGCCACGGCGAAGCCGATCGCGAACACCGGGATATACAGCGGCCGGGTCCCGACGAAGCTCGCGATACCGGAGACTGACCAGGTACCGGCGGCGACCGCCGGCGCGAGACACGCGAGGAAAAAGGGGATCTCGTAGCCGAACAGTTGCGTGAGCGTCCGGACGGTCCCGACCTGGCCGAAGGCGTTCCGGGAGTGCCAGCCGCCGAAGATCAGCGCGAACGACGGGATCGTCAGCAAGAAGAGGACGACGATCAGATCGCCCTGGAACGCGAAGACGGCCTCAACGCTCCAGATCGGAACGTACAGGATGGGCGTCAGCACGCCGGCCAGCGCGACGATCGGGGCAGCCTCGAAGATCGTCCCCTCGGCGTCTTCGGGGACGATACTCTCCTTCGAAAGGAGTTTCAGGAAGTCGGCGAACGGCTGGACGGCCGGCGGTCCGACCCGGTTCTGGAGCCGGGCGTAGAGCTTCCGGTCGGCGTATTCGGCGACGAGGGCGTACCCGAACAGGAAGGCAAAGCCCGGAAAGACCAGCACGTAAAACAGGCTCTGGCCGAGTTCGACCGCGAGGCTCATCGCGTATCACCGCCCTCGTACCACTCGATGCCGTACTCTCGGAGGTCGTCCAGCGTGTACCCCCCGGGGTCGTCGTCGGTCCCGGACTCGTCGACCCCGACCACCCCGCTGTCCGTCGCATCGGCCAGGGTGGCCTCGTCTTCGGCGACGGCCACGCCGATGCGGGACGTGCAACTGATGCAGGGGTCGATCCCGGCGACGACGATCGGCGTATCGGCGATATAGCTCCCTTTCAGCGCCTCGACGACCGTCGGCCAGTTCGCCAGCGTCGGCACCCGCACGTGGACTCGCTCGGGCGTGTCGCTGCCGTCGCTGCGGATGAAATGGGTGAGTTCGCCCCGCGGTGCCTCGTAGCGACTGAGCACGTCGCCGCTCTCGATGCCCGCGAGCAGGGCCTGCGGGGGCTTCTGACTCGCCTTCAGCTCTCCCTCTGGGAGATCCGCGAGCACCTGCTCGATGATAGCGACGCTCTCGGCGAGTTCTTCGATCCGGACCTGGAGTCGCGCCAGGAGGTCGCCGTCCTCGGCGGTGATCACCTCGAAGTCGACTTCGTCGTATGCGGCGTACGGTTCGTCCTTGCGAACGTCCCCCTGGACGCCCGACGCGCGGGCCGTCGGACCGACGGCACACAGTTCCTGAGCGCGCTGCTTCGAGACGACGCCGACGTCTTCACACCGAAGCTGGACCGTCCGCTCTGCGGGCACGGTTTCCAGGTAGAAGTCGATGCGATCGGACAGCTCTGCCATCCGGTCGCGGATCGCGTCGATCGTCTCCGTATCGATGTCCTCGCGGACGCCGCCGATCGTGTTGATCGAGTAGTGGACGCGGTTGCCCGTCAGCTCTTCCAGGCTATCCATCACGGCCTCGCGGTCGCGCCAGGCGTACTGCCAGAGGGTGTCGAACCCGATCTCGTGGCCGGCGACGCCCAGCCAGAGCAGGTGGCTGTGCAGCCGCTCCAGTTCGGCCACGAGCGTTCGGACGTAGCGAGCACGATCCGGCACCGAGAGACCCAGCAACTGTTCGACGCCCCGGACGAACGCCGTCGTATGGCTGTGCGAACAGATGCCACAGATCCGTTCGAGCAGGTAGATGTTCTCCAGGTAGCTCTTCGATCGGACCGCCTGTTCGATCCCGCGGTGGTTGTACGAGATCGACAGTTCCGCGCCGGTGATCTGTTCGCCCTCGACGGTGAGTTCGAAGTTCGCCGGCTCCTTCAGCGAGGGATGCTGGGGGCCGATAGGGATCGTCGTTTCCTCGGCCATCGTCAGTCACCTCCCTCCTCGTCGACCCGGAGCGGTGACCCACCTTCCCAGTCGTCCGGGAGCAGGAGCCGCTCGGGATTAGGGTGGTCGACGACTTCGATACCGAGCATGTCGATCAACTCCCGCTCGTACATGCTCGCGCCGGGGATCCGATCGGTGACCGTCCGGAGCCGGGGGTCGTCTTTGGGGAGACTCACCTGCAACGTCACTGTCCGGGTCCCGTCGTTCTCGACTGTCTTGGCGCGTGGTCGCAAGTGATAGAGTATGTCGATTTCTTCGCCAGCATCGACGCCCGTGATCGTCACGAGATGCGAAATCTCGGCTTCGAGCAGGAACTCGAGCGCGTCCCCGAGACGGTCCCGACTCGCGAGCGAGACCGTCTGCCGGCCGTCCGCGCTCCGGTCGATCGATTCGACCGCGTCGGGGAGTTCGTCCGCCATCTCACGTATCGGCGACGTGCTCATCGTCGATCACCCCCGCTGGCGCGTCACTGTCCTCGAAGATGCCTTCGCTTCGCTCGCGAAGCCGGGACGCTTTCCCGCCTTCGCCGGATTCTTCCAGGAGTCTGACGAGCCCGTCGATCAGCGCCTCCGGCGAGATCGGACAGCCGGGGACGTACATGTCGACGGGGATCACCTCGTCGACGCCGTCGTGGCAGCTGTAACAGTCCTGGAAGACGCCACCCGACGCGGCACAGGAGCCGGCAGCGACGACGAGTTTCGGCTCCGGCATCTGCTCGTAGATCCGCTCCAGACGCGGCTCCATCTGCCGGGTGACCGGCCCGGTACAGACGAGCACGTCCGCGTGACGAGGTGTGTCTTTCTTTAGGACGCCGAACCGTTCGAGGTCGTAGCGCGGCATCAGCGAATCGAGCGTCTCGATGTCACAGCCGTTGCAACTCCCGCAGTTGAGATGCAGTATCCACGGCGAGGCGCTGCGTGCCCATTCGAGGAGTTTCCCCATCTTTTCACCTCCGGGTCACCGGTCGTCGATCCGCTTCGAGCAGTGCGACCAGCGACAGGCCAACGACGGAAAGCAGTGGGATTCCGAGACTCAGCCCGCGCCAGGACAGCGGCATCGTCGCGACCAGCAACACGGCGACGTGGACGATCGTAAACCCGATCCCGACGTGATAGAGTCGGTATTTCGGCTGGAGTCGCTCACCCAAAGCGTCTTCACCACACGCGTACGCCGTTCGGAACTCTCCCTCGCCAGTTCGCTCATCCGCTATCCGCTGGCCGACCCGATCGATACCGATCGCGACGAGCAGGAATACCAGAAGTGCAACCGGCGGTGTGAGAACGACCGCTACAGTCATGCTCGGTCGAAGGAACAACTACGTAACGAGTAAATCCATCTCACATTCCCAAATTGTGAGCATTCCACACCACTGTATGTCGATAGTCGAACCACGGCGACCGCTCACTGAGTTTTGTTCGTGGCATGTGACACTACCCGCCACAGTCGAGCCGCTACGCGTCCGGGAGAAGCATGTCACACACCGAGTGGGCGGCGGGATGCGGTCCCCGAGACAACCGATGGACGCCGACGATCTCGCCTCTGTAATATTTCGAAGTCTGTTCAACGACGCGAACGCTGACGCGCTCCGGGGGACGTCCGGTCGGTCCCCCGGCCGGTGACGAGGGTTCGTCCGACCGACCACGACTCCCCCACGTGATCCGTGGCCAGGTGGCAGGTCCCCCATCCGATCGGCGATTCGGCGTCGGTTCCTCTTCCGGCGTGGCTCACTAACCGCCGCGATAATCACTCAGGCGCGGATGACGCTCGTCGGCCAGCAGTAATCCGACCTCCGCGATCAGCCCGACTACGACGGGGCCGGCGATGACGCCCACGACGCCGATCGAGAGGATGCCGCCGACGAAGCCGATAAAGTAGAGGCTTCCCGGCATCTTCGCCGTGAGCGCGGCCAGTTGCGGCCGAATGAGTGCGTCCGGGAGGAATCCGATCAGGAAGAGCCCGAGCACGGCGACCACGATCGCACCGGTCGTATTCCCGAGGGCGACCTCGAACCCGGCGATCGCCAGCACGAGTACGCTCGGACCGATGATCGGCACGAACTGGAGGATACCACTGACGACCGCAAGCGAGAACGCCGTCTCGTATCCGAGCGCCCAGAACAGGACGAACGCGACGAGAAACGTCCCGACCGAGGTCGCCGCCTGCAACACGTAGATCGCGTACAGTGTCGATCGCAGCCGCTCGTGTAGGGCCATCACGACGTCGTGATACTCTCGGGGGATCGGATGCAACAACGCGTTCGTGACGTCTTCTGGGCGGACCAGCAACGCGTACACCAGTAACACGAACAGGAATAATTTGAACCCCAGCGCCGGTGTCGAGCCGGCGACCGACAGCGCCAGCGACTCCCCGACTTCGGCCGCTTCGGCACTGAGGTCGCTCAGTGTGATCGGATAGCGCATCCCTGCAACCTCGAGTACCACCTCGTCCGGGATCTTCTCCAGCAACGTGATCAGATCGTTTCGGCGCACGTACAGGACGATCACGACCGGTAACACGATCAGTGCGACCGCAACGAAGGCCAGGGCCGTACTCGCTGCGGCCGCTGTCCGCCGACCGAGCCCCCGTTCGATGAGCTGCTCTCGAACCGGATAGAGCACGTATGCGACCGTGATAGCGAAGAATATCGTTCCGAACACGGCACCGAGGATGACCATCGACAGTGCCCCCAACACGACCAGCAACCCCGCAAGGACTGTGACACGTCGAACCATGCCTGCCTGTTTCACCAGATGTGACTAAACTGTTTTCCACAGACCGGGACACACGCACAAACACAACGATCAACCGTGAAGATATCAGCAATCGGACAAAATATCCCCGGATATCGGGGCCAAACCCTTTCCAGTCCTGAGATGTATATCAGTGATATGGAATCGCAGCAGGGTCTCGGTAACGATCACACTGTGGTCGAGCTCGAACCGGACGACTTCGGCGGCTACGAGATGTTCGTGACACTCGGACGGCTGGTCACGCCGCGACCGGTCGGATGGATTTCGACCGTGAGCGAAGACGGCCAGGACAACGTCGCGCCCTACAGTTTCGTCACACCGGCCAGCGTCGACCCGCCGGTCGTCGTCTTTACTGCTGCCGACCACCAGGACGGGACGATGAAAGACACCGCCCGAAACGCGATCGACACTGGCGAGTTCGTCTACAACGTCTTCACGGCCGGGTTGCTCGAAGAGATGAACGACAGCGCCGCCGACATCGACGAGTCGGAGTTCGAGGCCGCCGACATCAAGCACACTGACAGTGAGGTCGTCGATCCCAAGCGCGTTGTCGGCTGTCCGGCCTGGCTGGAATGTTCGGTCCGAGAGACGATGGAAATCGAGGGCACGCAGGTCATCTTCGGCGACGTTGAGCACCTGGGGATCCGTGAGGACTACCTCGACGCCGCCGACCTCCCCGACGTCGAACACATCGAACAGCGCGTGCTCGGCCATCTCATCGACGAACACTACACGCGGCTGGAACTGCTCGAGAAGCAACAGCCGCAGTAAAGGAGTCCAGGGGAGTTACGAGGGGAGCCGGATCGTCACGACGCTGCCGCGGGGTTCGTTGTCCGCGACCGAAATCGTCCCGTTCGACCGGACGACGAGTTGCCTGACCAGAAAGAGCCCGACGCCGGTTCCGTGAAACAGCGGCGTCTCGTCGGTATTGCCACACAGGAGTTCGCGCTCTATCTCGGGTATCCCCGGTCCGTCGTCGGCGACGGCGATCTCGACGCTCTCTGCCTTCTCACGGACGGTCACGGACACCGACAGGTCGTCGCCGTGACGGAGCGCGTTGTCAAGCAACTCGACGAGTGCCCGTTCGAACCCGTCGACGACGGTCGCCGTCGCGGTCTCGGTCCCGTCGACGGACACGGTCGCGTCGGGGTGCGTTTCGAGTACGTCCACACGCGCGATTTCGGCCAGACGCACGATATCACGCGCCGTCGACTCCGTCGAGCCGCGCAGCAACTCGGTGAGCGCTCGTTCCTTCTCGGCCTGCCGGAGCAACGAATCCGTCCGTTCGAGGATCGTGCCGACGGCGTCCTTGGCGTCGGCGCGCTCCCAGCGCAGTAACTCGGCCTGGCCCTGGACCACGGTCAATGCGTTGCGGATGTTGTGTCGCAGGATCCGACCCAGCACCGCGAGCTGGCGGTCGCGCTGCTTCCGATCGGTGACGTCCCGCGTGAATCCGGTTATCACGCGCGCCCCATCGTGGTGTTCATCGAGCAACCGGGCGTTCATCGAGAGCCAGCGGTGCTGGCCGTCGACTGCCACTGCTTCGTACTCGAAGTCCTCGACCGCTCCCTCCGCGAGCAGGCGTTCGAGAAACGCCTCGCGTCGCTGTGGATCGACGTAGAAGTCCGATCCGAGATCGTCGTACGCCGCCATCGCTTCTCGCGGGCTGTCGTAGCCGAGCGTCGTCGCCAGCTTGTGGTTGACCGAGAGCACGCGGCCGTCGGTCGTCGTCCTGAACACGCCGACCGGCGCGACTTCTAGCAAGCGCTCGTACGCCTTGAGGTCGAGCGTCGAACGCTGTGGTTCGAGCCGGCAATGGATCCGGGACACACCCCCGTCGGATCCGATTTCCGGACGCACGTCGAGGGCTATCGGTACCGCCGTACCGTCGCTCGCGCGAATCGCGATCGCACACGAACTGGCGTCCCCCTCTACGGCGTCGTCGAACGCGTCTTCGAACGCGTCGCGCTCGCCCTCGGGGAGCAACTCGACAAACGGGCGACCGACGACGTCCCCGCGGTCGCGATCGGTCAGTTTGACCCACTTGTCGTCGACGAACCGGATAGAGCCGTCCACATCGAGCGACTGCAGGGCGACGGAAACGCCGTGATCATCCTGCCGTCCGTCGACCCCCGAATCACGCGAACGACCAGTCATACGCCACGTAGACTCGCACCATGTATGAAGGTGAGGGATTTATGGAAAATATTTATCAGTACCGTGGACCGTGGCTCGATCACGGAGCGGCAGCGCGGAAGCCAGCGGCTTCAGCCCCCGGTAGCTGCTGCCGTCGCCACTTGCTGTTCGATCTCGTCGCCGATTTCCTCGATTAGCCTCGGAACCGCCTCGCTGACAGCTTCGGTCATCCCCTCGCCGTACTCGAAGGGGTCGGCCACCTCGATCGCGTAGATGGTTATCTCGGGCATCGACTCGCCCATCGCCTCCCCGAGCGTCGTCAGCGTCCCCAGGCCGACGTTGTGGGTCGCGAGTCCGCCGCTCTCTTTGTCGGGTTCGACGGCCTGGGGATCGAAGACGTACCAGTCGCCCGGGTCGCCGTCCTCGGTCACGATCGAGTCGATGATACAGACCCGATCGTGGCCGCTCAGCTCGTCGATGAGCATCAGCCGACCCGAGTTCATCGTTTCGAAGGTAACGCCCGGTCGATCGAGTCGCGACTGGAGGGCGTCGACGACTTCTAGCCCGACGACGTCGTCGCGCTTGATCTCGTTGCCGATACCCAACACGAGGGTGTCCATGGCTATCGGGAGACCTCGTCGAGCACCTCGCCGTCCTGTTCGACTGTCACTTCCAGAGGCATGTCGCCGATCGCGTGGGTCGAACACGACAGACAGGGGTCGTAACACCGGATGACGCTCTCCATCTTGTTGAGCGTCCCCTCGGGGATCTCGGGACCGTCGACGAACTTCTCGGCAGCGGTCCGGACGCCCTTGTTCATCGCGCCGTTGTTGTGGGTGGTGGCGACGATGAAGTTGGCGTTCGTGACCTTGCCCGTGTCGTCGACGTCGTACTCGTGGATGAGCGTGCCCCGCGGGGCCTCGATGACGCCGACACCGTTGTTCTTCTCGGGCTTGGTCGGGACGTTCGGAACCCCGTCGTAGACGTCGTCGTCGTCGAGCAACTCCCGGATGCGCTCGATACAGTAGAGGATCTCGATGAGCCGTGCCCAGTGGTAGTACGTCGAGCGCTCGTGGACGGGGCCGTCGGCGGCGTCCATGTAGCGTTCGAACTCCTCCTGGGCTTGCGGCGTCCGGAGCTGATCGACGGCGTTGAGCCGTCCCAGCGGGCCGACGCGGTACTGACCGTCCTCGAAGTCACGCCCCTTGTAGTAGGGGAACTTGAGGTAGCTCCAGTCCTCGGAGCGCTCGCCGATGATGTCGGCGTAGTCGCCGTCATCGATCTCCTCGAGGAGGTCGCCGTCCTCGTCGACCAGCCGGATGTCTCCGTCGTAATGTTCGAGGCCACCATCCTCGTCAACCAGACCCATGTAGCCGGTCTCGTAGGTGGCGTAATCCAGCGTGTCGTCGTCCATCTCCGCGAAGATCTCCTGCAGCAGATCGATCGTCTCGCGGACGTACGTATCCAGGTCCTCGGACTGTTCGAGCAACTGCTGGCCGTCCTCGCGGTCCAGCGTGTTGGTGACGCCGCCGCCGATCGCGAAGTCCGGATGGACCTTCTTGTCACCGAGCGTCGCGATGACGTCCTGGCCGAAGCTCCGCAGGTCGATCCCGCGCTCGGCGAGCTGGGGGTTCTCCTCCAGCACGCCTTCGATGTTGCGTTTCTCCGGATCGGCGTCGTAGCCCAATACCAGATCCGGACTGGACAGATAGAAGAAACTCAACGCGTGGCTCTGCAGGACCTGCCCCATGTGAAGCAGTTCCCGCAGCTTGTATGCGCCCTCGGGAATCTCGACGTCGGCGATCTCGTCGACGGCCTTCGCCGCGGCCAGCTGGTGGCTGACCGGACAGATCCCGCAGATCCGGGCCGTGATCTCGGGCATCTCCCAGACGGGACGGCCCTCGACGAACTCCTCGAACCCGCGGAACTCCGTGACGTGGAACTGCGTATCTTCGACATCGCCGTCGTCGTCCAATTCTATCGTGATCTTGCCGTGTCCTTCGACCCGCGTGACCGGATCGATAACTTCCTTCTTGCTCATTGTTAGTCGTACTGGAGTTTTTCTTCGACGATTTCAGGCTGCTCGCCGTCGAGCAGCGCTTCGATACCGTAGGCCATCACCTCTGCGTCCGGGGGACATCCCGGAATGTACACGTCGACGTCGATATAGTCGTCGAGCGGCCGGGCGTCCTCGAGCAGTGCCGGCACGGGGACGTCTCCGCGCGGGCTCTCGCTTTCCTCGTCGGCCTTGCCCTCGTAGACCTCGTCGATCATTTCGTCGGCGTCCTCGTCGTTTCGCAGGGACATGATCCCGCGCAGGGCCGCACAGTCGCCCCACGCGACGACGGTATCGCAGTTCTCTCGCAGTTCCTCGGCGACCTCGACGTTCTCCTCGTTCGTGACCACGCCCTCGGCGATGCCGATGTCGGCCTCGGGAACGCCTTTCTCGTCGACGATCATGTGGCTCGCTTTGATCTTGACGTCCTCGAGCAGGTCGACCAGGTCGTGGTCGATGTTCAGGAACTCCATGTGACAGCCCGAGCAACCGCCGAGACAGACCGTCGCGACGGTCGCCCGCTCGTCAGTCGTTTCTGCCTGGCTCATGGTTTCACCTCCTGTGGCTCGACAGCTTCGGAAAGCGCCGACAGCACCTCGCGGTCGGAGTCGACGGCGACGCGCGGTTCGAGCACACGCGCAATCTCGCGGTCGGCACCGCTGGCGTCGGTGACCGTGCCCGAGCGCTCGAACCAGTCGAGTGCCGGCAGGACGACGTCGGCGGCCTTCGTGAGGATCGACTCGCGAGTGGCCTGGACGATCACGGTGTCGGCCCCGCGAGCGACATCGAGCATCCGGTCGACGTTCTCCTCGCGGTCGTCGCCGGCGAAGAGGTACGCCACGTCCGCACTGCCGTGCAGGTCGTCGGTCCCCACGTCGGTGCCGGTGTTTGCCTGCCTGGGCAGGCTCAGGACCTTGCTGCCGGTCATCCCCGCCAGCGCGTAGGCGTTGACGATCGTGTCCTCGCTGACGTCGGGGCCGAGCACGACCACGCCGATTCCCGACGTCAGTGCCGGGACGGCGTCCATCAGCGTCTCGGCGTCGACGTCGGACAGCGCCGAGGCACCCTCCTCGACGACTTCGACGGCGTCTTCGGAGACCCGGTCCAGTCCGGTGCCTGCTTCGATGGAGACGTCAGACTTGCGGCCGAATCGGTCCTCGTCTTCGTCGACGCTCAGCAGCGTCGCGCCGCCCTTGCTGGCCCGGCGGACGTAGGACGCAGCAACGGGGTGCGTGTCGACGATGTCCGTATCGAAGACGACGACGCTGTCGGCGTCTAGCAGCGCTCGCGGCCCGCTCGCGCGCAGGCCGCTCGGGCTCTTCTCGAAGTGTTTCGCGACCTGTCGGGCGATCCGCTTTTCTTCCCTTGCCCGCCCGGCACCGGGAACCTCGACGGCTGCGTCGTAGTCGTCCATTGCCTCGGCGAACGCATCGAGCGTCTCGCTGGGCAGTCGATCGGACGCGACCGCGTCGACCGTCTCGGCGTCTTCGAGCAGGTCGGCGACCCGGTCAGTGGCCACGTCGACACCGACCGCGCCTTCGCCGCGGATCGACGGTTCGTGGATCCGGTCGCGATCGTCGCCGAGCAGGCCGAACCGTCCCATCTCACAGAGCTGGCCGCCGTCCGGACCGTCCTCGACGCCTTCGATCTTGACGATCCGGCCGGAGTTGGTGTACACCTCCAGTTCACAGCCCATGCTGCACTCGCTGCAGGTCGTCTGGACGACGTCACAGTCCTCCTCGCGGCCGCGATATGCGCTGAGGGGGCTGTACAGCGCGCCGGTCGGACAGGACTGCACACAGGCCCCACAGGAGACACACGAGGACTCTCCGAGGGGAACGTCGTCGTCGGCGACGATGGTGGCGTCCTTGCCGCGGTTACCGAACGAGAGGGTGTCGTTGCCGACGACCTCGTCGCAGGTCCGGATACACCGACCGCAGCTGATACAGCGGTCCAGATCCATCGTGATGAACTCGTTGGAGGTGTCCGGATCGATCTCGGGATACTCAAGCGGGAAGCGACTGCTGTCCAGCCCTGCACGGTTGAACATGTCCTCGAGTTCGCAGTCGCCTTCCATTTCGCAGTACATACAGTAGTGATTCTCCTCGGAGAACATTAGCTCCAGAATCGTCTGCCGGTGATCCCAGAGGTCGTCGGTGTCGACTTCGACCTCCATGCCGTCCTGGACGGCGGTCGTACACGCCGTCTCCAGGCGACTGCCGTCGATTTCGACCAGACACATCCGACAGGCACCGACGTTGGTCAGGTCGGCGTAGGCACACAGTGTCGGAATGTCGATGTCGGTCCGTTCGGTGGCTTCGAGAATCGTCTCGCCCTGCTTTGCCTGTACTTCCTGACCGTTGATTTCGAGCGTGACGCCGAGTTCGGCGTCAGCGTCGGTTGCCTTGCTCATGCTTCACCTCCGCGAACCTCGATGATATCAAGCGGACAGGCCTCGACACACTGCCCACAGCCGATACACGCCTCGGGATCGATCTCGTGGACCTCGCCCTGCTCGCCGCTGATCGCGTCGACCGGGCACGCCTTGGCACACTGATGGCAGCCGACACACTCGTCGTGGAGGATTTTGTACGTGTTCGCGTGTGCGCCACCGCCGAGTTCGCAGTCGCCGGCGGGACACTCTTCGTCTTCGATGTGTGCCCAGTACTCCTGTTCGAAGTAATCGAGCGTGCTCATCACGGGGTTGGGCGCGGTCTGCCCGAGCCCACACAGTGAGGCTTCGCCCATCGTGTCACCGAGCGACCGCAGCTCTTCGATGTCTTCGGCCTCGCCCTCGCCGTTGGTGATCCGTTCGAGGATCTGCAGCGTCTTTTTCGTGCCGTAGCGACAGGGCGGACACTTCCCACAGGACTCGTCGACACAGAAGTCCAGGAAAAAGCGCGACTGATCGACCATGCAGGTCGACTCGTCGATGACGATCATTCCGCCCGACCCCATCATCGAGCCCAGTTCCGAGAGGGTGTCGTAGTCGATGGGCGTGTCGCCGTACTCTTCGGGGATGACCCCACCGGAGGGACCGCCCGTCTGGACGGCTTTGAAGTCGCCGCCGGTCGTCCCTCCGCCGATGTCGAAGACGACGGTTTCGAGCTCTGTTCCGAGCGGCACCTCGACGAGCCCGGTGTTGCGAACGTCGCCGGTGACCGAGAAGACCTTGGTGCCACCGGACTGGTCGGTGCCGATGTCGGCGAACCAGTCGGCGCCCTCCAGGACGATCTGGGGAACGTTCGCCCACGTCTCGACGTTGTTGATGTTGGTGGGCTTGCCCCACAGGCCGGACTGGGGCGGGAACGGCGGGCGCGGACGCGGCATGCCGCGCTCGGACTCGATGGAAGCCATCAGCGCCGTCTCCTCACCACAGACGAACGCGCCGGCACCCTTCTTGATCTCCAGGTCGAACCCGTAGCCCGAGCCGAGGATGTCGTCCCCGAGCAGGCCGACCGATCGAAGCGTCTCGATGGCGTTCTGCAGGTGGTCGATCGCCAGCGGGTACTCCGCCCGGACGTACATGTAGCCGTGGGTCGCGCCGGTCGCGTACCCCGCGATGATCATTCCCTCGATGACGCTGTACGGATCGGACTCCAGCAGCGTCCGGTCCATGTATGCGCCGGGGTCGCCCTCGTCGGCGTTGCAGATCAGATACTTCTCGTCGGCCTCGTTGCCGGCGAGGAACTCCCACTTCTGACCGGTCGGGAACCCACCGCCACCACGACCGCGGAGGTTCGAGTCTTTGACTTCGTCGATGACTTCCTCGGGCGTGTACGAAGAGAGAACTTCCTCGAGCGCGAAAAAGCCGTCACGGGCAACGTACTCCCCGAGGTCTTCGGGATCGATCAGCCCGCTGTTGCCCAGCACGACCCGTTCCTGCGGCGCGTAGAACGGCACCTCGTCGAACAGCGGCACGTCGTAATCGTGGCTGCGCGCCTCGTGGTGGAGTCGCCCGGCCAGGACGCCACCCTCGGGCAGATCGCCCCGGGTGATCGCGTCGGCCAGCCGCTCGGCGGTGTCTTCGGTCACCTCTTCGTAGATGATCGACTGGCCGTTCGGTTCGACGACCTCGACAAGCGGCTCGCGGTCACAGAACCCGAGACAGCCGGTCTGGCCGACGATCGCGTTCTCGGCGCCGTCCAGCTCGTCGCTGAGAACGTCGTAGACGTCGTCGGCTCCGGCCGCGCGCCCACAGGAAGACATCCCGACCAGTACTTTCGTCTTGCCGGGATACAGCGAGTCGAGGCCGTCCCGTTTGAGCGCCTCCAGGTCTTCGATCGAGGTGATCTCTTCGAGACTGTCTGACTGGAGTAGGGTGCTCATGCGTCATCACCCCGGTATTCCTCGATGACGTCGGGGACTTTCTCCTCGGTGACGTTGCCGTGGACGTTGTCGCCGACCATCACTGCCGGTGCGAGGCTGCAGGCCCCGATACACCGGACGTGACTGACAGTAAACTGCCCGTCGTCAGTGACTTCTTCGAGTTCGACGTCGAGTTCGTCACAGAACTCTTCGGAGATCTCGTCTGCGCCCTTGACGTGACAGGCCGTTCCCGTACAGACCTTGATCGTGTGTTCACCACGCGGTTCCAGATAGAACTGCGAGTAGAACGACGCAGTCCCGTAGACGTGTGCCATAGAAGTGCCAGCTTTGTCTGCGATGAGCTGCATCGAGAATCGCGGTAGGTATCCGTACTCGCCTTGCACCTCCTGGAGAGCCGGGATCACTCCCTCCTTATCGTCCGGAAACGGTTCGATAAGCGATCGTACAGTGTCTACTTCTTCGTCG
Source organism: Halapricum hydrolyticum (assembly GCF_025517535.1). NCBI lineage: Archaea > Methanobacteriati > Methanobacteriota > Halobacteria > Halobacteriales > Haloarculaceae > Halapricum > Halapricum hydrolyticum. The sequence goes on from NZ_JAOPKC010000003.1 coordinate 139,488, forward strand.
CAGACGTCTTCGACGTCCGCGTCGGCCGGGATGATCTCCGCGTCGTCGCCGCCCACGTCGGCGTCCGACTCGTGGATCGATTGCCGAATCGAATCTAACGATGCCATCCTACGTCTCCCTAAGTCTTACTCCTAAAGCAATCCTGGCCGGATTCTCACCGCCTGAAAACATATCTGTTAGAATATGAAGGACTGATACGAGCCTACATGAAAAAACAGGCAAAAAACTCCGGTAAAATCTGACGATACCGAACATGAACGTCGTTAATTTTGCCTTCGATAGGGTTTTCAAGAAGTGAGAACAGCCGCCGCTGTTAGGCTTTTTGGCTGTGACTGTCCGTGCAGTGGCCGACAGCAGCGTCGGCCGGGTGGATGGCATGAAGACACTGGCAAAATCAGAGTTCGAGACGCTGATCGACGGGTTGATCGACGACGACCCACGATCCGTCGTCGGCCCACAACGGCGGAGCGGGCAGTACGTCTTCGAGGAGCTCGACTCGGCTGCGGATCTGGCGCTGGAGTACGACCTGACGGCGCTCTCACCGAAGAAGTACCTGCTGCCGCAGTACGAACAGTTGCTGACCTACGAGCGAACCGACGGAGAGTACGAGATGCATGCCGGGACAGACACGGAGGGAGTGATCATCGTGGGCGTTCACCCCTACGACCTGGCCGCGATCGAGCATCTCGATAAGGTCCACATCGACACGATGGGCGACGAGCCGTATCGCAAGCGCCGCGAGGACTCGCTTTTGATCGGGCTGACGATGCAGTCGGTCGCACCCGAGAGTTTCGCCGCGAGTATGGGTGCGGCGACGACGGATTCGGGCTATGACCTCCTCGTGACGGACATCGGGGATCGGTTCGTCGTCGACATCGGGTCGTTCGAGGGCAACGAGTTGCTCGCGGACCTCGACACGCACAGCGCGAGTCATTCCGAAGTCCAGGAGGTTCGACGGATCGAGGACGATCTCCGGGGGCGGTTCGAGCGGGAGTTGCAGTTTCCGCCGGAGGAGCTCCCGACGTTGCTCGCAGAGCACTACGACGACATGGAGTTCTGGGAGTCCTACGCCGAGCAGTGTCTCTCCTGTGGGAGCTGTAACATGGTCTGTCCGACCTGTTACTGTTTCCAGGTAGAGACCGTCCGGGATCTGGGCGGGGACAGCGGCTACCAGCAGCGCAGTTGGGACGGCTGTCTCTTAGAGGAGTTCGCCTCGGTCGCACAGGGGGAGAACTTCCGCGAAGAGGTCGCACAGCGACACCGCCACCGGTTCATGCGCAAGGGACTGTACGTCTACGAGCGCTACGGCGACGTTTCCTGTGTCGGCTGCGGGCGGTGTACGCGCCACTGCGTCGCCGACGTCGCCGATCCGACCGATGTCTACAACGACCTCTGGGAGGCCACCAATGCTTGAAACTACCGAGACCGTCCGCAGCGAGTACGAACCCGTCCAGGGACGCATCGCCTGGATCGAGCAGTTCACCGACCAGGACAAGCTGTACGTGATCAGCTTACCCGACGACGTCGAACTCGACCACGATCCCGGCCAGTTCGTCGAACTGTTCGTCCCCGGCGTCGGCGAAGCGCCGTTCTCCATCTCGTCGTCGCCGACGAAGGACGGCCCCCTCGAGCTGTGTATCAGGGCGGTCGGCAACGTCACCCGTGCGCTCGACAGCATGGAGGGCGGGGACCCGCTCGGGATCCGCGGGCCGTACGGCACGGGCTTCGATCCCGAGGCGCTCGCGGGCGATGACCTGTTGTTTGTTGCCGGCGGGATCGGGCTGGCTCCGCTCCGGTCGATGATCAACTACGCGCTGGACAGAAGCGGGGAGTTCGGCGACCTCACGACGCTGTACGGCTGCAAGGAGCCGGCCGAACAGCTGTTCCCGGAGGAACTGCAGCGGTGGGATGACTCCGAAGAGATGGCCTTCTACGAGACGGTCGATCAGTGCCCCGAGGACCAGACCTGGGAAGGCCGGGAGGGCGTCATCACCGAGCTCATCCCCGAGGCGGAGTTCGACCCCGAGACCACGACCGCGCTGGTGTGTGGTCCGCCGGTGATGTACCGGTTCGTCATCGAGTCCCTGCAGGAACAGGGGCTTGCCGACGATCACATCTACCTCTCGCTGGAGCGCAACATGCACTGCGGTCGCGGGCTCTGTGGGCACTGCCAGATCAACGAACTGTACGTCTGCGTGGACGGTCCGGTGTTCAACTATCCGGAGGTTCGGGACAAATCGGAGGCGGAGGTATGACCGAACGCCCACGCGTCGCCTTCTTCGACTTCACGGGCTGTGAAGGCGACCAGCTGCAGGTCGTCAACCTCGAAGAGCGGCTGTTCGATCTCGTGGAGGTCGTTGAGGTCGTCAGCTTCCGGGAGGCGATGTCGGAACACAGCGACGACTACGAGATCGCCTTCATCGAGGGCAGCGTCGTGACGGCCCACGACGAGGAGCGTCTGGCGGGAATCCGCGAGAACGCCGACGTGGTCGTTGCACTCGGCTCGTGTGCTGCTTTCGGCGGTATCAACGCGATCCGCAACGACCAGGACTTCGAAACGGTCACAGAGCGCGTCTACGGCGACGACGCCGACATGATCGAGGCGAACCCGGAGGCCCGCCCGATCGAAAGCGTCGTCGAGGTCGACGCCACGATCCCGGGCTGTCCGATCGACCGCGAGGAGTTCGTCCAGGTCGTCACTGGCCTGATCAGGGGCGTCGAGCCGACGCTCCCGAACCACCCCGTCTGTGTGGAGTGCAAACTCGAGGAAAACGAGTGCGCGTTCCACCGCGACGAGATCTGTCTCGGTCCGGTCACCCGGGGCGGTTGCGGGGCGGATTGCGTCGGCGAGGGGACCCACTGCTGGGGCTGTCGCGGCATGGTCGACACTCCCAGTGAGGACGCCTACACGGCGGTCCTCGAAGAGCACGGTCTCGACGCCGAGGAGATCGTCGAGCAGTACCAGCTCTACTGGGGCTGGCAGCGGCCCGAACGGGCTACTCAGGAGGAAGCACAATGAGCGAGACAATAGACATCGAGAGCGAGTACGTCACCCGCGTCGAGGGACACGGCAACATCGTCGTCAACGTTGCGGACGGGGAAGTCGAGACCTGCGAGTGGCAGGTCGTCGAGTCGCCGCGCTTTTTCGAGTCGATGCTGGTCGGTCGTGACTGGACCGAGGCCCACCACGTCACCGCCCGGATCTGTGCGATCTGCTCGATCAGTCACACCACCGCGTCGCTGAAGGCGACCGAGGCCGCGATGGGCGTCGACCTCTCGGCGCAAGACGAGCGGCTGCGCAAACTGGCGCTGTACGCCGAGACCCTGCAGAGTCACGTCCTCCACCTGGGATACCTGGCGCTACCGGATCTGGTCGGCAAGCAGTCTGTGCTGCCGATTCTCGACTCTCACGAAGCGGAAGTCGAGGCCGTCGTCCGGCTGCACCGGCTGGGCAACGACCTGACCGAGGCCATCGCCGGTCGCTCCGTCCACGCCCAGCGTCACCTCCCCGGCGGCTTCTCGAAACTGCCCGACGAAGACGAACTGGACGCGCTCCGCACGCGGCTCGAATCGGCCTGGAGCGACGTCGAGCTCGTCGCCGATCTGCTGGTCGAGCTCAGCGACGAACTCCCCGACTTCGAGCGCGAGACGGAGTTCATCTCGCTGACCCATCCCGACGAGTACGCCTTCTACGACGGCACGCTGTACTCCTCGGACACCGGCGAACTCGACGTCGAGGACTATCGCGAGATCGTCGACGAGGTGGTCGTCGAGCAGTCGACGGCGAAGTTCACGTCCCACGCTCGCGAGTCGTACATGGTCGGTGCACTGGCGCGGCTGAACAACAACTTCGAGCAACTGGGGCCGATGGCGAAGGCGGTCGCCGACCGCTTCGGTCTCGAACCCGGCTCTCACAACCCGTATCTGAACAACGTCGCCCAGCTGGTCGAGATCGCCCACCTGATCGAGACCTCGATCGTCGAGCTCGACACGCTGCTGGACGGCGGGCTCGACCCGCAACCGGACTACCACACCCCCGACGTCGAGGTGGAAGCCGGGACCGGTATCGGTGCGGTCGAAGTGCCACGTGGCGTGCTCTTCCACGAGTACACCTACGACGAGGACGGCGAGATCACCGACGCGAACTGCGTCATCCCGACCAACCAGAACCACGCGAACATCCAACAGGACATGGAGGAACTGGTCCCGACGATCCTCGATCGGCCGGAAGACGAAATCGAGCTCACCCTGGAGATGCTCGTTCGGGCCTACGACCCCTGTATCTCCTGTTCGACGCACTATCTGGACGTCGAGTTCGTCGACGAGTAGCGCCCGGACACGCTTTTCTCCCCTGTGCACCCCCGGACACGCTTTTCCCCCTGTGCAGCCGGCAGGTACGCTTTTGCGTCCGTCGCGTCTATCGATACCTGTGTCGACAGTCGTGATCGCGCTGGGGAATCCGCTCCGGGGCGACGACGGGATCGGCAACGTCCTGCTCGATCGCCTCCGCGAGCGCGGGCTCCCGGCGGACGTGGAGTTTCGAGATCTCGGCGACGGCGGGTTCGACGTCCTGCACGCGCTGGCCGACGCCGACCGGGCGGTGATCGTCGACGCCGTCCGGTTCGGTGGTGAGCCCGGCGAGTGCGCCGTCTTCGAGCCCGACGACGTCGCGGCCGTCGTCGAGTCGCGGGGATCACACGATAGCGACCTCTTCGAGTTGCTCGATCTCGCGGCCGCCCGTGAGGAAGCACCCGAGCGAGTCGTGATATTCGGCGTCCAGCCCGGGGGAATGCGGGCGGGCGAGCGATTGAGCGACCCTGTCGAGACGGCCCTGCCGGATCTGACCGACGCGCTCGTCGAGGTCGTCGAGGGGCTGTGACCGGCCGGACGGGGGAACGTATCGACGATCAGGGCGCGACGCCGACGGTCAACAGCGTCCCGTGTTCGCGGAAGTGTTCGACCATCGCCTCGCGAGTCTCCCAGTCCTCGGTCGGGAATTCGTCAGCAGGCGGAATCTCGACTTCCCGATCCGGGATCGTGTCCTGCTCGACGACGTAAAAGCCGGCTTCCCGGAAGCGCTCGCGATACTCCTTTCGGGACCAGCGAGTCATCTCGATGTCGACGTACTCGGTCCACTCCGCAGTATGAGGATTGTCGGCGTGGAAGTCCACCGCACAGTAGAAGGTGCCCCCGGGCCGGAGGATCCGCCGGACCTCCTCGAGTGCAGCCATCGGATCGCTCGCGTAGTAAAACGCCTCCATCGAGAAGACGTGATCGACGCTGTCGGACTCGAAGGGCAGGTGTTCGAAGTCACCGACCAGAAAACCCGTGTTCGCGTCGTCGGTGTACGCGCTGGCGTTGCGTACCATCGCCGGCGATCCGTCCAGGCCGTAGGCCTGACCGGCACCGCCGGCCTCCCGCATCGCACGGGCAGCGTAGCCGCTGCCACAGCCCATATCGAGGACGGTATCGCCCTCCTCGATCGCCATTCGGGCCAGCGCGTGCTTTGCCGTGTGCCAGTGCCGTTCCTCCATGCCCCTGTCGCGGCCCTCGGCCGCCCACTCGTCGAATTCCTCGCGAACGCTCATACGCCGATCCAGTACCGCGGCGGTGAAAACGGGTTCGACTGCCGGTCGCCTGTCCGGCCGACTGTCGGTCGCCGACCCCTTCGTTTCGGGTGGAAGACGGGATAAATATCTCTCTATAGCACCGCATACCTCGACAGCGGTCCGTTTCGGGTGCGTCCGGTGGAACGGTGTCGCCCCCCGTTTCCGATGGAACGCGGCCGCGACCGTGAACCCGAACCGGTTTGTGGCTCGTCGCCCAGCGTACGGTATGTTCCGACCGAGATCGCGATTCAGGGTCTCCGACGTCGCCCAGCAGTTCGTCGGCGGGTTCCTGCTCGCGGGGCCGTTCGTCGTCACCGAGGAGGTGTGGGATCTGGCCCAGAACATGACCAACTGGCACGCCCTGTTTATCGTCGGAATGGTCTTTGCGATCGGCTACGGCGCGCTGTACGAGGCCGACGACGATCGCGATCCCGAGAGCGAGCCCGAAGTGGTCGGGATACCGCTGCGGTTCATCTCGCTCATGTCAATCTCCTTTGGATCGGTCGTGATCCTGTCGCTGGTCGTGACTGCGCCCGACCAGTTCCTCGGGGATCTGGCCGCCCGCGAACAGGCGATCGTCACTGCTCGGGCCGTGGCCGTCGGCGCGATTTTCAGCGTCGTCGGGGCCGCGACCGCCGACTCGGTGTTCTAGTCGAGGACTGCAGCGTCGCGGATCTCGAACCGTGCACCGCCCGCCTCGCTCTCGGTCGCGGTCACCGTCCAGCCGTGTGCCTCGGCGATCCGCGAGACGACAGTCAATCCGAAGCCCGTCCCGTCCGCGCTCGCGGAGTATCCCGATTCGAAGACCACGTCGGGGTCGTCGGCGCCGATTCCCTGGCCGTCGTCCGCGATATAGAACCCCTCGGTCGTCTCCAGCGGGCCGATCGTGACGGTCACGCCGCCGTCTTCGACGACATTGTCGCTCGATCCGTGATCGTCCGTCGAGCCGTGTTCCACGGCGTCCTCGGGAGCTTGCGACCGAGGGCTCGTGGAACCGTGTTCCACGGCGTTCCGGAAGAGATTCACCAGGAGTTGCCGGAGGCGGTCGCGGTCGGCCCGGAGGCGCAAGTCGTCGTCGAGTTCAAGCGTCGTCGCGCCGGTGTCGACTCGTTCCCAGGCGGTCTCGGTGACGTCGTCGAGAGCCACTGTCTCGATGTCCAGCGCCTTGCCGTCTGTCCGCGCCAGCAACAGCAAGTCTTCGATCAACCGATCCATCCGCTGGGCCGCCGCTCGGCTCCGCTGGAAGTGTTCGGGGTCGCGGGTCTCTTCGGCGAGCTCGATCGAGCCGGACAGGACCTGCAGCGGATCGCGAAGGTCGTGACTGACGATCCCGGCGAACTCTTCGAGGCGTTCGTTGCGATTGGCCAGTTCCCGGTTCACCCGGCCCAGTCGAGCGGAGTACACGCCGAGGAGCGCGCCGAGCGCTGCCCCGGTAACCAGTGAGGTGACGACCGCGACCAGATACGACGTCTCGAGCGTGCGACTGAGTAGCCCGAACCAGGTCCCGAGGACGAAGAACACGCCCGTGGCGACGCCGATCAGCTTCACGATCCGCCGCCGGAAGAACGGCGACATCGCCTCGTCGATCGACAGCCCGTAGCCGATCAAGAGTAGCCCCACGACGACCGGCAGCACGGCCTGGACAAGAGCTGCTGTGACCGGCGCATCGGCGACCAGCAGCGAGGCACCTGTCGCGAGGAGGGCCACCAGTCCCAGGAGAACGATCGGATTTCGGACGTGTGGGATGTCCACGTGTCTATATCACCGCTTACAACAGCCGTTTCAATAAACTTACTGGCAAAACACTCTGTTCAGTTGAATCGCATGCTCAGGCGAGTGAAGACGATATCGCACTCACGACGAGAGGCTCCCGAGTTGCGATCAGGCCGCGCCGTCGCCGTAGGTCTCTTCGAGGTATTCGACGATGTCGCTGCTCTCGGGCATGCCGTCGATCCCGTTGTCGCGGTCGACCAACACCGGAACGCCAGTCTGGCCGCTGATCTCCTCGACTTCGGTGCGCTTGCTGTGGCTGGACGGGACTTCGTGGGACACGTAGTCCAGTCCGAGTTCGTCGAGTTTCTTCGTGACCTTCGCACAGTAGGGACAGCCCGGAAGTTCGTACAGTTCGAGGCTCGTCATCGAAGATGGATACGCAGCGGATACAAAAGAGCCCCGCGGTCACGTGCGCAGGTGGCGTCGGATACCTCTACAGCTGACCCTGAATAATTCCGCTTGTCCGGACGAAGAAGTAAAGTACGAACGCGCCTGCGAGAACCCATTGACCAGCGTGGATATCGTCCCACTCACCCTGGGCGGTCTTGACGATCGGATACGAGATGATTCCAGCGGCGATTCCGTACGCGATCGAGAACGTGAACGGCATCACAAAGATCGTCAGTCCGGCGGGAACGGCATGGGCGAGATTATCCCACTCGATGTCTGTAATGTTCTGGAGCATCAACACGGCGACGACGACCAGCGCGATATGTGAGGCGTGCAGTGGGACCGCGGCCGCAAGCGGCACAAGTGCTAGCGAGGCAATGAACAGCAGCGCCACGACGAGCGCGGTCATTCCAGTCCGACCGCCTTCCTCGACACCGGTTGCCGACTCGATGTAAGTCGTGACCGTTGACGTCCCGATCATCCCACCGACGGTCGTTCCGATCGCGTCTGCGAGTAGCGGTTTGTCGATGTCCGGGAGGTTCCCGTCTTCGTCGAGGAAACCAGCGACTTGCGAGACGCCAGTGAGCGTGCCAGCCGTGTCGAAGAAGTCCACGAAGAAGAACGTGAACACGATTAGCGAGAACCCGAGTGCGTCGACGTTACTGAACCCATCGATGAACGCCCCGACAAGCGGCGAGATATCGTATCCGGCCACCGAATACGTCACTGCCGTGTCGCCAGTCAACGACGCGGGCGTGTACAGAGATATCGGGGTCCCGAACTTCTCGAACTGTGCCGGATGGGCGGTCGCACCGATGGCAGATGCAGCGTAACTGATGAGGGTCGTAATGATGATACCGAAGATAATCGATCCGGGAATCCTGGCCGCGTACAACGCGAACGTTATGAACAACCCGACGACAGAGATGATCGCGATCGGATCCTCAGCGAAGACCGGATTAAACTGGATGAACGTCGCTGGATCGCTGGCGATAACGTGCATCGCTTGCAGGCCAAGAATAGCCAGGAATAACCCAATACCAGCACCGATAGCGAACTTGACTGGTTCAGGGAATATCTTGATCACGTACTCACGAGCGCCTGCCACCGTGAGTAAGATGAACAGGACCCCTTCGACGACGACGGCTGCCAGGGCGGTCTGCCAGGGCACACCTAGCCCCAAAACGACGGTGAACGCAAAGAAGGCGTTCAGCCCGAGGCCAGGGGCCTGCGCGAAGGGTCTATTGGCATAGAATGCCATGATAAGCGTCGCAACTGCCGCAGTAATAATCGTCACGACCGCCAGCATTTGGCCGACTTCAGACGACGTTCGTCCCGGAACGTCGGTGATGGCCACTCCTAAGATATCGGGGTTCACTACGACGATATAACTCATCGTCAAGAAGGTCGTGAACCCGGCGACAATCTCCGTCCTGAGGTCGGTCCCGTGCTCCTCGAACCCGAAGTAATCCGCGAGTGTCTCCCGTACCATGTTACACAAACGAGCATATACTCCGGCCTCGGTTTATGTCTTTATAGATATATTGCCGATTCTATTCACGAACTTGTATATCTATTCTCTCTCAGAAGCGCTGGCATCGATCTCGGGAACGACTCGATTATGTACTCGTCAGAGCCACGACTGGGGCATCGGTGGCCTCGCGGACGGTCTCGATGCCCTCGCTGTCGGCGGCGACCAGCACGGCAGCGCCGACCACTTCGGCGTCGACCTGATCGGCGATGTCGAGCAAGAGCCGCTGGGTCTCCCCCGAGCGGACGATGTCGTCGACGACGAGCACGCGCTCGCCGGACTCGATCGCGGTCGCGGGCAGCGAGTAGGTCAACTCGATTCCGGGCGTGACGCGCTGGCGGGTCTCGACGAACTCCTCGACGGCGGTCTCGCGGGACTTCTTGGCGTAGGCGGTGCGGGCACCGTAGTACCGTGCCACTGCCGAAGCGAAGGTGATTCCGTCGGTCGCGGCCGTCAACACCACGTCCGGGCGGTCGAAGCCGACGTCTTCCGCAACGACGACCGCCGCGGCGTCCAGCAAGGTCTGATCGAAGACGAGGTCCGTGTTGTCGACGTACCCCTCCTCGTCGGTCCGGAGACGAGTGTCCAGTTCCTCGGCGACCAGTTCCCGCCCGAACCCGGAGACGACCTCGCGAGCGCGGTCGATACCGGGCAGGACGTGGCCGTTGACGTAGCGGTTCAGATCGCCGGCCGGCAGCCCGGTCTCGGCCGCCAGCTCGTCGTAGGTCCGCGACTCCTTGCGCGCCCGGAGGATCTCGACGGCGCGCAACTGGAGGGTGGCCTTCTCGACGCGATTCATGCCTTTCCGTTGCCACTACCCAGATATGAATATATCGGTCTATACAACCGTGGAAATAGACACGAGCGTGTGGGGAACTGTCGATCGCGGAACACCTATCAGAAGTCTACCAAAGGCTTCGGGATATCCCCCGTCGGCGTGTGTCTCCCGGCCACTACAGCAAGCGACAGTACTTTCGGTAAACGAAGAATGTGGCTATCGCGATTCGAGCCTGCCTACCGGCCGCTGTCTTCGAGCAGCTGGGTGGCAGTTACGAGCGCTTCCAGTTGCAGGCCGTGCTCGGCGAGGTTCTCGGCTGCGCCCTCCTCGCGGTCGACGACCACGAGCACGCGATCGACGACGGCACCGGCCTCGCGCAGGGCCTGTGCGGCGTCGATGGCGCTCTGGCCCGTGGTGGCGATGTCTTCGATGATGATGACCTCATCGCCGTCTTCGAGGTCGCCCTCGATCAGGTTCGCGGTGCCGTACTCCTTCTGTTGCTTGCGCGCGATGACGTACGGCCGGCCGGTCTCGACGCTGGTGACGGCGACCAGCGGGACGGCACCCAGCGCGACGCCGGCGAGCTTCGAGCCGTCGTCGCCGAGCAACTCGGCGAAGGCCTCGCTGATGAGCGACAGGCTCGTCGGATCGGTCTCGAAGCGGTACTTGTCGACGTAGTAGTCGCTCGTCCCGCCGTGGGAGAGCTCGAACTCCCCGAAGCGGACGGCGTCGGTCTCGCGCAACGCGTCGATGAGTCGCTGGGTGTCCATACTGTCGGATGTGCCGGCGCTCCGGTAATACCCATCGGATTCCCGTGGGCTTTTGTCCGCGAGACGCCCACGATGGGACGATGAGCGACCTCGAAGCGGCCGTCGAGGCGATCGAATCCGGCGAGCTGGTCGTCTATCCGACCGAGACGGTCTACGGCCTGGGTGCGGACGCGCTCGATCCCGCGGCCGTCGCACGAGTCTTCGATGCGAAGGGACGCGACCGCGACGAGCCGATCTCGATGGCCGTGCCCGATCTGAACACCGCGATCGAGTACACCGCGCCGACGGCGACCGAGCGGGCGTTCATGCACGAGTTTCTCCCCGGGCCGGTGACGGTCCTGGTCGAGCGTCGCGAGATGGTCCCGGACGTTCTCACCGCGGGCCGCGAGCAGGTCGGGATCCGGATTCCGGACCACGAACTCGCGCTGGCGTTGCTGGAGCGGGCCGCGCCGATCACGGCCACCAGCGCGAACGTCAGCGGCCAGCAAAGCGCCCGGCGCGTGGCCGACCTCGATTCGATCACTGATTCGGTCGCGGTCGTCCTCGACGGCGGCGAGACCGGCGGTACCGGCAGTACGGTCGTCGACGTCGAGACCGGTGACATCCACCGCCGGGGTGCCGAGGCGGACGCCGTCGAGGCGTGGCTCGACGGGCGGTGAGTCCTGTCTCTTCGTGTGCGATGATGCAGTAGCGACAGTCCACGGCTTCAGCCACAGGGAGAGGTCATCCCAGTAGCGACCGAAGGGATCGCGTCCTGACGCCGCATCCGTCGCGATACTCACAGGGCTGGCACTTTTCGCGGTTCTCGGTCCGGTTCGGTGGTCCGTCGATCGACTCGGCGGTCCGTAGCGCGGCCCGGTACTGCGAGCGCCGCCGAGCCGAGAGTTCGATCTCACGGATCACGCCGTAGGCCGGGTACTCCGCGAACGCGCGTTCGACCGGCTGTTCGCGCTCCCAGGCCAGCGCCAGCGCGGCCGCGACGAGATGGACCGACTGCGGCTCCCAGACGCCCTGCTCGGGTGGCCGGCCGGCGAACACTAGCGACGGCGCGAGCGGTCGTTCGAGCACCTTGTGGGCGATCCCGCGTGCGTCCTTGCCTTCGAGCAGGACCTCGCTGGCCGGCGGATCGACGAGTTCGTCCCAGGCGTCCAGCCCGGCCTTGAGACAGCCGACCCGCGACCGAAACGTCGTCGGCGTCACCTCGATCGGTGCCGCGAGCAGTTCCGTGTCTTCCGTCAGCAACTTCTCGTACTCGAAGGCCAGCTGTCGTCGATCCTGTACTCCGCTGGGGATCGACTCGCCGACGTCGGGATCGCGCCGCCGATAATACAGCTTTCGCGGACAGTAGGCCGCGGTCGCAACGTCACGAAACGCGTGCATACCCTGCGTGGCTGCGGGATCGCGTATAAACCTCCGCCGCGCCGCGACGGACGGCCGCGGACGACAGCAACGACCTGCTCTAGAACGAGAGATCGGTCTCGATGTCCTCGGTAGCGTCGTCGAGACCGTCTTCTTTGACGCTCTCGGTCAACTGGATCGAGAGATCGGCGTCGGTGAGTATCTCCTCGAAAGCCGTCCTGTACCGGTGACTCGTCCGCCGGGCCCGGTTCTGTGCAGTCGCGACCCGGCCGAAGTGCTCGATGGCGTCGCGGTCGGCGTCGAGTTCGGCCGCGATCGTCTCGCTGTCGGCGTCCTCCGCCAGCAGATCCCGGAGCGACGCCATCGAGAACGGCGCGTCGGCGTCGCTGTCTTCGACCAGGTGCAGGTCCATCCGAGCGCGAAAGACCGTCTCCACGTCGAGATCGAGTTCGTCCGCGAGCGTCCCGTCGTCGTCACCCTCGTAGAACCCCCTGACGATCGCGGCCAGCGTCCGGTCGTCGCAGTCGGTCTCGAAGTCGTATCGCTCGCGCATGTCCTCGATGACGTCGATCAGCCGCTCCACGATCCGCTCGTCGTCGCTGTCCGCCAGCGACCCCCGCCCCTCTTGCTGGCGCTCCGTGACCGTCTCTTCGCCGGCGACGTCGACGAAGATATCCCGGAGCTGTTCAGTCTTCTCGTCCATCGAACCGAAACACGACGATCAGCGTATAAAAATCCGTCCTCTTTTTTCACACCGATAGAACGACGAATCAGCCGTCCGTCTCATAGTGATTACTGTAAGTCTGTTCCGGGTCGACCGCACGATGTCGTGCAGTCGCACCGGTAAATCGTTACAGTAATCACTATCAGGTGGTTCGAAACGCCCGGTCGCCGGCGTCGCCCAGTCCGGGGACGATGTAGCCCTCCTCGTCGAGGTGGTCGTCGATAGCGACCGACAGGATCTCGACGTCGGGGAACTGTTCGTTCAGCCGGACGAGTCCCTCGGGTGCGCTGACGGCCGCGAGCACGAGCAGTCGTTCGGGATCGCCCATCTCCTGGACGTGCTCCAGGACGGTCGCCATCGTCGAGCCGGTCGCGAGCATCGGGTCGGCGACGATGACAGTGTCCTCGGGGTGGATCTCGGGGAGTTTCACGTAGTCGACTTCGATGTCGAACTCGCCGGCGTCGTCCATCCCGCCGGACTCGTCGCGGCTGGCGGAGATGACGCCCTGGCGCGCCCGGGGGAACGCCTTGAGCAGTCCCTCGACGAACGGCGTCGCCGCCCGGAGGACGTTGATGATCACGACGTCGTCCATGCCGACGACGCGCTCGCCGGTCGTCTCGGTCAGCGGCGTCTGGATCGTCTCGTAGGCCGTCTCCATGACGCCGTCGATGATCTCGTAGCCACAGATCCGCCCGAGCTTCACCAGCCCTTTCCGGAACGCGACCTGCTCGGTTTCGACGCTTCGCAGCTGTGTCAGCGTGTGTTTCGCGAGCGCATGCGTGACCACTTTCGCCTCGCCTCGGTCTTCGATCGTCATATGCGAGCCAGGGTTAGCGACGGGCAAATAACTGACGAGACGGCGCTCGTACGGTCACCAGGGGGTCTGTATCCAGAGGTATCGTACTGCCTGCTGTACGGTTTCGAAGGACTTCGGTCCTCCAGGGTGGCGAATGTCTGTACGAACGTACAGCCGGCAGTATCAGGACGGACCGCCCCGTACGCCCACGTATGGCCGTCGAGGTCACCGCCACTGCCGGGGAGATCGCCCGCGCCTACGACGTGCTCGCACCGATATACGATCGACTGGTCGCGAGCTGGGAAGCTCCGACCTACGCCCACGCTCTGTACGCCCTCGCTCCGGAACCGGGTGATCGAGTCCTCGATGTGGGCTGTGGCCCCGGGCATCTCCTGGCGCTGGTCGCCCCGCTCGTCGGCCCGGAGGGACACGTGTACGGGCTCGACGTCGCTCCGGGAATGCTCGAATCGGCCGGCCGGCGGCTGGCGGCACTCGACGCGCCTGCGACGCTCTGCCGCGGGGACGCACGGGCGCTCCCGTTCGCGGACGAGGTCGTTGACGCTGTCGTGCTGGTCGAGACGCTCGAACTGTTCTCGCAGACGGACGCAGCGGCGGTCCTCTCGGAGAGCCGGCGCGTCCTCGACCCCGACGGTCGGCTCGTCGTCGCGAGTATGGAACGCCGCGGCTACGAGGAGACGCCGTTCGTCCGGGCCTACGAGTGGCTCTACGCGACCTTGCCCGGGTACGACGCCGTCGGCTGTCGCCCTATCGACGCGTGCGGCCGGCTCACAGCGGCGGGCTTCACTATCGTGTCCAGCGAGACCGTTCGCCTGGCCGGCGTCTGGCCGACGACCGTCGCACTCGCAAAACCGTGATCGTCGCCCGGCTCAATCCTCGTACTCGACGCCCAGCTCGTCGAGCAGCGTGCGTGCCGCAGTCGCCGAAGACGGCGGTCCGCGCCCGGTCACGAGGTCGCCATCGACGGTGACGCTGGTGTCCTGATCGAGTCGGGAGTTCCAGTCGGCCCCGACTGCCTTGACCTCGTCTTCGACCCAGTATGGGAGCTTGCGGCCGTCGGGCATCCGGTCGTATTCGTCGACGATCCCTTCCTCCCACTCGTTGGGGAAGCCAGTGACCGATCGCCCCGCTGCGAGGAAGTCGCCGTCGCTGTCCCGTGTGAACGCGAGGATCCCGACCGCGTGACAGACGACCATCGCCTTCCCGTCCCCGCCCTCGACGGCAGTCCGCAGGGCCGCCCGGGCGTGTCTGTCCTGGTTGACGTCCCACTCCGTCCCGTGGCCGCCGGGGAAGACGACCGCGTCGAACGCGGCGGGATCGACCGCTGCAAGCGGTTCGGGATCGTTGAGTCGCTCGTCGTTCTCGTGGACTTCCTTGACTAGCGCGGCAGTCTCTTCGTCGACTTCGTCGGTATCGACCGACCGTTCGTCGAGTACTGCCGGCCCACCGGAGGGCGTCGCGACAGTCACGTCCAGACCGGCATCGTCGAGTGTCGTGAGCGGTTCGATACATTCCTCGCCCCAGTAGCCGTGTTCGCTAACGATGAAAAGTGCGGATGGCATCACTACCTATTGCGGGTTGCAGTCGGTTGTATTCCCGGCTTCCGGAAAATATTCGACGGCGATGGGGATCAGAATCCAGATCAGCCGATAGCTTAGCCACCAGTGCAGCGCGGGCGGAAACGCTTAACCACGTTCGACCCCAATCGAGTCGTCACGATGGACGTCTTGCGGCGCACAGACGCCGAACACATCGACCGATCACCGACCGACAGTGACTGCTGTACTGATCCGACGGCCCGCCCGGGTGGAGACGGATCGACGCTCGGCAGCCACGATACCCATGTCTGAGATGGAAGAGAGCGTCTCCGGGTTCAAGATCCGGGGCGGCTGGGCGGACGTCGTCGAGCACGGTGAGCGCCTCACGCGGGCGCTGAAAGACATCGCCGAACAGGAGGACGTCGAGGTCGACGCCGATGCCCTCGAGGAGTTCGACGAGTGGCGGCCCAAGAGCCACGAGCGCCTCGACGAGGACGTCAGCGAGAAGACCGCAGAGCAGGCCAGCGTCGACGAGGGCGAGGGCGAAAAGAAGGGCAAAGACCCCGACGAGGATCTCCAGACCGCTGGCGAGAAGCTCAGCGAGTCCTACGAGAGCCTCGACGACCCCGACGAGGCCGTCGACAAGTGGGGCGAGTCGATCGATTACGTCGCCCGTGCGGCCGACTCGGCCGGCCGGAAGGCGCTCCGGAAAGTCGAAGACACGGTCTATCAGAACGTGATGACCCAGCTCGCACCCTACTACTTCGACAACGAGCTGATCAGCGCCAACGTCAGGCGTGTCAGCGACGACGACCCCGAGTACGTCTTCGAGATCAACGTCAACGACGACGACCTGAAGATCAGGGTGTCGAACCAGCTTGCCGACTACGAGCAGGAACTCGACCGCTGGCACATCGACGTCGAGAAAGAGACCGAAACCCCGGAAGCCGCCGAAGGCGTCGAAGTCCCTGAGCGCAACCACGACGACGCGGATCCGACAAATACCTGAACCACGACGCGGATCCGACGAACACCGGCCCGTGGCGGGAGTCCGGCGAATACGTTCTTCGGCCGACGGATTCGACCGCAGTCGGTAGGCTATTGACTCGCGAGCACACAACGACACCAACATGGTAGAGGCGACGCTGCTGGCGACGCTGGCTGTCGCGACGCTCGCGAGCCTGTTCATGGCGTGGGCGATCGGTGCCGGGTCGTCGGGTTCGACACCGTTCGCGCCGGCTGTCGGGGCCAACGCGATCTCGGTCATGCGCGCGGGCTTTCTGGTCGGACTGCTCGGGCTGGCGGGCGCGACGTTGCAGGGCGCGAACGTCTCGGAAGCGGTCGGCCAGGAACTGATCGGCGGCGTCACGCTCTCGCCCGCCGGGGCGACGCTGGCGCTCCTTCTGGCCGCCGGGCTGGTCGCCTTCGGCGTGTTCACGGGCTATCCCATCGCGACCGCCTTCACTGTCACCGGCGCGGTCGTCGGGATCGGACTGGCGGCGGGTGGCGATCCGGCGTGGGCGAAGTACCGCGAGATCGTCGCGCTGTGGGTCGCCACGCCCTTCGTCGGCGGCGGAATCGCCTACGGCGTCGCGAAGACGCTGCGCGACGAGCGCGTGCCCGAACGGACCGCGGTCCCCGCACTCGCGGGATTCGTTGCTATCCTGCTGGCGAACGTGAATTTCGTCCTGCTCGGCGGGCCGGGCGAACAGTCGTCGATCGCCGTCGAACTCGCCGCCGCTGCCGGACAGGCGACGCTTGCCGGCCGGGTACTCGTTTCGTTCGTGTTCGCTCTCGTCGTCGCCGCCCTGTTGTACCGGGACCTGCAGGCCGACGCCGCGGCCGGCCAGCGCCACTTCCTGCTCGTCCTCGGGGGGCTGGTGGCGTTCTCGGCCGGTGGCAGTCAGGTGGGGCTGGCGATCGGCCCACTCTTGCCGTTGCTCGGGCCGGAGACGGGCGTCGAGGTCCCGCTGGGAGTCGTGCTCGTTTTTGGTGGGCTCGGACTGCTCGCCGGCTCGTGGACGGGCGCACCCCGGATGATCAAGGCGATCGCACAGGACTACTCCTCGCTGGGGCCGCGCCGATCGATCGCCGCGCTGATCCCGAGTTTCGCCATCGCCCAGACCGCAGTCCTGTTCGGCATCCCCGTCTCGTTCAACGAGATCATCGTCAGCGCGATCATCGGCAGCGGCTCCGCGGCCGGCGGCGGCGCGGTCAGCGGCGAGAAGATGGGCAAGACCGTCCTCGCGTGGATCGGCTCGCTCGCGCTGGCGCTGGGGCTGGGCTACGGGCTGTTTGTCGTCCTGACGGCGATCGTCGGCTGAACTCCTTCGAAACCGATCGAACAGTCGATATACTTACTCGCCGTCTTCGTCACCGTTCGTTTCGTCCTCGTCCAGCTCGACGCGGTGGATCCGGGCTTTCATGATCCGGGTGTTTTCGACCTGTTCGACCCGGATCTCGACGTCGTCGTACTCGACGATCTCACCTTCCTCGACCAGCCGGCCGACGCGGTTGAAGATGAACCCGGCCAGCGTCTCGAACTCTTCGCCCTCGGGGATGTCGATGTCCAGTGCCTCGTTGACCTCTTCGATGTTGACCTCGCCTTTGACGATCGCGGTCTCGTCGTCGACGAACTCGATCGGCTCTTCCTCGCTGCCTTCGAGGATCTCGCCGACGATCTCCTCGGTGAGGTCCTCCATCGTGACCAGGCCCTCGGTCGTTCCGAACTCGTCGATGACGATCACCATGTGCATGCGGTTCTCGCGCATCTCCGCCAGCAGTTCGTCGACGTTCTTGGACTCGGGGACGTGCAGCGTGGGCTCGATCAGATCCTCCAGTTCGAGGTTCGCGTTTTCGCCGTAGTAGAGGTCGCGAACGAGATCGCGGATGTGGACGACGCCGATGACGTTGTCGAGACTCCCCTCGTAGACCGGCAGCCGGGCGTGACCGCTCTGGATACAGGTCTCGATCGCCTCCTCGATCTCGTCGTCTTTCGAGACGGCGGTCATGTCGAGCCGCGGCGTCATAACCTCCTTGGCGATCGTGCGGTTGAACCGCAGCGTCCGCTGAAGCATCTCCCGCTCTTCCTCTTCGAGGACGCCCTCGCGCTCACCGGTCTTGATCATGTTGCGGATCTCGTCGCGGGTGACGTATGTGCTCTCGATGGCCGACTGGCCGCCGGTGACCTTGTTGACGATCCGGGTCAGGCGGTCGAACAGGACGATCAGCGGCAACAGCACCCACTCGGAGAACTTCAGCGGCCGGGCGATCCGTCGCGCCCATGATTCGGTGTTCTCGACCGCGTAGGACTTGGGCGCACTCTCGCCGAACAGCAGGACGACCGCCGTGATCCCGAAGGTAGCCGCAATCACGGACTGACCCTGGGTCAGGTACAGCCCGAACAGCCCCGTCGCGATCGAGGACATCGCGATGTTGACGAGGTTGTTGCCGACCAGGATCGTTACCAGCAACCGGTGCGGGTCTTCTTTGAGTTTCTGGACGACATGGGCTCCTGGCAACCCCTCTTCGGCCATCGAGTCGACGCGATGTTTCGCCAGCGAGAACATGGCGATCTCCGACGAGGAGAAGAAAGCCGACAATCCGATGAGCACGACGATACTGAGCGTCCCGAGCACCGTCACGGTGGTCTTGGACACCTCGACGCCGACGAGCGGCACGGTGTACAGCGCCGGACCGGCCAGTGACGCTATCGAGAGCGTAGATATACCCATCAACACTCCATGTTCCCCTGGCACAAAATTAACTCTTGTGTGCGAGACCGGACGAACGTCCGGCGTCGACGTGGCAATTGAGCGCTTGACGTCGACATAGCAATCGAACGTCCGGCGTCGAAATGACAACCTACCAACCACAGGATTATGACTTTAGAGAACCTACGTTTTGGGATGGCAGACGATAAATCCGGCCGGGAAAAGCAAGCTCGCGACGCCGATCGACGCCAGCGAGAGCGTGAGATCGCCATGGAGCTCGAGCGGGGTGACGAACCGGAGCCACCGATCGAGCCTGCAGTGCTGGCCGACCTCGAATCGGAACTCGAATCGGTTTCGTTCCCCGCGACGGGATCGGACGTGATCGCGGCCGTCGGCAATCGGGAGATCGAATCGGTCGACGGGCCGTACACGGTCGAAGAACTCGTCGCTGACACGGACGCAGAGCGCTTCGACACGCCCGAGTCAGTCCGGGTTCGAGTCCAGCGGCCGACCATCGCGACAGCGATGAAACGCGTCGTCGAGGCCGCCGGAACGCTGCGAAACGAGGAATTCGGCGACTCACAGCGTACCGCCTACGAGAAGACGTTTCGGGAACTGAAAGCGATCGACGCCGACGACGAAGACGAGGGGATCCGGGCCGTCGCCGACTGGATCGTCGGCCGGATTCACGAGCAGGGCAAACTTCCGGGGTCCCGGGCAGTCCGCCGGCAGGCAGCCGAGTTCTGCCGGGAGAACGGCTACGAGATCCGCAACGACGAGTGGCTCGGGATCTAGCGGGACAGGTCGTCCTGGTCGGTCGCGATCGGGCGACGGCTTCCGGCAGTCCGGATTCGACACGCCAAACGCGATCGTGAGCAGTCCGGAATCCCTATGCTCCCGGACGTGTGAGAGCCATCCAGATGAAAGTCTTCGGGTCGAGCGGCGTTCGCGGGGTCGTCAACGAGACGCTGACCCCGGAATACGCGCTTCAGGTCGCGATGGCGGCGGGCACGGTCTGGCGCAACGAACTGGGCGCCTCCCGGGTTGCGGTTGCCCACGACACGCGCACCAGCGGCGGGATGATTTCCGACGCCGCGCGCAGCGGACTCGCGAGCGTCGGTCTCGACGTCGACTATCTTGGGACGATCCCGACGCCCGGTGCACAGGTCTACGCCGACGAGGAGTCGATCCCGGCGCTGATGGTGACGGCCTCGCACAACCCGCCACAGCACAACGGCATCAAACTCATCGGACCGGACGGCATCGAGCTGGCCGTCGACCAGCTGGAACGGGTCGAACAGCGGTTGCTCGGCGAGCGCTTCGGGCGCAGCGGATGGGACGCGATCGGGCAAACACGGACGATCGATGGCGTCCAGCGAGCGTACGTCGATCAGCTGCTCGAATCGGTCGATCGCGAGCGCATCGCTGACGCGGAGCTGACGGTCGCGCTCGACCCTGGTCACGGTGCCGGGTCGGTGACCAGTCCCCAGTTCTTCCGCGAACTGGGCTGTCACGTTCTGACGATCAACGCCCAGCCGGACGGCCACTTCCCCGGGCGAAAACCCGAACCCGTCGCGGACAACCTCGGAGACCTCAAGCGGCTGGTCGAGACCACTGACGCTGACTTGGGGATCGCACACGACGGCGACGCCGACCGGGCGATCTTCGTCGACGAGACCGGCGCGTTCATCGAGGGCGACGCCGCGCTGGCTGCGCTGGCCCGGGAAGAACTCCAGGTGGGCGACGGCGTCGTCTCGGCGGTCAGCACGTCCCAGCGGCTGGTCGACGTCGTCGCGGACGTCGGCGCGGAACTGCATCTCACCCAGATCGGGTCGAGTCACATCATCACGAAGGTCCAGGAACTCGAGAAGGAGGGCACGCGAGTCCCGATCGCCGGCGAGGGCAACGGCGGGATCATCTTCCCCGGCTACCGGACAATCCGGGACGGTGCCTACACCGCCGCCCGGTTCTGTGAACTGCTCGCGGACCGTCGGGCCAGCAAGATCGCCGCCGACTACGACGAATACTACAACGTCCGGAAGAACATCTCCTACGAAGACGAGGGAGAGCGCTCCGCGATGACCGACGCGATCGAAGCAGTCGCCAGAGAAACCGACGCCGAGGTCAACACGATCGACGGCTATCGGATCGAGTTCGACGACGGCTGGGTGCTGGCCCGCCCCAGCGGGACCGAGCCGCTCATTCGCGTCTACGCCGAAGCCCGTGATCCCGACCGTGCCGAGGCACTCGCGGCGCTCATGTACGACGCTATCACGGCCGCTCCGGACGAAACTTGACTTCCTCCACACGGCTGAAGCCGTGGGATTCCCACGTTGGGATATTAGGGTTCACGATACAACCTGTTCTTGTGGGGTTATTCGTCCCGTTGATTTATCGAACAGGCGTACCGAAGGCTGAGCCAAGCAGCCGTTACTCCTATCCTGTGACGGATTCGGAGTTACCGTCGCTCGCATATTCTCCGCCGCGTTTAGGTCGCTATTGGCGACCAACTCGCAATTCTCACACACGTACAGGCCACGTTCGACTCGATTCGAGTCAGCTTCTGTCCCACACTCACAACAGGATTTCGACGTTTTCAACCCCGCTTCGTCTACACGTTCCACGTCGATACCGCGTTCTTCGGCCTTGTACTCGATGTGGCTGAGAAGCGTCTCGAACGCCCAGTCGTGTAGTCGCTTGTTGCCGTGTCGTCCCCAGTCTTCATCCTCACGGATGTTCTTCGGATGGCCGACGGCAATTGTCCCAACGTCTCGGTCAGCACACTGCTGAACAAGGTCTTTTGAGAGAGCGTGCAGGAAATGCTCTTGTCGCCGGGATTTCTTCTGTTGTGCCCACTCTGCGTGGTCGCTGGGGCCATTCTCGCCTTCCGTCTCGTATCCTTGCTGGCGGAAGTAGTGTGCGTCTTCTTTCAGGGCGTTGCCGGGATATAGTAGTGTCTCGTCACCGACAGAGATTGCCGCCGTGTTACAGATGCCAAGGTCAACACCTGCTGTCTTCTCACCGGGCGTCTCAGGCGTCTCAACCCGCATTTTACAGACGAAGTGCAGTTCCCACTGCTGGCCAGTCCAGACAGCACGCACCGTCTGGATGCTTTCAACAGCGTCGAGCGTCTGGTCGTCTGTCTGGAGTGTGTATTCACAGAGGATGTAGTCGGCGGCGTAGCGCGACTCTTTCATGTTCGTGCCCTTAGAAAGTCGGACACGGTTGTACTGTGTGTCGAGTTTGAAGCCCTGATTCTTCCATGTCACGGTCGAGCGTGGGTGTTCCTTGCCGTGTTTGCGGTTAGCGTGAGACCTGCGGTCTCACGAACCATTCGAACGGGCGCTCCGCGCCCGTGAGAAGAAGCCAGGTGGGTTCGCGTCTGGGTCGTCCTGTTCGTACCACGAGACGAACGCCTCACCGAGTTCCTGAAGAACTCGCTGACTAGATTGGCTGTGTAAGTCTGCGTAGCGTTCGTGGGTTTTGAGGTACGAACACAGTTCGTCGGCGTCTGGAATGTGGCCGATAGCATCCCAGACACGCGAAATCGTCCAGCGCCCGACGTTCCACAATTTCGACGCGGCAAAGCCATGCGAATCAAGATCGTCACAGACCTGCGAGTGGTTGCGGATACTCGCTTTGAGTGTCCGAGTGACGACCTGATTCGACGTATGTAAGCATAGTATTTTTAATTACATAAATGTTGGGCATCTCGGCGTGGAATATCCAGCCGTGGCTACGAGCGTGGAACGGTTCCCAGTTGTCGGCTTCATCCACATTCGTAAACGGGTGGGCTTTCGCCTTGTTACCGCTGTAAACCGCTAGTCTTCGAGGATGCTCGCGAGACGGTCGCGCCGATCGCGCAACTGCTTCAGTTCGTCCTGAACCGTTCCGTTTTTGAGGCGCTTGCGTTCGTCGCTGTCGAGTCGCTTCCTGGCGATGGCGCTCTCGCGCAACCGCTCGTAGTCCCCGCGCCGGCTGAGTGCCCGGACGTCTCGCAGCGCCGCCAGTACCGACTCCGGCGGATCGATCCGGTCGACGACGGAGACGAGTTCGCGGCACTGAAATTCGAGCGTCTCGGCGGTCGGCGGCGCCCACTCGATCGTCAGCGGGTCGGCGCCGAGTCGTTGCAGGTACGTCCGGTGGGTCGCGACGTTGCGCTTGAGCGCGCGGGCATTGTCGACGTAGTGGTCGAGCTTCGAGACCGAGTACTCGGCGTACTCGAGCAGTTGCGGGATCGATTCGGCTCCGGCCTCGGCCGTCCTGACGTATTCCAGCAGGTCTTCCGGCGGCTGGCGATACTCGACCAGGGGGAACGCGGCCGTCGACTCGACGAACGCGAGCACCTCGCGGGCGCTGGCTTCGCGGGTGAACGTTTCGAACGCCTCGGTGACGCGCTCGTTGTAGGCCTCGATCGGCTCGCGAAGCCGCTCGACGGGTGCGTCCAGATCAGCCTCGCCGAGTTCGACCAGGCGCTCGTACTCCGTGATCCGTTCGTCGAGCGCCCGTCGCTTCCGTTCGAGGTCGTGTCTCGCCTCGTCGAGGCGGTCTCGCGTTCGCCCGCGTTCTTCGAGACGCTCGACCAGGTCGGCGACCGGCCGTAGCGCCTCGCGAGCGTCCTCGAAGTCCGAGTGCTTGAGATATCGCTCGTGCATCAGGTCGTCGACCGCCTCGAAGTCCGCGCGGTGGGGCAGGTCTTCCGGGAGGTGCTCGAAGAAGTGTGCCAGTTCTTCCTGGTATTCGATGAACGCCTCCATGTCGACCTCTCCCTCGCCGTCGCTGACGATTCGAGACTCGTAGCGGTCGAACAGTCCGGTGAGTTCGCCGTAGTACTCCTGAAGCGTCCGCAGGCGCTGCTCGCCGGCCTCCTCGACGCGGTCACACGCCTCCTCGTGGGCGCGCTCGCGACGCTGGAACTGATCGATCAGCTCCTCGACGGACTGCCCCTCACTCATCGTAGACGTCCTCGGGATCGAACACCTTCTCGCCGACCACGTCGCCGTCGATCGTCCGGTAGAAGCAACTCCGGTGGCCGGTGTGACAGGCCCCGCCCTCCTGGTCGATCAGGTACAGCAGCGTATCACCGTCACAGTCGACGCGGATCTCTTCGACGTGCTGGGTGTGCCCGCTGGTCGCGCCCTTCTCCCAGAGCTCGTCACGGCTCCGGGAGTAGTAGTGGGCACGGCCGGTCTCGCGGGTCCGTTCGAGTGCCTCGGGCGTGACGTACGCGAGCATGAGAACCTCGCCGCTGTCGGCGTCCTGGGCGATCGCCGGGAGATACTCGTTGTCGTCGAAGGCCAGTTTCGGCGGCGCGTCGCTCATATCACTGTGGTCGGCACAGTCTCGCATAGGCCTTTTGCGTTCTAGATGCCGATCTCGTCCCCATACTGCCGCTCGTACTCGTCGGCCAGCCGATCGGGTGAGAGTTCCGGATGGGCCAGATCCCGCGAGGAGACGGCCAGCCCGCCGGCGAGCGTCCCCAGTCGAAGGCTCGTCTCGACGGACAGCCCCTGTCGATGGCCGTAGAGATACCCCGCGAAGAACGCATCGCCAGCGCCGTTTGTGTCGACCAGTTCGAACTCGGCGGCGGGAACCTCGAACCATTCGCCGTCGGCGGTCAGCGCGGTCGCACCGTCGCTCCCCCGAGTGCAGACGACCAGCCGTTTGCCGGCGTCGATCTGCTCGCGCATGAAGGCCCGATGGTCGTCCATCCCTTCCTCGCTCATGAACAGGTAATCGGCGGCCGCGAGGAAGTCGTCGTAGTACTCGTCCTCGCCGTCATACGCGTGGACGTCGGCCCAGACGGACGTCCCGGCCTCGGCCGCGGCCGGGAGCAGATGTCGCGAGTAGTTGACTGGACTGACGACGAGCGCGTCGGCCTCACCGACCCACCGCTCTAGCCGCCCGTAGTCGATATCCGGCTCCTGGGTCGGTGAGACGACGAAGATCGAGATCCGCTCGCCGGCGTCGTTCATCAGGTTGACGTGGCGCTCGGTCCCGTTGGGATCGTAATCGAACCGGAAATCGACCGGCTCGGCCGCGAAGCGATCGCGGATCGCCTCGCCGTAGCGATCCTCGCCGATCATCGCGTGAAACCGGGTGTCGACGCCGAGCCGACCCAGGTTCAGCGACTTGCCCGAGCCGCTCGACCCCAGCGTCTCCTGGAAGTCCCGTGCGAAGTGGGTCTCCGTCCGGTCGGGAAACGAATCGAGGTAGACGATCGAGTCCCAGGAACAGCCGCCCGCGACGAATACGTCCATATCGGGATCGAATCGGACAGCCGGCTTGTCACTGTCGGTTTGCCCGAGTCCGGCCTGCAGGATGTCGATCTAGCCGAGTCCGGCCTGCAGGATGTCGATCTAGCCGAGTCCGGCCTGCAGGAGCAGCCAGACCAGCACGTCACCGGCGACGAGACTCACTACCAGTCCCCCGAACATCGGGACGATAAAGGGGATCCCCGGGGAATACCACACCCGATCTTTCGTCGTGAGGAGTGTCAATCCGGCCCGGAGTTCCTCGGCGTCAGTCCCGTAGATGGGGCCGCCGATGTCCTCGAAGAACGCGTCCGAACCCCATGGATCGTCGTATTCTCGCCCGGACGGATCCTCGGGGGTCGAGGTATCTTCCAGACCTCCACCGTCAGTGAACACCAGCGACCCGTCCCGTTCGGGGATCGTTCCGTCGCCGGGATCCTCGGGCTCGGCCGGCAGGCTCGCGGGGTCGCGACAGCGTTCGGGATCGGCCCGCAACTCCGCAAGCGTCAGTCCGCGCCAGGAGAGGTACATCCGAAGCACGTCCAGATCCATGCCGCGTCGAGTGAAGCCGTCCGGTCGCTCCAGCAACCGACCGTACCGCCGGGGCAGCGTCTCGACGGCGACGGGGCGACCGACGACCATCATCCGACTTACCGCACCGCCGAGCAGGTTCCGGCCCGCGAGCGCGACGGGATAGACGGCGCCGACCAGCACCGTGTTCGAGAGGATGGTCAGCGCGAACACCCCGAGTGTGGCCTCGAACCACGGGAGGGTAATCGACGGGAAGTAGAACACCGGATAGACGGGAAAGAGGATCGCCAGCGCCATCAACGCCTTCGCGTCCGCGCCGCCGAATCCGCCGAACCACCAGAAAACGTACGAAAAGGGCACCAGAAAGCCTACGCTGATCGCCGCTCGGACGGCGAACGACTGGACGGTCTCGCCGGCCGGCCAGGCCTCGACACCGATGTCGAGCCCGTCGACGGTCAGCATCCACGCTGTGTCGGCCCAGACGGCCAGCCCGTCCCAGAAGAGCAGGCCGATCCCGAGCGCGATCAGGGGGAGCCACGTCTCGTTGGGGACGCGGCGGGTCTTGACGTCCCGGATCGCCGCCCAGCCAAGCACCGGTACGGCAACCAGGCGCAACAGATCGGTGATCGCTGCGGCGTACACGCTGGTCGAACGCTCAGGAGGCAGGCTGTTATCACTTGCGGAACGGCGAAGCGTCGATCTGACGCCCCGTGCCCGCCTCGAACCGACGGAATCGGCGCTCAATCACTCGATCAGCGGGGTCCCGTCGGCCTTCGGGCCGAGCGTCGGGCCGTGCGGCGGGTCGCCGTCGATCCGGCGGCGCGTCCGGTAGTCGGTCGAGCGCTCGACGGGGATCCGGCCGATCGACTCGATCAACTCGACGTACTGGTCGAACGAGCGGTACTCGCCGAAGCCGCCGCCCGCGCGCTTGGTGATCTCCTCGGAGAGGATCGTCCCCATGAAATCGTCCGCGCCGCTGTTGAGCAGCTTCAGTCCCTGCTGGTCGCCGTATTTGACCCACGACGCCTGGATGTGGTCGACGTTATCGAGGAACAGTCGCGAGACGGCGATCATCAGTTCGTCCTCCTGCACGGTCGGCCCGCCCTCGACCATCCCGTAGTCGTACAGCGGCGTGTTCTGGTGGACAAAGGATAGCGGGATGAACTCGGTGATCGCGTCCGTCCGGTCCTGCAACTCGCGAACCCGATCGAGGTGGATCGCCCGGTGAGCCTCGTTCTCGACGTGGCCGTACATGATCGTCGCGGTGATGTCCAGCCCAACCGTCGCGGCGGCCTCCATCGCTTCGAGCCAGCCGTCGCTGTCGATCTTACCCGGACAGATGACGTCCCGGACTTCGTCGACGAGGATCTCGGCGGCCGTCCCCGGTGCGGAGTCGAGCCCGGCGTCGGCGAGTCGTCGATAGACCTCCTCGTAGCTCCACGCTGTCCCGCGGCGTGCGTGGGCGGCTTCCTCCGGGGTCATCGAGTGGACGTGGACGCCGTCGACGCTCATCGCCTCGATCTGCTCGACGTAGGTTCCCGGGTCGACCTCGTAGGCCGACGGCGACCGATAGTTCAGATCGCCCCGATCGCTGGCTTCCAGTATCTCGCGGTGATCGTCGTCCAGCGCGAACGCGGGATGGAGTCCCGAGACGGAGGTCACCTCGTAGATCCCGCGCTCGACGGCGTCGGCGACGATCTCCCGGGATTGGGTGGGCGTCTTCGTGAATCCGTCGTGATCGGCGTCGGATGATTCGAGGAACTGATCGGAGCGATCCTTGAAATTGCAGAACAGACAGCCGGTGTTGCAGGCAGTCGTGACGTTGTTGTTGAGGTTGGCGACGAACGTGACCTCCCGGCCGACGAGTTCGGCGCGGCGGTGATCGGCCGCCTCGAGCACCTGCTCTTTGCGTTCGCGGTCGATCCCGTCCGTGCCGCTGCCGGTCGTGAGGAGTTCGATCGCGTCGGCGACCGTCAGCCGCGTCCCGTCGCGAGCCTTCGCCAGCGCGTTCTCGAAGTGCTGGTCGGTCTCGGGGCTGTGCTCGAACGCGAGCGCGTCCCCGGTGTTCGTCCCCGATTCGAAGGCAACCATCGTTTCGAACGGAGAGCGCGACAGTGAAAACGCCACGGGTCGCGTCGCGGTTCTCCGATACCGAAACCGGGGTCACCATTCGACCGATCGGCGCCCGGCAAGCGCAACGCTGATTGGCCGGTGCCCCCGAGTTTCGGGTCGTGACTGATCGCTCCGACGATGAGGGACGGCCGTCCGACGACGAAGACGCGGAGCGGCGCGACGCGGCGCCGGCCGATGACTCATCGAAGCCGGCCGATGACTCATCGAAGCCGGCCGACGACTCATCGAAGCCGGCCGACGAGCCGTCGGAGTCGATCACCGAGGGCGGGCTGATCCGACCGCTGATCCGTCTCGCCTGGCCCATCATCGTCATCCAGCTGTTGCAGGTCACCTACAACATCGCCGACACGCTCTGGTTGGGGCGGCTCTCGACGGACGCCGTCGGCGCGATCAGCCTCGCTTTTCCGCTGATCTTTCTGCTCATCGCGATCGCAGGCGGGTTCACGACCGCCGGCGCGATCCTGGTCGCTCAGTACACCGGCGCGAAGGGGAAGCGCTCCGCCGGACTGGTCACCGGCCAGACCGTGATGTTCGTCTCGCTTCTGTCGGTCGTGATCGGGATCGTCGGGTACTTTTACACGCGTCCGGCCCTGGAGTTGCTCCCCAGCGATCCCGAGACCTCCGCGGCAGTCATTCCGCTGGCCGCCGACTACATGGAGGTCATCTTCCTGGGGATTCCGCTGATGTTCGGCTTTTTCGTCTTCTCGGCGCTCATGCGCGGGTACGGCGACACGCGGACGCCGATGTTCGTGATGGCGATCTCCGTCGGCCTGAACGTCGTGGTCGATCCGATCTTCATCTTCGGCTTCCAGTCCAATCCGCTGTTTTCGTGGCTCGGCGCGGGCGGGCTGGAAGCGTCCCTGTTCGCCGCCACTGGCTTCTCCGGGCTCGGGATAGCCGGGGCCGCGCTCGCGACGATCCTCTCTCGCGGCGTCGCGACCGCGATCGGGCTGTACCTGCTGTTCGCGACGGGGATCGGCCCTGCTGTGTCGCTATCGCATCTCCGGCCGGATCTCAGCGTCATCGGGGACATCGTCCGGCTCGGGACGCCGAGCATGATCGAGCAGTCCGCGAGCGCGCTGGCGATGATCACCCTCACTGCGATCGTCGTCACGTTCGCGCCGCCGGTCGTGGCCGCCTACGGACTCGGCAATCGTCTCATCTCGCTGGTGTTCCTGCCGGCGATGGGGCTCGGGCGGGCGATCGACACCATGGTCGGGCAGAACCTCGGCGCCGACCGGGCCGACCGGGCGGCGCGCGCGACGTGGCTGGCTGCCGGGACCGGCGCGGGCGTGATGCTCGTCGTCGCCGTCATCGCGGTCGTGTTCACCGAACCGATCGTCAGCGTCTTCCTCGGGAGCGGCATCGAGGACGCCGCCGCGACGATCGAACTCGGCGTCGAGTACGTCCGGATCCGGTCGGTCGAGTTCGCCTTCATCGGCGTCTCGCAGGTCATCTTCGGCGCGTTCCGCGGGGCCGGCAACACCCGGACGGCGATGGTGCTGTCGATCGTCACGCTGTGGGTCGGCCGCGTCGCGAGCATCGGGCTGCTCGTGTTCGTGTTCGAGTGGGGTGCGACCGGCATCTGGGTCGGGATGGCCCTGGGCAACATCGTCGGGGCGTCGCTCGCGGTGCCGTGGTTCCTCCGGGGCACCTGGAAAGAGCGCTACATCGACGAACCGGCAGTCGAGGCCGAGGAGACGATCGCCTGACCGTCGGCGTTACAGCCGGCCGTCTCACGTCGGGAGGAGATCGACCGCGACGTCGAGCGCTTCGAGGACGACCCAGACGACGAACAGCGCGTACGCGGCCAGCAGGCCGTACGATTCGATCACCGAGAGCGCCAGGTCCGTCCGGAGCGCGGTAAACAGCAAGACTGTCGACAGCGTGAGCACGGCGAACATCGGAATCGCCATCGAGAAGTTGATCGGCGTGCTGCCGACGAGCATCACCCCGATCGGGATCGCGACCAGCAGATCGAACGTGTTCGACCCGAGTACGTTCGCGAGCGACGCGATCCCGCGCTCCTCACTTGCAGCCCGCACGCTCACCATCGCGTCGGGCAGGCTCGTCGCGGCGGCAGCGATCGTCACGCCCATGATGAAATCGGGGACGCCCAGGGCCGTGCCGATGACGTCGACGGAGTGAACCAGTCGTTCGACGGCGATCAAAATGGCGACCAGGCCGGCGACGAGCAACCCCCACTGGCGGCCGATCGCGATGTCGCTCCCGTCGTCGTCGCTCTCGTGATCGGCGGTGTCCTGGTACTGGATGAATACGTACAGCCCGTACATCCCGAGCGGGACAAGCGCCAGCGGCCGGGTGATGTTCCCTGCGAGATACTCGACGCCGCCGACGGGATAGTAGATCACCGCCAGCGCGAACGTGATGACGAGCACGGATACGGCGAGCATGTAGAACAGCGCTTCCTTGTACACCAGCGCCCGGTTGGCCTCGATCTTCTCCGCGGTGGTGATCCCGGCGAGTGCGGGGATCACGAGGATGTTGAACACTGCGGACCCGACGATCGTGCCGACACCCAGCTCCAGTGAGTTGACAGTGATCGCTGCGACGACGACCGTCGCCAACTCGGGGAAACTCGAACCGATCGCGGTGACGATCGATCCCTGGACGACTTCGGGCAGTCCGTAGTACGTCGCGAGCCGTTCGCTGGCGTTTTCCAGCCAGCCGCTACCGATCCAGATCACGCCGGTGGTCAGGAGAATGATCACCACGTCGACTGCGAGTGTCGCCATCGGATCAGTGATCGGACGGCGGCTGTAATTATCTGCCGATCAGATCCCCGGCCGAAAGCCCCGGGCGATTTATCGCATCACTCGGGGCCCGTTGCGCACCGTGATGACCGGCACGGGGACCGATCGAACGGTCTTCTCGGCGACGCTGCCAAGCAGGATCCGCTCGACGCCCTGGCGGCCCGTCGTGCCCATCACGACGGCGTCGATCCCCTCCCGATCGACGATTTCGTGGATCTTTTTCGCGGGAGATCCGGACTCGACGTGCGTGGTGACTCCGTCGATACCACGTTCCCTCGCGGTGTTTGCGACGGTGTCGACGACCTCGGCGGCGTGCGTTTCACCGGCGTTGGCGAGTCGCTCCGAGCGCACGTCGGGACTGAACGCGCCGGTGTCGACGACCGACAGCGCGTGAACGTCCGCGCCCATCGCCGCGGCCACTTCGACGGCGTGTTCGGTCGCGCTCTCGGCCGCCTTGCTCCCGTCTGTCGGGACGAGAATCTGTTCGAACGGCACGACGAACTTCTCGTCTGCGACCATCCGAGCCGTCAACACGGGCGTCTCTGAGAGCCGGACGACCTTTTCGGTGACGCTGCCGAGCAAGTACCGCGAGAGTCCCTGCCGCCCCCTGGTCGGCATCACGATCACGTCGAAGTCGTGCTCCTCGCCGTACTCGACGATCGTCTCCGCTGGCGTCCCCTGTACGACGTCTGCAGTGTATCGAACACCGAGCGTATCGAGGGTCTCGCCTGCTTCCGCGAGGATCTGCTCGCCTTGCTCGATGAGCCCGTCGAGTACTCCGCCGTCGGCGCGTGTGACGCTCACTTCGTTCGTGTCGGCGACGTACAACAGCCGGATCGATCCGTCCGTCCACTGGGCGAGCTCGCCCGCGTGGTGGAGTACTTCGGTCGCCCCGTCACTGCCGTCGAAGGGAAAGAGGATCCTTTCGTACATGATTGATCGACTGCGTCCCATCTGGGATGTTTTACCCGAGCCGATGTCAAACCCTATGGTGGTCCGGACGGAAACGCCGTCAATGACCAGCGTCAAAGATTTCCGGATCGATCAGGAGCCGACCGCCGAGGAGTTCGGCCGGGGCGCGTTCGTGTTCACCGACGATTACTCGGTGTTCGACTGGGGCAAGATGCCCGACGAGATCCCTCAGAAAGGCGCGTCGCTGTGTACGATGGGCGCGTACAACTTCGAGGTGCTCGAACAGAACCACATCCCGACACACTACGAGGGCGTCGCCGTCCCGGGAGAGGCGATCGGGGCCGGCAGCGAGCGAGTCACGGTCGATCTGGCCGACGCGCTTGCCGCCGGGATCGCACCACGCGAGATGGTGATCTCGCTGACGCAAGTGCCGGAGCTTCCCCACGACGGCACCGACTACGACTACGACGCCTACCACGACGCCGCGGGCGAGAACTACCTGATTCCCCTGGAGATCGTCTTCCGCAACACCGTCCCCGTCGGCTCGTCGCTACGCAAGCGTTCGGAGCCGGCCGATCACGGACTGGACTACGCGGAGTGGCCCGACGAGCCGGTCGACCTCCCCGAACCGGTCGTCGAGTTCTCCACGAAATACGAAAAGCAGGACCGCTATCTCGACCGCGAGGAGGCCGACCGGATCGCCGGGACAGCCGCTATCGACCGCCTGGAAGAGCTGGCGCTGTCAGTCAATTACATCCTCACCGAGCAGGCCGCGCGGGCCGGGTTCGTCCACGAAGACGGCAAGATCGAGTGTCTCTACTACGGACGCGAGATCCACGTCGCCGACGTCGTCGGCACCTTCGACGAGAACCGCTTTTCTTACGACGGCCAGGAGGTCAGCAAGGAGGTGCTCCGCCAGTATCACAAGCGCACCCAGTCCGAGTGGGTCGAGGCCGTCAGCGAGGCGAAAGCCGAGGCCGACGCGCGCGGGGTTGCCGACTGGAAATCCCTGTGTGACCGCGGGCCCGAGCCACTCGATCCGGCCGTGATCGAGACCGCGCGGGACCTCTACTGTGCCGGCACGAACGCCTACGTCGGCAGCGACATCTTCGACGCCCCCGAGATCGAGGCGGCGGTCGACGCCGCACGAGAACTGTAACGGGTCTTCGCTCCGGGCGTTTCCGTCGCCGTTACTCTGGCGCGATCGACGAGGCGTCGGCTCCGTCCTCGGGTTCGGCGACGTCCTCGAAGAGGTGCCACCGCTCGGTGTGGCTCGTGGTTTCACCGGGAGCGAGTTCGACGAGCGGCCCCAGCGTCTCCAGTTCGAGCATGAAATCCAGCATGAATACCTCGACGGAGGCCCCGCGATCGGGATAGGTCGCCTCGGGGTCGTACTCGAAGGTCTTGACGAACGCCTGACCGTCGTTGACGTACGCGGTCCAGCCGTCGAGTGCGTTCGCACCGATCTTGAACTCCGGCCCGTCGGCCTGTTCGACGAGCACGTGATCGTCGACGTAGTGGATGCGCTCGTCGCTGACGTCGGTGCGCGGCCAGAACACCAGCGACCGGTCGGGCAGCAACTCGTCGGGATCGCCGTCCGGGAAGGGGACGACCGCCGTCCCGCCGGGCTTGCAGACCGAGATCGCCCACGGCGCGAGTTCGACGCTCCAGACGCCCTCGTTGGTCAGTTCGTGCGTGATCTCGACGGCCGGCCCGTCGTCGGCCATCTCGATTTCGATCGTCTTCTGAACCCCGGTCTCGTCTTCGACCGGCTGGACGAGCCGACACCCCTGGTCTGT
This sequence comes from Halapricum hydrolyticum, assembly GCF_025517535.1. NCBI lineage: Archaea > Methanobacteriati > Methanobacteriota > Halobacteria > Halobacteriales > Haloarculaceae > Halapricum > Halapricum hydrolyticum. The sequence continues at coordinate 172,890 of NZ_JAOPKC010000003.1, forward strand.
CAGGTCGGCTTCGACCGGTTCGTTGTCCGGCTGGTATGTCCGGGAGTCGGATTCCGGCCCGTGCCACAGGCGGTGGCCCCCGTACAGCTCCCACTCATCGCCACCGGTCGTCCCGGTCGCGGTCTCATCGAGGAAGAACACGTTCTCCCCGTCAGTACGGCGGAAATCGACGATTCGGGGGCCGACGTCGGTCGTGACGACGAGCGCGACCTGGCCGTTTTCGATTCGAATACAGTGCTCCCAGCCTTCGTAGGCGACGCGTTCGACCTGTGTCATGGTTACTCCGGGCCACCGGCCGCCGTCTGCGGCCGTGCGCGGCCTGCTGTCGTTCGGGGTTCGATCGGATCCGGCAAAAGCGTAGCGTCGATCACTTCGACCGGCCCGATCAGTCGTCACCGGTCGCGTGCCGGCTGCCGTTCCGGCGCGTTCCGGCGCGCGAGGCCGGACGCTCCATCTCCGTGGACGCGCCCGGAATCGCGTCCGGACAGAGCGACTCGAATTCGGAAAACCGTGCGCGGACGGTTTCCGGGCTGACGTCGGCCGCCGCCGCGACCTCGGTCTGCCGGAGGTCGACACGGCACTCCTCCAGCAGCGAGACGGTGTATAACGCGCCGGCAGCGACGCCCTTCGGATCGCGCCCGCTATGGAGGTTCTCCTCGATCGCGGCCTCGAGGAGCTGTCGCGCCCGCCTGACGATCCGTTCGTCCAGCCCGAGCGTCGATCCCAGCCGCGGGAGGTACGCGGTCGCCGACAGCGAATCGACGGCGATCTCCAGTTCGCGCTGGAGGAACCGAACGTCGCGCACGACGCTGTTGTTCGGACACCGGCTCGCGTTCGTGACCTCGGTGAGCGTTCGCACGACCTGGGCCTGTCGGGATCCGAGGTAGACTGTCGCTCCGGCGATCGATTCGTAGGCACGTCCATACAGGAGATGCTCCGCGAGCGCGCGCCGGAACAGCACGCTCGCGTTCGCACGGACACTGTCAGAGACCTCGAGCACGGCACACACGCGAGCGATCTCTGAAAGTCCCGGCTGCAGGGTCTGCTTGTTCGCCGCCCGTGCGGCCCGTCGCTGCTGTGTTCGCTGTCTGTGCAGACGCCGCTGTGTCCGACTCGAGACGCGATTCCCGCGTGCGTCCCGTCGCCGTCCCACGTACGAGGAGAGGCAACGGTTCGGACGTGTCGGACTCAGCGGCGCACCCGTGGCACGGCCGCCGTCGCGCGCTCGCGACCGCCGCCGTCGTGGACGGAAATCCGGCGGCAAGGACCCGAGCACGAGCCCACAATCGCGACACACGAGTTCGGACCGGGCAACGATTCGACCACCACACTCGGGGCAGGTGTCGATACGACCGTCCGCTGTCGAGAGAGATCCTCGATACATGTGTCTCCGACCATCACGACCGGCCACGACACAGGTCGTACCTCGGTACCCCATCCGGAACGATCCCCCGTGGCCACACCCATGATGGAATCCGTTCGCTGATAGCACCAAGATAGTGGTTAAAATTTCCGGTTTTATCCGGGTTTTGAAGGGGCGGTACAGTATCGTGATACGTCCCGGAGCCGCGATCGACGCGAGGTATATCGTGCGGGTCGGATGCGACACGTCTTCGGCACTCTTTTGCGGACTTGCCGCGGATCCACAGCCATGACAGATCGGTCCACACTCCAGGCCGTGTCGCCGCTCGACGGCCGTTATGCCAGGTATACCGAGCCGCTGGTGCCGTACGCCAGCGAGCAGGCGCTCATCCGCGCTCGCGTCGAGGTCGAGGTCGAATACCTCATCGCGCTCGCCGATCTCGATGCCACGCCGCTCGTCATCGACGACGGGCAACGCGCACAGTTGCGAGCGCTCTACGAGGAGTTCGAGGAGCGCGACGCGGAGATCGTCAAGCAACTGGAGACGACGGGATACAAAGAGTACCCAGCGACCAACCACGACGTCAAGGCCGTCGAGTACTTCATTCGCGAGGGGCTGCCCGAGGGTCTGGCGGTGGAAAACTGGATCCACTTCGGACTGACGAGCGAGGACGTCAACAACCTCGCGTATCGGCTCCTGCTCAAACCCGCTGTCGAAGACGTCCTGCTCTCGGAACTGCGGGCTGTCAGCGACGCGCTGGTCGAACTCGCACAGGAACACCGGTCGGTCCCGATGCTCGCCCGCACCCACGGCCAGCCGGCGACGCCGACGACCTTCGGGAAAGAGATGGCCGTCTACGCCTCTCGCCTGGGGCGAGCGATCGGCCGCATCGAGCGTGCGACCGACGAACTCTCGGGCAAACTCGCGGGGGCCTCCGGGACCTACGCCGCCCATCACGCTGCCTATCCCGAGGTCGACTGGCCCGCGTTCGCCGAGTCGTTCGTGGCCTCGCTGGGACTGGCACACGAACCGCTCACGACGCAGGTCAACCCCGGCGACGACCTCCAGTCGCTGTTCGACGCGTTGCGAGGCGCGAACAACGTCCTGCTGGATCTCGATCGGGACATGTGGCTGTACGTCTCCGACCGCTATCTCGGCCAGCAGACCCGCGAAGGCGAAACCGGCTCCTCGACGATGCCCCACAAGGTCAACCCGATCGACTTCGAGAACAGCGAAGGGAACCTCTCGAAGGCCAACTCAGACCTGACGTTCCTGGGTGATTACGTCACACACTCACGGCTCCAGCGCGACCTGTCGGACTCGACGGTCAAACGCAACGTCGGCGCGGCTTTCGCGCACTGCCTGATCGGGTACGACAAACTGCAGACCGGCCTGGGGAAAGTCACGCCGAACGAGGACGTCATGGCAGAGGACCTGCAGGCTAACCCCGAAGTGATCGGTGAGGCCGTCCAGACGATCCTCCGACGGGAGGGCTACGACGACGCGTACGAGCGAGTGAAAGAACTCACTCGCGGCCAGCGCGTCTCGCTGGCCGACTTCCGGGACCGATTCGAAGACATGGACGTGTCGGAAGACGTGCGCGAGGAGTTGAAATCGCTGACACCCGCCGAGTACACGGGAGTCGCGGACGAACTGGCTTCGAGACGGCGCTGATCCCGCCGAGTCCTGTCGTCCCAGCGAGGACATAACCCCTAAGACGCTACCGCCCCAAGCGGGCGTATGACCTCGCTCCGCGACGTGGGGAAGACGATTAGCAACGCCGTGCTCGAGAGCGTCGGCCGGGCCATGGGACGGGCGCAGGAACAGACGCCCCTCCCGGTGGATCTGCTGGAGAGCGACGAGGCGTATCTGGCTGTGTTTGACGCGCCGGGCGCGACTAGCAGCGACATGCAGGTTCGCCTGAGCGGCCGGACAGTCGAGGTTCGAATCGACCGGTTCCGGGACGTCTACGAGGGCTTCGAGATGGTCCTGCCCGGTCGAGGGCTGTCACTCGACGGCGCCGTGACGCTGCCCGAAGACGCGGCGATTGAACCCGAGGCTGCGACCGCGACGCTGCACGACAACGGGACGCTCCGCGTCACGGTCCCGAAAGGTGAGGAAGAACCCGACGTCGAGGCCGACGAAGAAACCGAATCCGAGACTGGAGAGGAAACCGAGGCTGACGAAGAAACCGAATCCGAAACCGACGAGGAGTAGCGGTACCGGGCCTGCGGTCACGTCGGCAGGTCGGTGCCGTGGCCGGTGGCGCAGTCAGGTTCTGATGGGGGACTCCAGTCAGTTGCGAGTTCGAGGAACTGCACGAGTATGTTCGCCGTCGCACCCCAGACAGTATAGCCGTCGACGTCGAAGAAGTGCAGCTGGATCTCGCCGTATCGTGGGTGGTCGCGACACTCGCTGTCGTAGTTGCTGTGATCGATCAGCTCCGAGAGTGCGAGGACCGTAATCTCGGCCACCTCGCCGTCGTTTGGCGTGTACGATCGGTCGGGGATCGTCCCGACGAACGGCCGGACGACGTACTCCGAGACCGTCTGGAAGTCGTCCAGTCGCCCGTGGAGCCGGGCCTCCTCCGGCCGGAGCCCGATTTCCTCGTTGGCCTCCCGCAGGGCTGTCTCGACGCGATCGGCGTCTTCCGGTTCGCGCCCACCGCCGGGAAAACTCATCTGCCCGGGATGGTCTTCGAGGTGCTCGGCACGTTTGGTGAACAGCAAGTGCGGGCCCGCCGGCCGATCGATTACCGGGAGCAACACCGACGCCTCCTGGACGTCGCCGCCGATCTCGACGGGTTCGTACTCTCGGATCGGCCCCAGGTCCATACCTGTACTCACACGCGAGCGCTAATAACTCACCCGGCGACCCCCGGAACCGCGACGTCACCCGTCGAGTGCGTCGTCCAGCCGGCGGCGCGCCTCGTCGAGTTCGACCGGCGCCCAGACCTCCAGTTCGTAGCTGACGTCAAGCAGGCGCTCGATCCGCTCGCGATCGCCGGTCTCGACGGCCGCGGCAGCGTCGGCCCGGAACCGTTCCTGTGCCGCCACAGCCAGGCGGTCCCGATCGATCGTCCGCGACTCGGCGTCGAGGATGTGCGGGAGATCGGTCGCACCCTCTGGCAGTTCTGGAAAGGCGACGGGTCCCGGGACCAGCAGATCGCCGTCGTCCAGTGCCAGCAGGTGGTACTCGGCGATCGCCGCGTCGATGGCGTCGTCGAAACTCGCGGGCTCGCGGTCCTCGCCATGCTTGTACGCGAGTTCGACACAGGCCTGCCGGAGCGTCGACCGATCGACCGCGCCGAACAGGTCGACGATCCCGGCGAGTTCGTCCGGCGTGAACTCCATGCGTCATAGAGTGACCGCCGCTGTCTTGACGATGGCGGTCGAACGTGGTCTATGGATCGCCGGACGTATCTCCGGGGAGTGGTGGCCGGCGTCGCAGTGCTGGCAGGCTGTGCTGGCCGTGGGTCCGAGCGAACGGACGCGGAATCGACGGCGAACCGACCGATGAGCGGCAGCGACGCCAGTCCGACGACCGGCCAGTCGACGATCCACGAATACTACGAGACGACGACGGTCCGTGCGCTGACAGCGGACGGGGAGACCCTCGGAACGGTGACAGCAGCGATCGCGGACACCCCGGAACTGCGATATCTGGGCCTCAGCGATACCGAACACCTGCCGGACGACCGCGGTATGCTGTTCGTCTTCGAGTCAATCGACGATCGGTCGTTCGTCATGCGCCGGATGGACTTCGGTATCGACATCGTCTACGCCGACGGCGAGGGGAGGATCACGACGATCCATCACGCGCCCGCGCCCGATCACGGCGACGGCAACGATCAGCGTTACCCCGGTCGTGGGCAGTACGTCCTCGAAGTCACGTACGGGTGGACGACCGATCGGGGCGTCGAAACGGGGGACAGGCTGGCGTTCGAACTGCCAGGTTAGTCGATGGCGTCCAGCCCCTCTCGCGAGCGCTCGCGGACGGTCTCTGGCGAGATCGGCGCGTCCGTCCAGGCCGGTAGCCGCGTATCGTCGTCCGGCGGCGTAATCGTCTCGGCGTAGGCTGTGACCTGTTCGCGCTCGTCGCTCCGGTCGTAGGCCAGTCCGTTGAACGCCGCGTCGGCCGCGTACTGCTCGATCAGCGTCGCGGCGCGCTCGCGATATCTGTCCGGGAGCGTCTCGAAGTCGGGCTCGACGCCGGCGTCTTCGAGCACCCACCACAGGGCCCGGCCGACGGACTGACACATCTCGCCCAGACCGTCGGGGCCGCTGACCGAGCGGTGATCGTGCTCGTGCTGGCCGAGATCGACCTGCGCTGTGTCTTCGAACCCAGCGTCCTCGAAGGCGCCGCCGAGCGTCCCGACTTCGAGCCCCCAGGTGCGGGGCACGCGGACGCGGCGGGCGAGGTCGGCAGTCATCGCGAATTCGCCGGCCAGAGCGTACCGGAACGCAGCCAGATACGAGAGGATCGGCGCGTCGTGAGCGTCTTCGAGCGCGCGGACGAGCGGCACGTAGAACAGGCGGTTAAGCCGGCCGTACAGGTGGTCATTTTCGACGCGAGCGTAGTACCCCTTCGAGAACGCGAACCCGTGGGCCAGCGGAAAGAGCAGTCGCGGGACGTGGGTTGGCGCATAGCTTTTCGCGTCGGCGTCGTGAACGACGACGAACTCGCTGTCCGCGGCGGCGACACCGAGCGCCAGCCAGACGTCCCGGCCTTTGCCGCGCCGGCCGTTCAGGTCTGCGGCCGCGAGCGCCTCTGTCAGCGGCGGCGAATCACACCACAGGATCACAAGTGGCAGGTCGAACGTCTCAAGCCACGCGTGCACCTCGCTCACGCGATCCGGACCGGCACGGAGGGCGACGAGCACGCGACCGGGCGAGACGGCTTCCAGCGTCGAGAACACCCGTTCGGCCGCGAGGCTGGCGTGATCGCGCTCGGTCATCGGAACGACGACCGTCGCTCGATCGGTCGGTGCGTCCGGATCGGCCCCACCGAAATCGTGGAGTGTCGTGACGCGCTCCTGGACGTACTCCATCGCACACAACTGGGGACGCCGCGAGGATAAACACTCGCCTGCTATCCCGCGTTGCCCATCGAATCAGCTTTCCGTCACGATCGTGCCCCGGTCGGCAGCCGGCCTGCCCGGTAGGTGACGACGAGACCGAGGAGGACGACGGCCAGCCCGACGGCAAAGGATCGGTAGATCGAGGGGAACGAGAAGCCGGCGTCGGTCAACAGCCCGACGGCCCAACTGCCGGTCGCCTGCACCAGCATCATCGTGCCGCTGTAGACGGCGTAGGCGCTTGCACGGTGGCGATCCGGCAGCGAGCCCAGCAGATAGGTATCCATCGCCGGGAACAGACTGTGAATCACGTAGCCCATCAGCAGCGCGACCGTGACGATCCAGGCCGTGCCGAACGGCAGCGTCAGCGCGAACACGCAGATCGCGAAGCCGGCCAGGATCGACAGCAAGAGGGGGACGAGCGGGACGCGGTCGGCCAGCCAGCCCGTCACCGCGAACGCCGGGACGCCGGCCGCGAACACGCCAGTCAGCAGCAGCCGCGCGTCACTGCCCGAAAAGCCGCGGGTGCGCAGATAACTGTCGAGGAAGTTGAACACGCCCTGCCAGACGAACCCGCTGGCGCTGATGACGACCACGCCAGCGAGGACGATCCGCCACTGGTGGCGGACGGCCGCGAGCAGATCTCGATCCGCAGTGCCCGCCTCGGGGAGCGGCGTCCGCCGGGTAGCGATCGTGAAGCCGACCGTCGAGAGCAGGGCCGCTACCCCGATGGCGTGGAAGGTCGTCCGCCAGTCGCCGACGAACAGCGCGACCGAGACGAGCAGCGAGGCCACGGCCGCGCCGATCTGACTCGCCATGCCGTGGATGCCGAGTGCCGTGCCGACCCGATGGGGGAACAGCTCGCTCACCAGCGGGTTGGCCGCGATGAAGTACGCGCCGCTTGCGATCCCCATCAGGAACGCGCCGACCATCACTTCGGTGACGCTGCCGGCTGCGGCGATAAACGCCGAGGCGGCGGCCAGGATCAGCCCGGTCGCACCGACGACGTAGTGGCGCGGGACGCGCGTCAGCAGGTAGCCCGTCGGGATCCGCGGGAGTGCACTGCCGAGCCACGCCAGGGTCACGGTCAGCCCGATCGTCGCGTTGGTCGTGATGAACGCCGCCTGGAGGGGCTCGACCAGCGGCGCGAACACCACGCGGGCGAGATTGACGAGGAAGACCAGCGTACAAAGCGAGCCGAACACCCGACGTCGTGTCACAATCGGGCTTCGAGCGGGGTGGTGTCAAAGCTTGCGAAGCCGCGCTCGACGACTCTCACGCCGCCCCGAGCTTTTTGAGAGTTGCTCGCATACCTCTCAGTATGGAATCTGTCAGGAAAGGGATCCGGTCGGGCGACATCGAGAAAGACACCTACGAACGGCTTCTCTGTACCAACTGCGACGAGGCGCTCAAATCCGAGAACGACCCCGACGAGATCGGCACTGTCCGGGTCTGTCCGGAGTGTGGTGCGGAGTGGAAAGAAGTCGGGTGATCGATCACTCGAAGATCGCGTCGAACGCGCTCGCGCCCATCGGTTCGTAGGTGCCTGCCGCGACGTTCTCTTCGACGTGATCGGGCGACCCCATCCCGACCAGCGCGCTCGTCACGGCGGGGGCGCTCCGTGCGAAGTTGATCGCTCGCTGGGCGCGGGTCTCGCCGTCGAGTTCGGCCTCGACCCGATCGGGCATCTCCCGGGCTAGCTTCCCCTGCATGAGACTCGCACTGGTGAAGACGTCCACGTCTGCCTCGTGGGCAATCTCCAGTGCGCTCCGGCCGTCGTGGACGGCCGCCGTGAACGCGTCGGCCATGTACACGTTGAACGGCAACTGGATCGCCTCGAAGTGACTGCTCCCGTGGCCGACCGCCTCGGCCGCACGCTCGGCACGATCGATCACCTCGGGCAGCGAGAGGTGGCTCCCCTCGTCTCCGACCCGGAAGGCGTCCCAGGTCGCGACGCCGTACGCACCGATGTCGTCGTCTTCGACCCGCCGTTCGAGGAGTTCGAAGGTTGCTTCGAGCCCATCGTAGACGTCCGCCCGCGATCGAGCCTGCAGTTGCGTCTCGGGGTTGTGCACGTAGTAGAGGTCGACCCGATCCACACCGAGATTCGACAGGGATCGGTCGAGCTGATCGTCGATGAACTCCGGTGCGATGCAGTGTTGGCCGGCCGCCAGGTCCTCGCGGTCGACGATCCCGGGTTCGACGAACTCCCGGTAGATGTATCGACTGGGGTCGTCGGGCCGCTCGCCGTCGAACGGCAGAAAGCCGCCCTTGGTCGCGAGGAAGACGTTCTCGCGGTCGATTTCGCTGTCGCCGATCGCCGCGCCAACGACGCGCTCGCTGCGCTGGTGGCGGTAGTTGATCGCCGTGTCGAGGACGTTGATCCCCGATTCCAGGGCCGCGACGATCGCCTCCCGGTAGGCCGAATCGGCCTCGTCAGTCGGGTCACCGAGGTACGTGCCGACGCCGATACTCGACAGTGCCAGGTCGCCGAACGGCCGGAAGTACGTCCGGGCGAAGCTCTCGTGGAAGCGGTCGCGATAGGCCCAGGTCCCCTCGTAGGTCGCCATGGACGGGGTTGGGGCGGCACGCGCAAAAGCCGCGCGGTGGTTTACTCCCGGTCAGGTGCGTGTCGTCCTCCCGTGTGCTCACTGCAACTCGCCGGTCATCGCCTCGAACAGCCGGTCGCGAAACTCCGCAACAGTGAGACCATCGCCGGGGCCGAGCCCCTCCATGTGTTCGATCGAGAGCTGTCCGCCGCCCATGCGGGCGTGGCCGCCGGCCTCGGCCATCGGGATGTCCTCGACTGCGGCTTTCAGCGCCTTGCCCATGTGCACGCGGTCGTCACGGGAGCGTCCCGAGAGGTGCAACGTGCCGTCGCGTCGGCCGAAGACGACGATCGCCGTCACGCCCTCCAGCCGGAGCAGTTCCTCGGCCGCCTGTGGGATCGCGTCCACGTTCCCCACATCCTCGACGTCGCTGACGGCGAAGGCGTTGCGGACGTCACGGCTGGTGATCGCTCGCGCTTTGACTTCGAGTACCTCGGCGTCGACCTCGGGATTGGCGACCCGGTCGAGCAGTTCCTCGTCGACGCCCCGGTACAGGAACCCGGCGGCGTCGAACTCCGCCGGCGAACACCCCTTCGTCAGGTGCTTGGTATCCGACTGGATCCCGTACAGCAGTCCAGTCGCGAGTTCGTCCGGAACCGTTGGTCCATCGTCCATGTCCGTCGGATCCCACCCCAGATCATCGAGATACTCGGTGACGATCGTCGCACACGCGCCGTACTCGGGGCGGACGTCAGTGAACGTCTCCCCTGTCCCCTCCCCTGGGTGGTGGTCGACGACTGCGATCGGGTCGATCCCGTCCGCACCCGGGAACCCCCGTGGTTCGTTGTGATCGACCAGCACGACCGTCTCCGCTTCGAGATCGCCGGCCGTCTCGATCCGCTCGAAGTCCTGGTCGAGTACGGTCTGGAACGCGCGGTTCTCCTGGCGACGAATCTGGCCCGGGTACTGGATCGACGCGTCGGTTTCGATGGCGTCCGCGAGCGACTGGACGCCCATGGCAGAAGCCATCGCGTCCGGATCGGGATTGGGATGGAGCAGTATCGCGACCTCGTCCTGGTCTTTCAGCACGCCCCGAAAGCGCGCTGCAGGCGAGCGCCGCCACCTGGAGAACAGCCACCATCCGACGGCCACGAGCACGAGGACGACGAAAACAGCACCGACTGCTATCGCCGGTCGTTCCCCGAGCAGGGATACGACAGCGTCGATCTGAGAGACGACGCCCCCGTCGGCCCCGGGCAACATACCACGGTGTGGTTCGCCAACGACAATGAAGGTTCCCCCTTCTGTCGGCCGGGTAGCATCTGTCGGACGGACTGGATCACGGGCGTCGATCTGTCCGTATCGAAACGCCGGTCACTCGACGTCCAGATCGAACTGCTCGTGCTCTTTTGCGGCGTTGAGAACGACGCTCGTGTTCGATTCGTTGATCTCGGGATCGGTCAGCAACCCCTTGATCTGGCTGTTCATGTCGTCGGTATCGAGGAACTTCCCGACGGCGATGACGTCGTAATCGCCGGTGACCTCGTAAACGCTCATCATCTGATCGTGCTGGCGAAGCGTCTCGGTCACGTCCGGAAGCGCACTCCCTTCGACCTTCAGCTGGACAATCGCTGTCACGTCGTAGCCGAGTTTGTCGTAATCGACTTTCGGCGTGTACCCCTGGATGATCCCCTCGTCTTCGAGCGTCGAGAGATGGTTCGAGACGGTCGTCACCGACACGTCCATATCGTCAGCGAGACTCCGGAGACTGGCCCGCCCGTCCCCCAGAAGCGCATTCACTAACTTACGATCCAGATTTTCGTACGTCATACTAGCTTCCCTCGCAACCGACCCATTAGAATTTTACGAACATACATTTCTGTCTCGGGGTTCGACCAGAATTGCGCAAAGCAGCAGGGTTTTTATGGCAGCACCATATTTCACACCTGTCGATTACAATGACAGGCGAACTCTCGACGGAGGAACAGGCGGTCCTCGAGGAAATCGAGGAGAAGAACGTAGATTTCCTGCGGCTACAGTTCACGGACATTCTGGGGACAGTGAAGAACGTCTCGGTCCCGGCCGACCAGGCCGAGAAGGCGTTCACGGAGGGGATCTACTTCGATGGCTCATCGATCGAAGGCTACGTGCGGATCCAGGAGTCGGACATGCGGCTGGTTCCGGATCCATCGACGTTTGCGATCTTGCCGTGGCGGAGTCGCGACGAGATCGACGGCGGCAACAGCGCGCGGCTCATCTGTGACGTCCACGACACCTCGACGGACGAACCGTTCGTCGGAGACCCGCGTGGCGTGCTGAAAGACGCGCTGGACCGCGCCGCGGAGATGGGCTACACCGTCAACGCCGCACCCGAACCGGAGTTCTTCCTGTTCGAGGAAGACGAGAAGGGGCGTGCGACGACCGAGACCAACGACGCCGGGGGGTACTTCGACCTCGCACCCAAAGACCTCGCGAGTGACGTCCGCCGTGACATCATTTACGGACTGGAGGAGATGGACTTCGACATCGAGGCCAGCCACCACGAAGTCGCCGAAGGGCAACACGAGATTAACTTCACCTACGACGACGCGCTGTCGACCGCCGACAACGTCGCGACCTTCCGTGCCGTCGTTCGCGCGATCGCCGCGGAACACGACCTGCACGCGACCTTCATGCCCAAGCCGATCCCGCGGATCAACGGCTCGGGTATGCACACCCACATCTCGCTGTTCGAAGACGGAGAGAACGCCTTCCACGACGAGGACGACGAGTTCAACCTCAGCGAGACGGCTCACAGCTTCATCGCCGGCGTCCTCGAGCACGCGCCCGCACTCGCCGCCGTCACGAACCCGACGGTCAACAGCTACAAGCGCCTGGTGCCGGGCTACGAGGCGCCGGTCTACGTCGCCTGGAGCGACCGAAACCGTTCGGCGCTGATCCGCAAACCTGCCGCCCGCGTCCCGGCTGCCAGCCGGATCGAGGCGCGCTTCCCCGATCCGTCGTGCAACCCCTATCTCGCGTTCGCGGCGCTCATCCACGCCGGGCTCGACGGGATCGAGAACGATCTCGAATGCCCCGATCCGGTCCGGGAGAACATCTACGAGTTCGACGAGCAGAAACGCGAGGAATACGGCATCAGCACGCTGCCGACCAACCTCGGCGAGGCGGTCGACGAGCTCGAGGACGACGAGGTCGTTCTCGACGCGCTCGGCCCGCACATCGCAGAGAAGTTCGTCGAGGCCAAGCGCTCGGAGTTCCAGGACTACCTGGTGGACGTCTCCGACTGGGAACTCGACCGCTACCTCGAGAAGTTCTAGACGGACGCTACGCGTCGTTCTGCCGCCGTATTTCTTTCTCGACGCGCTCACCGACCAGCGGCATCGCGACGACCGCAAGTCCGCCCACGAACGCGATCGGCCCGGCGGCTTCCGGCGACAGCGAAACGACCTCACCGAGGAGGAGTAGCGGTCCGGCGACGACCACACCGCTCACGACGGTCGCGGCGGCCGCCCGCCGCGTCGGTGAACGAACGAGCCCGTCCGCAAAGACGTACCAGCCGAGGGCCGCGCCCGCGGCGACGCCGGTGAGCAACACGAGATCGGTGATCGGGCCGACGATCATCAGCCCGACGGCGCCGACGACCGCACCGAGTGCAAACACCCGCTCGGGCTCCTGTAGGGCGATCGCGATGGCGAGTACGACCAGACCCACTCCGATCCCGGCGAGCACGTCCACCAGGTAATGCAGGCCGAGCACGAGCCGCGAGATCGAGACGACCACGACGAGTCCGGTGGCGATCGCTACTCGTGTTCGCGGCCGCCCGGTGCGAAGCGCCCAGGCCAGCCCACCGAACGCGACCGTCGAGCCGATGGCGTGCCCGCTCGGAAATCCGTGTCCCGATCCGGTCGAAAACCACTCGTACAGCGGCCACAGGCCGGCCGGAACCAGACCAGTCTGCGGAGCCTCGCCCGCCCCTGGCGGCCGGGGAAGCCCGAACAACTCTTTGGCGACTGTCACGACGACGAGGCCGGCGAGTACCGTACCGAGGACGACCGCAGCACGTCGACGGTCGATCGCCTCGTCGACGCGAGGTAACTGGGGTCCGACCCAGTAGGTGACTGTCACGATCAGCAGGAGAAACCACACGTCACCGAGCTGGGTCACGAGCGAGAAGAGAACGATGACCGCGTCGGGAAGCTCACGCAGCCACGACTGGACGCCGAGCCCGCGCATCGTTACCGCCGGAAGTCACGAACCTTGTCAAGTAGTTTTCCGGGGACGCCGACGGCGTTGACAGTCACGCCGACGAGGGTCATCAGCACGTACAGTCCCAGTGTCGACAGCCAGATCACGATCATCGAGAGGAACGCGACCCAGCCCGACAGGAAGTAGAAGGCCCCGAGCGTCATCACGGTTCCGTACAGCAGCACGAGGTACGGACCCCAGCCGGTGGCGTGGCCCCGGCGGACGCGCTTGCGAACGTACCGTTTGAGGTCCCGTTCGATCTCGTCGCGGTGGAGCGTCCGCTCGTCGATCCGGGTCTGCAGCTCGTCGATCTCGGCCCGCAGGTCAGCGATTTCTTCCCGCTGTCGGGCCTCGCCGGTGCCACCGTCAGCGTCGTCGGCCCCCGAGTCGCTCATTCGTTGTTCGGTGTCTCGATGCGCACCCTGTTGTAGTTGCCGGTCTCCGACGGCCACGTCGCCGGCGAGGACGCCGTTGAGAACCGCCCCCAGAAGGAGGAGGATACCCCCAATGTAGAACCACGTCACGAGCAACAGGACCGCTCCGAGGACGCCGTACAGCGCCGACCCGCCCGCACTGGCGGCGTATACCTGAAACAGGGCACTGAGTACGGTCCAGCCCACAGCCGCAAACGCTGCACCGGGTAGCGCGTCACGGACGCGCACGTCGACGTCCGGGAAGATCACGTATAGCGGCAGGAACGCGACCGTCAGGACGATCGGCAGCCCGATCGCTGTCGGCACGCCCGCGGACGAGAGACCGACAAGCCCGGCGAGTGCGGCCGCGAGCACGACCGCGCCGATGGCGACGCCGACCGCGAACAGTGCCGTGATGGCGTTTCGGAACTGCGTGAACAGCGTCACCTCCCGGTGCGTGTCGTAGATCATCGAGAACGCGACGTCCAGTCCCCGAAAGAGCTTGAGTCCGCCCCACAGCAGGACGGCGAGCCCGATCGCGGTTGCGCCGCCGCGCCCCTGGGCGGTCGTCAGCGCTGATCGCACGAGTTCCTCACCGCTTGGGGTCAGTGTGCCGCTCAGCTGCCGGATGACCGTCTCCGCCAGTGCGTCCCCGCCGAGCGTCGAGGCGACCGACAGCGCCAGCAGCGACAGCGGCAGCAGCGATACGAACGCGTAGTAGGCGATCGCCGCAGCTAGCAGCGTCAGCGGCGACCGTCTGACGACCGCCAGCAGCGTTCGTCCGACCGAAAGTGCTCGCGTTGCCCGTTCGTGCACGTCTCCCTGTGGGAGCGTCGAGAACAAATACGACGGGGGTCGGCCGGGCGCAACCACCACAACGAACAGCGTGGACCGAAACGTGTTTCGCCCCGTCCGAACAACGCCCTGGCATGCACGATCGAATCGAGCGCGTGACCGGCGCCATCACGTCGACAGCGCTCGTCGCCGCTGGCGTGCTGCTCGCGCCCGCGTTCGCCGGGCTCGGTGCGTCGCTGGCGCTCGCGGCCGTGACGCTGGGCGTGACCGTACTGGCCTTCCTCGCTCGCGAGGAGATCGGCGCGCTCGCCCCAGTACCGTGGCTGCGCTTGCACTTCGAAACCGTCTGGGCCGGAGCGGCAGCGGCCACGCTCGTGCTCGTCGCGTTCGCCGGTGCGACCTCCGCGGAACTGCAGACGCTGGGTGCCGTCGTCGGCCTGCTTGGACTGTTTAACTACCTGCTTCGGCCGATCTATTTCACGCTCGGGAACGTGTTCGCGCGAGTGGCGAAGTGATGCTGTCTCTATCTTGAATCAGCGAGAGAATCCCACCCTTCCCGCGAAGGACGAGCGTTCCGACGCTCAGTCGGAACCGAGGACTGAGCAGGGCGGGAGTGAATCGCGTAAGCTCTGGTGAAAAACCGCCGCGTTACTGCTGGTCGTGAGTCTCCAACGTGTCGAGTCCCGCTTCTAAAACCTCTGCATAGGCTTCCGAGAGGTTCATGTCGTTCGCTTCTGCGTAGTCTTTGATTTGTCCGTGGATTGCCCAGTCAATGTCGATGTTTGGCCTCATCGGTAGACTTATTGGATATTAGGACTCATTATACTTTGGATGAAGCGTACCAACACGTTCGCCGTGCGACCGCTCCCGACTTGAGATGGTCGTCGGCAAAGAACTCCGAGACAGACACAACAGCCCGAAAAGCCGTCTCCGACTGGAAATTGCTGGCGATCCGAACTGGCCCGACTACACGGACCAGAGCCGGTTAGAACTGTGGTACGACGAGACTGATAGCACCTTCCGAGCTTCGCAACCCGTAACTGTTTCTGACGATGCACGGGGCACTCCACTGGCCGACCACAAGGCCGCTCTGGACATTGGTGCAAACAATCTCGTTGCCTGTACCACGACGACCGGCGAGCAATATCTGTACGAGGGCCGGGAGTTGTTCCAGCGGTTCCGTGACACGACACGAGAAATCGCCCGGTTGCAGTCCAAACTACGGGAAGGCCGATACAGTAGCGAGCGCATCCGGCGGCTGTACCGGAAACGGACTCGTCGCCGCGACCACGCCCAAGAAGCACTGTGTCGTGACCTGCTGGAACGACTGTACGCCGAGGGCGTGGACACGGTGTACATCGGTGGCTTGACCGACATACTCGAAACCCACTGGTCGGTCAAGACGAACGCCAAGACCCACAACTTCTGGGCGTTCAAGCAATTCACCGAACGACTGGCGTGTACCGCCGAAGAATACGGGATCTCGGTCGAAGTCCGGTCAGAGGCGTGGACCAGCCAAGAGTGCCCACAATGCGGTTCAACCGACCGGACGACACGCCACCAAGACACGCTCACCTGTCCGTGTGGGTTCGAGGGGCACGCCGACCTTACAGCCTCAGAGACGTTCCTGAAGCGGCACACAGAGCAAGCAGTCAGGCCGATGGCACGGCCCGTGCGGTTCGAGTGGGACAATCATCAATGGCGTTCAACCACAGACGCTTCTTCAAATCCCAAAGAACAGCGCACAGACCCGAGTACCGTCCACCGTGACGGGAATGTTGCTTCCGGCGAGTCTTAGACCGGCTGAGACTCCCACGGAGGAAACCGCGCCGTTTACGGCGCGGAGGATGTCATACGACGTCACCGCGAACCGAGCGGCCGTCCTGGCGGTCGCGATACGCCTCGACGGCGTCGGCTGCCTCGCGCGCCTCGTCGTCGTCCATTCCGAGCATCGACAGCGCGTCCGCGAGCGTGGGGAAGGCGAGCGATCCGTCCCGGAGCTTCTCGACGGCGTCGTCGCTGCGGCGGCCGCTGTCCTCGCCGTCGCCGAGCCACAGACAGACGCCGCGGGGATCGAGTAGCTGTTCGTAGTTGCCGCGGGCCCGCGCCCCCTCGAGACGCTGGGTGACGTTGTCCTCGAAGGAGGCGTTGCAGACTTCCAGATGAACGGGTTCGTCCGGTTCGAGCAGGTGTGCGGCGAGACACTGCTCGGGTGCGACGTGACCGCTCTGATTGGCGCGGACGTACTCGGGATACTGCTGTGCCCACTCTGCCCGGACCGTCTGGCCGACTCCCTCGACGCCGTGTGTCTCCCGGAAGCGCTCGGCGGCCGCCTCGTCGCGCCCGAACAGGAGGTCCTTGGTCACGTAGACGTTCAGCCGATCGACCGGATCCATTCCGAGGGCGACGTCGCCGTAGACCCACACTTCCCGGACGGGGACCGGCATGATTTCGGTCGCGACCGTCTCGACGATGGCTTCGGCGCGGTCGAGGGCAGCATCGCGGTCGAGCGTCGTCATCATCTCCAGTCCGGGTTCGAGCGAGAAAACGGTTGCCCGACGATCCGCGGACGAGCGTCTCCGGGTTCCGGATCCCTCATGATCGACGATCTAGTCAGACCGACAGAAGCGAAGCCACTTTACCGGGAGCAAACCTGGACCGTGATATGAAGGTCGCGCTGGGCGGGACGTTCGATCCGATCCACGACGGCCACCGGGCACTGTTCGAGCGCGCGTTCGAACTGGGCGACGTCACGGTCGGCCTCACCAGCGACGAACTGGCCCCGCGTACCCGCCAGGAGGACCGCCACGTCCGCAGCTACGAGCAGCGCAGACGCGATCTCGAACGGGAACTGGGGTCGTACGCCGAGGAGTACGTCCGTGAGTTCGAGATCAGGAAGCTGACCGAGCCGACGGGCATCGCGACGGAACCGCAGTTCGACGTACTCGTCGTCTCGCCCGAGACCGAGACCGGTGGCCGCCGGATCAACGAGATCCGCCGGGAGAACGGTCACGACCCGCTCGACATCGAGGTCGTCGATCACGTGCTCGCCGAAGACGGCGACATCATCTCGAGCACGCGGATCGTCAGCGGCGAGATCGACGAACACGGGAATCTCACACCCGAGCGCGAGGGACGCAAGCCCATCGAAGAGTGATCACCACTCGGGCGCGTCGAACCCGGCGGATTCGAGGATGTCCTTCCACCGGTTCTGAATCGCCAGTCGCGAGACCCCGGTCGCGTCTGCGACCGCATTCTGAGAGCGCTGCTCGCCGGTCGTAAGCGCGCTCACGTAGACGCTCGCGGCGAGCACGGCTCGCTTCGAGCGGGCTGACTCGGGCGCGTTCGTCAAGAACAGGTCGACCGCTCGCGAGCGCGCTTCGGTCCCCAGCTCGAGGCGCTCGCTCGCCTCCTCGATGGCGGCGATCCACTCCTCGTTCTCGACGGCGTCGCGAGCGCGGTACACGCCCCCCATTCGGTGGGCGAGTGCAAAAACCTGTTCGGTCGTTTCACGCCTGCTTTCCCGCGTACTGGCTCGACTAGACACAGGTCACTAGCAAACATTTTTGCGTGATACTGTCTAACATACAAACGATGGTCCGAAATACTACGGAGTGTCCGGACTGCGGGGGTACAGGGAGACAAGCTGGCAGCATCTGCTCGACCTGCGGTGGCACGGGTCGAGAGCCAGAACTGACGCCGAACGAGAAGCCGCTTTACATTTCCTGAACGCACGTTCGCCTCACGTCGCCACTATCTCCCCTGTGTCAGTCGGAATCCGATCTGCTGAGGGAGGCCCGCGTCGACGACCTCGTGGACGACGGCGTCGGTGTCGTACTCGACGCGGTGTTCCGCGACGGTCCGGGCGTCGGGATCGATGACGCTGTAGGCTGCCCGGTGATCCCGATCGCGCGGCTGGCCGACGCTGCCGGGGTTGAGAACGATCCCCTCGTCGTAGATCTCGTGGTGCTGGACGTGGGTGTGTCCCATGATCAGCACGTCCTCGTCGCCGAGCAACTCGGGACTGAACTCCGAGGGGCGAGTGTAGTGGTCCGGATCGTCCGGGTGGCCGTGGACGATCTTCACGCGGCCGTCGAACAGTGTCCGCTCGGTTGGCAACTCCGCCAGCCACTCGATCTGTTCCTCCGTCAGGTGCTCGCGCGCGTACTCGACGCCTGCGGCGGCCATGTCGTTGAAACCGGGGTACTTGCCGGTGACGACTGCCCGGTCGTGATTGCCCTCGACGGTCGGGATGTCGGCGTCCCGGATTCGATCGACGCATTCGCCCGGCCAGGGATTGTACCCGACGACGTCGCCCGCGCAGACGAGTTCGTCGACCTCCGGCATGTCCGACAACACGGCGTCCAGCGCGACGATGTTCCCGTGTACGTCCGAGATGACCCCGATCTGCATGCCCCTGTTTCTGTGTGGGACGAACTTATAACGTCCGTTGTCGTGCCAATCGCTGACCACATCCCTTTTGCTCGTGCTGTTAGTATATCGGTCACAACAGATGGATCCGAGAGCGACGACGCGCTGCCGGACGGGGGCATAGCATTATGGACGAGGAAACAACCGTCGAGGCCCTCACGCGGCTGGGGCTGACGACCTACGAGGCGCGGGTATTCGTCGCCCTCCAGCGGCTCGGGACGGGCACGGCGAGTGACGTCGCGGAGATCACGGCCGTACCGCGTTCGCAGGTGTACGGTGCCGCCGAGGATCTCCAGGCGCGTGGCCTGCTCGACGTCCAGCAGACCCGACCGACGGTGTACCGTCCCGTCTCGCCCGAGGAAGCCGAGCGACGCCTGCTCTCGCAACTGGAATCGGTCGGTCGGGACGCCTTCGGGTATCTGGCGGACGTCCGGGGAAGCGTCGAAAACGACGAGGAACGGAGCGAGGCGATCTGGACGATCCGTGGCCGGGCGAACGTCCGCGACCGGGTAATCGACCTGATCGACGGCGCCGACGACCGGATCGTCTACGGCACGCCGCGACCGGAGCTACTCGAAGACGAGGTGCTGGCGGTGCTGACGGAAGCCGCAGACGCTGGCGTCGACGCGGCCGTCGTCAGCGACGAGCCGTCAGTCCTCGAGTCGGTGCCCGCCGACGGGCCGGTACGGGTCGTTCCGCAACCCGCAGATCGCCAGCCCGAGGTCAGCACGGCCCGGGTGTTGCTTGTCGACAGCGATACGCTCCTGATGAGCGTCGTCTCGGCGGCCGTCGGGGACGACGATCAGGAGGTCGCGTTCTGGAGCGCTGGCACCGCGTTCGCGACCGTGCTCGTCACGCTGTCCGAGGAACTGATCGAATTGGATCGCTAGATCACGCGAACGCAGTGCCGATGGCCGTCTCTATTGTCTTGCTATGAATCCAATCTGGCCAGAGCGACACCGAGTATGACGATCGCCAGCAGGGCGGCGACGACACCGAAGCCGGGACCGAACCCGTCGCCTGATTCGGCCGCGTCATCCTGTCGGGTCGTTTCCCCGTCGTCAGTCTGTCCAGATTCGTCGGTTTCCCGGTCGGTCTGGCCGCCCTCGTCGGTCGTCTGTTCGGTTTCTTGGTCAGTGGTCGTGTCGTCCCCAGACGGGCTTTCGGCGACGATCGTTCCCGACGCGCTGCCGTCGCTGGTTTCGACGGTGAACGTGTGCTCGCCCTGAAGGCTGAAGGCAAACGAGGCGGAGACACGAGTATTCTCGCCGGCGTCCAGCGCGATCGGCTCGTCGCTGAGGGTTGCGCCGTCGACACTGAATTCGACTGTGTCATTGCCGGCAACGCCGCCGGAGTTCTCGACAGTGACGGTCACGCCAGCGTCGCTGCCGGTTTCGACGGTGTCGGGACTGACGACGTTGGTAATCTCGACGGTCGCGGGTTCGCGCACGTCGGTCTCGGTACTGGCCTTGTCATTGACAGCTTCGACGGTGTGGGTCACGGCTCCCGCTTCCGCGAGTGGCTGCTCGAACGTGACTGCGCTGGTACCGGGTTCGAGCGTGACGAGTTCAGTCGCGACTTGCTCACCGTCGAGTGCGTAGCTGACCGGTACATCGACGGGGACGTTCGCTTCATTGACGATTGTCGCGGTCACGTCAGCGGCCTCGCCGGTTACCACCTGATCGGTGGCGGTGACGTTCGCGACCGTGATCGTCGAGCGCGGAACGACTTCGACGCTGCCAGCTGCGATCGAGTTGACCGTCAGGTTGTACGTGCCTGGTTCGCTGGGCGTCCAGGCGAACGCCGTCGTATTCGTCTCTTCTGCCCCGACAGTCACGTCCCGGGTCTGGACGACGGTATCCTCGGCGAGGAGCGTCGCCGTCTCGGAGCCGGCCAGTCGGTCGGGATTTTCGAGCGTCGCCGAGACGGTCGCCTCCTGACCGACGAGGAGCGTTTCCGTGGCGAGTGACGCGTCGGTGACCGAGA
This sequence comes from Halapricum hydrolyticum, assembly GCF_025517535.1. Classification (NCBI taxonomy): domain Archaea; kingdom Methanobacteriati; phylum Methanobacteriota; class Halobacteria; order Halobacteriales; family Haloarculaceae; genus Halapricum; species Halapricum hydrolyticum. Next base: position 193,749 of record NZ_JAOPKC010000003.1, read on the forward strand.
CCTCGGGTGGTTCGACGACCTCCAGTGTGCCGGCGATTTCGCCGCCGACAGTCGGGGTGTAGCTGCCGGTCTCGGTCGGCGTCCAGCGGAAGGCGACCGATTGCTCGTCGCGACCGTCGACAGTCACAGACGTCGATTCGATCGTCTCGTTGTCGACCTGCAGGCCGAACGTCTCCGTCCCCTCCAGATCGCCGACGTTCTCGACAGTCGCGTCGACGCTGACCGTCGTGTCCCGGGCGACGATCGGTTCGTCCAGCGTGGTCTCGGCGACGCCGAGATCCGGCGGCGCGAGCAGTTTGACGGTCGCCGTGTCGGTGTGGCCCGCCAGCGAGGCCGTGACTTCGGCGGTGCCGCGGTCAGTCGACTGGAGCGTGCCGTTCTCGATCGAGGCCGCCGAGGTGTTCACGTCGTACTCGGCGGTGGTCGTCGCCGTGGTATCGTTGCTTGCGGCCAGTTCGAGCGTGACTGTCACCTCGGTCGATTCGTCGACGAGGATGCGGTCCTCGGCGAGGTCGAGCGAGAGATCCTGGATACGCCACTGCTGAACTGGCAGGTCGTCGGTCGCGGCCCAGACCTCCTCGAAGTCGAGGCCGTCCATGTGCTCGCGGGCCTGTGGGCCGGTCATCTGCTCGCGTGAGAGTGCCGTCCCGTGCTGGGACGTGGTTCCGCTGATCTCCGGACTCCAGTAGACGTCGCGGACGGCACCTTCGACCTCACCGAAGACTCTGTTTTCGACTTCGCTGTTGAGGATCGATTGTTGGACGCTGTATATCCGGTCCGGAGCGACGCCGTATATTGCACCGTCGGTATCGACACGGGCATTTCGGAGGGACCCATCACTTCCAGTAGGTATCGCGTGGAAGGAACCAGACTTCAGACTTCCGTCAACCACATCAGCGTTGACATACACCTGATCAGCAGGACCACCGAGGAATTTAGCCAGTCCCTGGCTGCCATCGGGAAGAGTAACATTCACAGCAACACGCTTGATCAAGCCTTGCTGAAAATGGTCTCGAGTAATCCCACCAGCATTATCCTCGTCTGCTCTAATTTCGCCGGCTATGACGACATCTTGTATCTTTCCTTCATTAGCAACAGTAATACCGCCAGCAAGCTCACCACGTATAAAAACACTCTGTAAAGTGAGATTTTTGATAACCCCACTTGACCCAATATTTTCGAAAATGCCGGCCTTTCGCTCCCCCGGACGGAACACGGTGAGGTCGGTCACAGTGTGACCTTGTCCGTCAAGTGTACCTGTGAACACATCTGGATAGTTTCCGATTGGTTCGAACCCCTGTCCATTATTCCAGTCTTCGGTTTCTGAGGCATTAATGTCGTTGCCCAGCACGTAGTGCGCGCTTTTGTCCTGTCCGATCGCCTGCAGTTCACGAGCATCAGTGATGATGTACGGATCATCGTCTGTACCATTCCCTTCCATTTCATCAAGCGATACGTCCTCGGCTGCCGCGGCAGGCGCCGTGAATATACCGACACCAATCACGAACAACGCGAGTAGTGTTACTATCGCGGGGCCCCACGCCCCACACACCTTCGATGACATCAGTCAATCCCGAATTAGTCATCATATAAAATTCTTCTCATATCTACTTGCAATAGAAATGTTTGATTAATGTGGTGTGGGTAATTATAGTGCGAAATATAAGATCTATGCTCTGCTAGCGTCCTACGCGTTGGGATTCAGAAGTGTGATCTTGTCGATCTGGTCATCCTTGTAATTGCCGTCTCCTGGTGGCTTGATATGGACTTCTATCTCTCCCGATTCCTGTCCGGGCCTCCAGTCGACGTCGTCTTCGGGACTAATATTTATTTCACTAGTTGTCGTCCCATCATAGTCTGTTTCGTCGAATGTGGTATCCGATTCATCCAGATTTGCCGTCCCCGATTTGAGATACACGGTTGCGTTCGGGATTCCCTGTCCATCCTCATCAGTCACGTTCACTTTTAGATCATATCCTGTTTCACCTGTCAGAACCTCCTCGTTCGGATTTGCCGACAACTCTTCCTCACCGACAGCACCGATGTCGTCGATGATGGTCATCATGACCGACAGCGCCGCGACCCCCACCACGATGGCGATCACGAGCCTGATTGGTAACCCCTCGATACCCCGTTCGTCCGTGCGGAACGATCTCCGTTCGCGCATACGCCAACCGTTGGTCCCGTATTCGTACTTAAATCCTCACACGGCGAAACCGGGGGACTGCGGCCGCGAACCGAAAGACAAAATAACCGATTCTGACAGTCTCCGACCGTGACGTTCGTCATCGGACGTGGGGAGGGGGAATCGCTCGAAGAACGACCCGCCGGGAAACTGGGGACGTACCGTGCCCTGGATGGCTCCAGTGGCGCGCCGCTGTATATCGATCTGGACCGCCCGCACGCGATGCTGGTCGTCGGCAAGCGCGGCTACGGCAAGTCCTACACCCTAGGTGTGATCGCCGAAGGGCTCGCCCGCGCCGAGGGCGTCGCTCCCGTCGTCGTCGATCCCATGGGCGTGTTCGACACGCTCGCCGACGAGTCACGCGGCAGTCCCGTCCCCGCTGCGGTCATGACCGCGCCGCCCGTTCGCCCGAACGTGCTCGATCCCCGGTCGTGGTGCACCCTGCTCGAACTCTCGCCCGAGAGCGGCGCCGGCGGATTGGTCTGGCAGGCCGCCGAGGCACACGCCAGCCTGGCGGGGATGCGCCAGTACGTCGCGAACGCCGACGCACCCGGGACCGACAAACGCGCCGCGATCAACCACCTCGATCTCGCTGACTCGTGGGGGGTATTCGACGAGACGGGCGTCTCGGCCGCCGATCTCGCCGGTCCGGAAATCTCCGTCGTCGACGTCTCGGAGCTCGACTCCGCACCAATGAACGCCGTCGCACGTGCCGTCGGCGAGGCGCTGTATCGCGCCCGGATCGAGAGGAAAATCGACCGGCTCCCCTGGCTCCTGTTCGACGAGGTTCACACCTTCTTCGACGGCGTCGCGTCGGCGGCCCTGGAGACGATCCTGACGCGCGGCCGCGCACCCGGTGTAAGTCTCGTGATGGCGACCCAGCGTCCCAGCGCGGTCCCGCCAGTCGGGGTCTCCCAGTCCGACGTCATCGTCTCCCACAGACTGACGTCCGGGGCCGACATCGAGGCGCTGAAGGCCACCCAGCCGACCTACATGGACGCCTCGCTGGAGGAGCGCATGCCCACCGAAACCGGGGACGTGATCGTCATCGACGACGCGACCGAGACGGTCCACGCCGCGACCGTCCGCCGCCGAGACACGCCCCACGGCGGCGACAGCCCTCGTGCCTCCGAACTGTGAGCGGTCAGGATCGAGGCGGACCGACTGCAGGTCTCCGAATCCGAGGTGGGCCGAGATGGCCGCGCACCGCCGTCGCCGAGTTTTAAATACGAAGACGAGGTCAGGGACGGTATGACTGATATCGAGCGACTGGCGGAGCGGCTGTCGGCCGTCGAGCGCACGGTGATCGACGGCGAACACGACTTCGACGAACTGGCAGACCTCGCTGAGGTCGTCGATCGGCTCGATCGCCTCGACAACCGGCTCGAGGAACTGGAGGGTCGCGTCGCGGATCTGGAGGGGCAGACTGATTCATTGCAGGGGTACATCGCCAACGTCGATTCGGTCAACGAATCCGTCGAGCAGCAATCGGCGTCGGCGCTGGCCGCGGTCGAATCGCTCGAACAGCGCGTCGACGATCTGAAAGCGCACGCGGAGACGGTCGACAACGTCGATCAGTACCGGCCGACGACCGGGTCGAGCACGACCGAACAGCCGATCGACGAGGACTCGATCGCCGACACTGTCGACGAACTCGTCGCGGGGACGGATCGTGAGCAGCGACTCGGTGTCGGCGAGTCCGGGGCCGATGGAGGCTCGCCGGGACGGGCGGACGGCGGTTCGGCCCCGTCACCGGGACGGGCTGGTGACGGATCGGCCGATGCGTCCACGCGCGCCGACGATCCGCGCGCCTCTCCCGGCAACCCGCGGGACTCAACTCCCGAGGCTGATCCGGACGAGATCAACCGTCGCTACGGAGGCCGCCCACTCCCGGTCTCCGATCGCGACGACCGTGCCGGAGCGGACGACGGGAGCGACGACAGTGACGGGTCCGATGGGAGCGATGGCAGCCTGCTTTCGTCGCTGAAATCGAAACTATCGTGATCCGGTACGTCGTCGCCGTCCTCCTGGCAGCCGCGCTGGTCGCAGCTTCGATTCCGGCAGTCGAATCCGCGGCGACCGCTCGCGGTGAGAGTATCGTCGAGTCGAACGTCGTCGAGATCGAGGTGGCCGCGGAAACACTACTCGAGGACGAGCGACTGCCACCCAACGGAATGTTGGGACCACAGCGGGCCGTCGAACTCTCGTTCCCGTCGGCGTCGCTCACGGCTGCTCCGGTCCGACACCTCGAGCTGGAGCGGGTCGACGACGAGAACGTCACGATCGCCCGCTATCGCGTCGGGGGTGGTTCGATGCAGACCGTCACTGTCGACGCTCCGATCGTCGACGAGTCGATGGGATCGCCGATCGAACTCGGCCGGCCGACGGGAGACGTGACGTACGTACTGCTGCTGCAGCGCGATCCGAACGATCACGACCGGCCCGTCGTCGTTTTGACCCGAACGAGCCGGTGAGCCCCTCGTCGGTTCGCAGTCTGGGCCGTACGGTCGTGACACGATCACCGCACACCTCTTCTACGAGACCAGTGGCCGATGGATTTCCACCGCTCCGAGAACTCGACGAGATTGAGCGACCAGACCGCTAGTGTCGGGGCGTTGCCGAGTTGGGCGCTCTCTTTCACATATTAGTGACGCCGGGACAAAGGAGGGCTCACGATGCTGTACGATCACGTCTCCGATCTTGAACTCGAAATAGAGGGCTACGACCTCGAACAGCGCGAGCGGGACACGTCGAGTGGCTTCACCCGAGCGACGACCATCGTCTCGTTGCACGGCGACGGCGAAACCGGGCGTGGCGAGGACGTGACATACGACAACGACGAACACGAAATCCTGCACGGTACCTCAGCGGACTTCCCCGTCGCGGGCGAGTACTCCCTCGACGAGTTTTCCGACCGGCTGTCCGGGATCGATTTCTTCCCCGGGGACGAGCCGAACCAGTCGATCTTCCGCAATTATCGGCAGTGGGCTTTCGAGAGTGCTGCGCTCGACCTCGCGCTGAGACAGGCCGACACGAACCTCGCCGACCGTCTCGGCCGCACGTACGATCCGGTTCGATTCGTCGTGAGTACGCGCCTAGAGGACCCGCCGACCGGAGACCGCGTGCTCGACTGGCTCGACCGAAACCCCGAGCTAGCGTTCAAACTCGACCCGACAGCAGAATGGACTTCGGAGGTCATCGAACGGCTCGCTGAAACCGACGCTGTCCGAATACTCGATCTCAAGGGTCAGTACCACGGAACGACAGTCGATCAGCCTGCCGACCCAGCACTGTACGAGCGGATCATCGAGGGCTTTCCTGAGGCACTTCTCGAAGACCCGGATCTGAACGAGGGGACGCGACCACTATTCGAGGGAGAAGAAACCCGCGTGTCGTGGGATTATCCGATTCGAGGCGTTGAGACCGTCGAGGATCTCCCCTGGGAACCGGAGTGGCTCAATGTCAAGCCATCCCGGTTCGGTTCAGTGCAGTCGCTTTTCGACACTATCGACTACTGCCGCGATCACGAGATACAGATGTACGGCGGCGGACAGTTCGAGCTCGGCGTCGGACGCGAACACATCCACGCGATCGCTTCGCTGTTCTATCCCGACGCACCGAACGACGTGGCCCCGGGAGCCTACAACGACCCTGATCCGAGCGGTGATCTGCCGACGAGTCCACTCGCCCCGCCAGAAACCGCTCGGGGCCTTTCGTGGATATGAGGACGAACTACAGGTGTCTCGTCGGAGACGAGTCGTCCGCGCTGTGAAGTGTATCACAGGACGGTCGCTTGGAAAGCAAATGGGTGCTGGAGGCCCCGGCCGCGCAGCGTGACAACCCCGGTCTGGAAAACACTCTCCACACGGCCCCCGGACGAAGGGCGCGCAGGCTCACCTGTCCGCGTACGAGGGGCGTTCCGCGTACTCGATCGGATCTCGCTCACCGAGGTTCTGGAATGCCTGCAACCGGAACGCGCACGCATCACAGGTGCCACAGGCCGGTGAGTCGTCCTGATAACAGCTCCAGGTGTGCTCGTAGGGGACGCCCAGCTCTAGCCCGCGCTCGGCGATGTCGGTCTTCGACCACTCGACGAACGGCGCGACGAGTTCGATGTCCGTCTCGGGTTTCGTCCCGATATCAATCACCTGCTGAAACGCCTCGAAGAAGTCGGGCCGGCAGTCGGGATAGCCGGAGAAGTCTTCGCTGTGGGCGCCGATGAAGATGGCCGAACAGTCGTTGGCCTCCGCATACGAGACGGCCATCGAGAGGAGGTTGGCGTTCCGGAACGGGACGTAGGAACTGGGGATCCCGTCGCTGTCCAGGTCGGCGTCCTCGACAGCCATCTCGTCGTCGGTGAGGCTGGAGGCCCCGATCGCAGCGAGATGCTCCGTCTCGACGTGGAGGAAGTCCGCCGCATCCACGTCCTCGGCGAGTGCTCTCGCACACTCCAGTTCCTTCGCAGCCGTATTCTGCCCGTAGGACGTGTGCAGGAAGTACGGCTCGTACCCTCTATCGATGGCCTCGTAGACGGCCGTGGCGCTGTCCATCCCGCCAGACACCAGGATGACGGCGCGCTCGCGCTCGCTCATCGCGTCTCACCGTCCGTCCGCGCGATCGCGTCGCGGAACCGCTGTTGCTCGTCGTTGGTCGGCGTCCCTACTGTGGCCCGAGTCGTCGTGGTCGTCTCCGTCTCGATGCCCCGCATCGCCTCACACATGTGCGTCGCCGAGATCTCGACCAGCACGGCCTCGGCGCCGAGTTCGTCGGCCAAGCCGTGGGCGATATCCTGTGTCAGCTCTTCTTGCATCGTCAGCCGTCGGGACTGCCAGCGCACGTAGCGGATCAGCTTCGAGAGGCCGACCACGTCGCCGTCCGGTCGGTAGGCGATGTGTGCAGTGCCCTGATACGGTAACATGTGGTGTTCACAGAGGCTGTAAACAGGGATTCCGGTTTTCACGACGAGATCCTCGTTGGTCGCCTCGAAGGTCCGCATCGCGGGTTTGGCTGCTTGCCGGTCGCCTTCGCTCAACGTTTCGAGCATCTCGGGGATGCGGCGCTGCCATGTGTCGGTGAGCCCGGGGCGGTCGGGATCCTCACCGATGGCTTCGAGAATGAGCTTGACGCCGCGCTGGGCCTTCTCGTGGTCGATTCCAGTGACAGGGTCGGTCTGTACGGGTAGCGATTCGTCCGTCGAACGATCGTCGAGCTGGGTGTCGTCACTCATAGGTAGGGTCTGTTAGGTTCCGGGGGCGTCGTTCCACAGATCGACGTGGAGTCGTGGGGTGTAGCGATAGCCGTACTCCATCGCCAGGTCGGCGACGGCGTTCCGCGTCCGATTCAGTTCTTCCCGCGTCGTCCCCTCCGGCATCAACAACACGTCGTCGTCGGGGATTGCAGTCGTCGTTGCCTCGCGGAGACGCGAGAGGATCGTTTCGATTTCGGCCACGTCGTCGCGATCGGTCACGACGAACTTGAGCTGGCTCGAATAGGCATCGACCAACGCGGCAAGCGCGTCGATATCGATCCGCTGTTGCTCGTGTCGATCGGCCCACTCGCCGTCACCGTGCGGGTCGAGATCGGCGGTCGGGGTGCTACTCTGGAGTTTCGGGCTGATACTCGCGAGATCGATATGTGCGTCGCGGTAGATCGTGCCGTTGGTCTCGACGGTAGTATGGTAACCGTGGTCGCCGAGTCGGTCCAACAGCTCGACGGCCTCGTCGTGGATCATGGGCTCGCCGCCGGTCAGCACGACGTGTTCAGCGTCATAGCTCGCGACTTCCTCGATGATCTCGGCGAGGTCCATCCAGGCGTGGGTGGGCTCCCAGGAGGTGTGATACGAATCGCAGAACCAGCAGCGCAGGTTGCAGCCGCTGGTGCGGACGAACACCGTCGGGACGCCCGCGAGCTTCCCCTCGCCCTGGAGGGAGTAGAACAACTCGTTGATCGGCAACGCGGCGTCGTGCTCCGGGCGGTCAGCCTCGAAGGCGTCGCTGTCGGCGTTGACTGGCATCAGTAGGTGGCGCAGAGCTCGTTGGTCTCACAGACTTGCACTAAGACCTCAGCTTTGCACGTTAGCGTCAGCTGTTGAATGAACGAACAGGTGATCGATTTCTTCCATCAGGTCATCGACGCCACGATCATTATTGTCCCGAACCC
>NZ_JAOPKC010000030.1:0-28138 GCF_025517535.1 Halapricum hydrolyticum
TCGAATCACTGCTTGAACAACCGGCTCAAGTCGGATTTCGACGATCGCGTCGTACCTCAGCGAACATCCTGCAATTTGAATCGGCAACTACTGTTCAGGGCGGGGAGGATGTCAACTCCGTTCGGACGACCGGGGCGACGGTAGTTCTGTCCGCCAACCGTCGCTGCAACTCGAACAAATACCAGCGTTATAGGTCCACTATACCGTGAAAATACATATTTTCGATAAGAAACAAAGGGGGTGAAAACGTAGCACAGACCCTGTCCGCGTGCTATGCTCCCGACGAAGAGCCCACGTCATCGGCTGTCCGGCTGCACACGCGACGCGGTGCTCGTCGATTAGCTAATATCGAGCGCGGGGATTTGAACCACGCGAACACGGTCGCCTCGCGTTGCTCGGCGCTGCGTGTTCTCTCATTCAAATCCCACCTCTCATATTTGCGTCGCTCGCGGTTTGCGAACGACAACAAATATCGAGCGCGGGGATTTGAACTCGCCGACATCTGATCCACGGATCCGGTCTTTTGTCTGTGTCGCAAGCATCCGCGCCGAAGGCGCGGTTCACCGGACACGAGGCCGTCGGCCGAGTGTCCGGCAGTTTTTCCCCAAGTTTTTGCAAACGGGGTTCCCGCAGGCTCGCGTAGCAAGCCGAGGAAACCCCGTGCAGTAAAAAGTGGTAGTGGACCGGCGGGGATTTGAACCCCGGGCCTCTTCCTTGCGAAGGAAGCGATCTGCCACTGATCTACCGGCCCGCGTATGTCGTCCCACGAAGCGCAGGTGTTTGAATGATACGATTCCCCTGCGCGTGAGACCCGCGTTCTGAACGGTGCGGACACCGCTCGACTCCCGCAAGCGTGGCGGTCCCGTTAGTCCTCGAGGACGATCTCGATGGAGACGTCGTTGGGGACCTGGATGCGCATCAGCTGGCGGAGCGCACGCTCGTCGGCGTCGATGTCGATCAGCCGCTTGTGGACGCGCATCTCCCAGTGCTCCCAGGTTGCCGTCCCTTCACCGTCGGGTGACTTCCGGGCGGGCACTTCCAGCGTCTTGGTCGGCAGCGGGACGGGCCCGCTGAGCTTGACGCCGGTCTTGTTGGCGATCTCGCGGACGTCATCGCAGATGTCGTCCAGATCATCCGGGTTCGTGCCCGCGAGCCGAACGCGTGCTTGCTGCATTATTCGCGCTCTTGAACGCTCAGGACCTTCCCTGCCGCGATGGTCTGACCCATGTCACGGATGGCGAAGGACCCGAGCTCGGGAATCTCGCTGGACGGCTCGATGCTGAGCGGTTTCTGCGGTCGCACGGTCACGACTGCAGCGTCACCCGACTGGATGAAGTCGGGGTTCTCCTCGGCGACCTCGCCGGAGGAGGGGTCGATCTTCTTGTCGATGGACTCGACCGTACAGGCGACCTGTGCAGTGTGTGCGTGGAAGACCGGCGTGTAGCCGGCGGTGATCACGCTGGGGTGCTGCATGACGACGATCTGCGCCTGGAAGGTCTCGGCGACCGTCGGCGGGTCGTCGGCCGGTCCACAGACGTCGCCGCGGCGGATGTCGTCCTTGCCGATGCCGCGGACGTTGAACCCGACGTTGTCGCCGGGGCCCGCGTGGTCGACTTCCTCGTGGTGCATCTCGATGGTCTTGACCTCGCCACCGACGTCAGACGGCTGGAAGCTGACGTTGTCGCCCGGGTTCATCGTCCCGGTCTCGATCCGTCCGACGGGGACGGTCCCGATACCGGAGATCGTGTAGACGTCCTGGATCGGCAGTCGCAGCGGCGCGTCCGTCGGCGGCTGGGGCTCCGGCAGGTTGTTGAGCGCTTCCAGGAGGGTCTCGCCGTCGTACCAGGGCGTGTTCTCCGACTCCTCGGAGACGTTGTCGCCCTCGAACGCAGAGGTCGGAATGAAGCTCGCGTCTTCGGTGTCGAACGACACCTGGTTGAGGAGCTGCTTGACCTCTTCGACGACCTGCTTGTAGTCGGACTCGCTGTAGTCGACGAGGTCCATCTTGTTGACGGCGACGATCAGCTCGTCGATACCCAGTGTCTTCGAGAGGAAGACGTGCTCCTGGGTCTGGGGCTGAACGCCGTCGTCGGCGGCGACGACCAGGACCGCGTTGTCGGCCTGGCTCGCGCCGGTGATCATGTTCTTCACGAAGTCGCGGTGACCAGGACAGTCGACGATGGTGAAGTAGTACTCGTCGGTGTCGAACTCCTGGTGGGCAATGTCGATGGTGACACCGCGCTCTCGCTCCTCGGCGAGGTTGTCCATCACGTAGGCGAACTCGAATCCGCCCTTGCCCTTCTCTTCGGCTTCTTCGCGGTACTGTTCGATGACGTGCTCGGGTACGGATCCTGTCTCGAACAGGAGCCGTCCGACCATTGTACTCTTCCCGTGGTCAACGTGGCCGATGATGGCCAGGTTCTGGTGCGGTTTGTCCTCACTCATTGGTATCTCACGCGCAGAGGCGCTGTATCGGAATCTTTCGTCAGAAGCAATTAAAACCGTTTCGATACGCTACAGGCACCGTCCCGTCGCCGTCTTGCGTTTTGGGAACTGCTGTCACGGAACGGCTCGGGTAAGTCGGTTGATATCGGAGAGCACAGCCGTCGCGGTTTCGGGACCACCCGCGCCGCGTCCCGAGAGGTTCAACCGCCCCGCGTTCTCGGTCTCCAGCTGGACGATGTTTCGGGTGCCACTCGGCGCGAGATCGGCCTGCTCGGGAACCAGCCGCGGCCCTACGCGGATCTCTCCGCCCGCGACCTCGCCGATCAGCCGGATCGTCCGGCCGTCCCCGCGGGCGAGTTCGAGCGCGCTCGGCGGGATCGCCTCGATCCCCTCGACGGTCGCGTCCTCGAGGGTGTACTCCCGGCCGTCAGACAGGACGTTCGCCAGGATGACGCATTTCAGTGCCGCGTCCGTCCCCTCCACGTCGAAGGACGGATCTGCCTCCGCGACGCCCAGATCCTGTGCTTCCGCGAGCACGTGCTCGTAATCGAGTCCCTCCGCAGCCATCCGCGAGAGGATGAAGTTCGCGGTCCCGTTGAGCACGCCGCGCGCGGCGGTGATCGTCTCCGGCCCGTAGTCCTCGATCGTCGACAGTACCGGGATCGCACCCCCGACCGTCGCCTCGAACCGGACCTCGCCCGCGCTGTCCTCGGCCAGGGCCATCACCTCGCCGTACCGTTCCGCGACTGGCCCTTTGTTCGCCAGCACGACGTGACGGTCGCGCTGGAGCGCCCGCTGGAGGTGGCCGAACCCGGGCTGGGCGTCGCCGAGCGTCGTCGGCGTCGCCTCCACGAGCACGTCGTAGTCGGTCTCGAGGGCGTCTCCCGGATCTGCCGTCCCGACAGCCCCCTCGCTGTCCTTGCGTTCGAGGACGGCGTCGACGTCGAGGCCGTCGGGGTCGATCGCGGCCGAGCTCGAATCGGCTACTGCGGTCACCCTGTGCCCGTAGTCGCCGGCCAGTTGTGCGACTGAACTGCCGACGGCGCCTGCACCTGCGATCGCCAGACGCATCAGACGCCACCTCCGGTCGCCAGCGGCTCGATGACGCGCAAGTCCTTCTCGTCGGCGACTGTCCGCACCGCCTGTAGCGTCTCTCCGACCGCCCCCTGGTCGGTCTTCAGCCGGAGTCGGGCACTCGATTCGTCGTCGGTTCCCTCGGGTGCGGACAGCGAGAGGTCCGCGACACGACTGTTCGTTTCCGTCCGCAATCGCGAGAGCGTGTCCGAGAGGTCGGTGTCGACGAGATGCCCGACCAGCACGATCGTCAGCTCCTCGCTGTAGCGTTCCTGGCCGGCCTGGACGACGTTGACGCCGGCGTCGCGTAGCGCTTCGACGATCGTCTCGAATCGCTCCGGCGTCGCCTCCAGATCGACCTCGACTGGAATGTGTCCGCGCGGCGTGACGTTGCCCCGCTCGTGGAAGATCGACAGCAGGTTCCCGCCGTTGTCGGCGATCGGTTCCAGCGCTCGGAGTAGTTCCCCTGGTTCGTCGACCAGCTCCAGTCGCACCGTGTACGCCTGGGTTCGCGTCTCGCTCATCGGACGCTCACCCCGCTCTCGATCGGGTTCATGCTACCTGGCGTACGCCGGACGCCGTCAAGAAAGTTCGGACGAGAAACCGACGGCGGTCGCCACAAACCAGACGTACCGTCTTCGTTCGACGCTCCGTTCTGAAATAGCATACACCTATCACCTTAGACATCCAATATGTAGACATGGACATCAGGTCTCGAACTCGTAGCGCTGCGCTCGCCCGCGGGGCAGCCGCCGGCGCTCTCGGTTTCTTTACTGGCTACCTGCTCACGTGGATCTTCGCCGGCGCGAAGATCGCGGATCTCATGATCGGCGGGGTCTTCGGCGGCGGCGTGCCGGACTGGCGGGCGGTTCTGTGGGTATTTTACGACAGTCACTTCGTCGGCACGCGGACACCCGAGGTATTCGGCCCGGGCGGTGATCGCTGGGCTGGCGGCGACCTCATCGACACCGTCGAACTGCTCGGCGTCGAGTATCTCTATCTCGTGCCCGTCGTCGTCCTTCTGATCGGGGGCGTGACGATGGCACGTTTCGCCGGCGCGAGGACGGCCAGGGACGGAGCGATGGCTGGCGTCACTCTCGCGCTCGGGTATTTCCTGCTCGTGCTCCTCGGGCTGTTCGTCGCCACCCAGGGCGGCGTGGCGCCCAGTCCGCTCCGTGCGCTCGTCATCGCGGGTGTCGTCTACCCGATCGCGTTCGGTGCGATCGGCGGTGCCGTCACCGGTTTCTACTTTGATTCAGCGAGAGAATCCCGTCACACACCACAGACGTGAACGGCGTTCCGGTCACGCCGTCAGCGTGCAGTCGCGATTGTGAGGCTACTTCTCGGTTGGAGAACTCGCGGCTCGTAGTAGCGTGACGGCTGTCAGAGCGGAGGGAGCCTGCCGACGTCCGCCAGCATCGCCGTCGCGGTTTCGGGGCCGCCAGCACCGCGACCCGAGAGGTTCAGTCGCCCCGCGTTCTCGGTCTCCAGCTGGACGATGTTGGTCGTCCCGGTGACCGCGAGTTCGCTGTGTTCGGGGACCAGCCGCGGTCCCACGCGGATCTCCCCGCCTGCAACCTCACCGATCAGCCGGATCGTCCGGCCGTCTTCCTGAGCCAGTTCCAGGGCGCTCTCGGGGATGTCCTTGATCCCCTCGACGGCCGCGTCCTCGAGGGTGTACTCCCGGTCGCCCTCCGCGAGGACGTTCGCCAGGATGACGCACTTCAGGGCCGCGTCGGTCCCCTCCACGTCGAAGGAGGGATCGGTCTCGGCGACGCCCAGATCTTGCGCCTCCGCGAGCACGTGTTCGTAGCCTAGCCCGGCGCTGGCCATCCGTGAGAGGATAAAGTTCGCGGTCCCGTTGAGTACGCCGCGCGCGGCGGTGATCGTCTCCGGGCCGTAGTCCTCGATCGTTGACAGCACCGGGATCGCACCTCCGACCGTCGCCTCGAACCGGACCTCGCCCGCGCTCTGTTCGGCCAGATCCATCACCTCGCCGTAGCGTTCGGCCATCGGCCCCTTGTTCGCCAGCACGACGTGCCGATCGAGCTGGAGCGCTCGCTCGAGGTGGCCGAATCCGGGCTGGGCGTCGCCGAGCGTGACCGGCGTCGCCTCCACGAGCACGTCGTAGTCGGCCTCGAGTGCGTCCTCGGGATCGTCCTCACCGAGGTGGCGCTCGCCCTCGTGCTGGCGTTCGAGCGCGGCTTCGACGTCGATCCCGCCGGAATCGATCGTCGCGGCCTCGACGTTCGCCATCGCGGTGACCGTGTGACCGTAGTCGCCGGCCAGTTGCGCGACGGAACTCCCGACGGTGCCGGTCCCGACGATCGCAAGCCGCATCAGACACCACCTCCGGCCGCAAGCGGCTCGATCACGCGCAGGTCTTTCTCGTCGGCGACCGTTCGCACGGCGTCCAGCGTCTCCTCGACTGCGCCCCGGTCGGTCTTCAGCCGGAGTCGGGCACTGGACTCGCCTTCTGTGCCTTCTGGCGCGGACAGCGACACGTCCGAAACGGCCCCGTTTTCGGCCCGCAATCGCGAGAGCGTGTCCGAGAGGTCGGTGTCGACGAGGTGGCCCACGAGGACGACCGTCAGCTCCTCGCTGTAGCGTTCCTGGCCGGCCTGGACGACGTTGACGCCGGCGTCGTGCAGCGCTTCGACGATCGTCTCGAATCGCTCCGGCGTCGCCTCCAGATCGACCTCGACTGGAATGTGTCCGCGCGGCGTGACGTTGCCCCGCTCGTGGAAGATCGACAGCAGGTTCCCGCCGTTGTCGGCGATCGGCTCCAGCGTCCGGAGCAGTTCGCCGGGCTCGTCGACCAGTTCCAGTCGCACCGTGTAGGACTGCGTCCGCGTCTCGCTCATCGGACGCTCACCCCGGAATCGGAAGCGTTCATGTTTGTTTCGTCTGGTAGCGGCGGTTGTAAGTCAATTTCGTATCCGCGGCGTCGCGAGGGCTGACCTAGCCGATATACTGAAACAGCGTCCCGAGAAGCAACCCGGCCCACAGCAGGACCGCGCCAGCGAGCAACCGGTTTCGGTGGCGGTCACGCGTCGCGCGATGGACGGTTCCGCCGGCAATCAGACCCAGCGCCAGGACGACGCCGACCCGCTGGAGGACGATCTCGATCGGCAGGACCTCGACGCCGAGATAGCCATAATCCAGCAGGAACGCGACCGCGAGGCCGCTGGCTCCCGTGACAGCGGCGTCCATCCGTCGCGTCATCTTTCGGGCAAACGCGTAGGTCACGATCGGGATGCCGACGGCGATGAACGGGTACAGAAGCGCCGCGATCGCGTGCATCGAGAGGGCGGGCACGTACCACTCGAGCAGGATGCCGGCCGCACGAACGCCCAGCACGAGCGCGACGATACTCCCGAACAGCATGCCGTGCCGGACAGTTACCCTGTCGACGATCGCCCGGACCCGCGCCCGGTCGACCGACGTGAGTCGCCGCCCCCAGATCTCCCGGGCGGAGACGAGCCCGAACCCGAATGCGGGCAGGGCGACGAACAGCTCGACGATCGTGGCCCAACCGTCGGCGTCCGAGGGGTCGTCGTTGTCGAAATGCGCCCGCCAGATGCGCTCGACGGGCGGCTCGTTCAGGAACTCGCGTTCGACCTGTCGCTGGCCCTCTTCGACGCCGTCGACGGAGTGGCGGAGCGTGAACCAGTCGAAGTGCTCGGTGTGGACCTGCATGGCGACCCACGGCTCCTCGTCGGGAACCGGCGACTCGTAGAGCCGGATGTGCGTCCGGTGGCCGTAGTAGTCGCCGTTGTGGAGCTGGTCGGTCTCGCGGATCCACTCGCCCGTCTCGCCGCCGTGAACGTACGCGTAGCGGGCCGTGCCGGTCGTCTCACCCCACTCGATGGCCGTCCCGGTGAGATTGACGTCTTCGGGTACCGAATCGGTCGGCTCGACGTGTCGCTGGCGGTCGTCGGTCCGGTTCCAGGTCCGCTCGTCGCTCGCGCGCAACGCTCCGACGACGGTGTCGGCGTCGCCGCGGACGACGACGTTGATCGGGCTGCGCTTTCTGAACTCCTGGCTCGGGCTCAGATACGTCCAGACGCCGCTGTCGTCGCCTTCGAAACGGAACAGATCTCGCTCTCCGTCGTCGGCCGTCTCCGCCGGGAGCGTCTGCACTGTCGGCGTCGTGAACACGACGAGCACGCCACCGAAGACGACCGCCAGCGCGAACACGGTCGCCGCGATCGTGTACCTGCGACGCATTGACACGATATCGAGACCCCAAGAGCATGACTCTGACGGCTAGAGGAATCGGACGTCCCGAGAGCCAACCTACAAGGCCGCCGCGCCCCTGTGGACGCCAAGGCGATGTCGTCCGAATCGAACGGTCCGACGCCGACGAGCTCGACGCCCGCGGATTCAGTGAGCGGGGCGCAGGCGAGGGCGAGCGGCTCGCGTACCGGCTCGACTGATGGCGGCTCGCGTATCAACTCGGCCGATCCGCACGCCGGATCGTCCGGCTCGCACGCCAGCTCGACCCACCCTCACGCCGAAGCGGCCGGACTGCGCGTTCGCGCTCGGGCGCTGTGGCGGTTGCTGGTCGTCGTCGGGACGTTCCTGCCGCTCGCGGTCGGCTGGTGGCGCGACCGGCGGCGCTACCTGCTTTTCGGCGGCCGACGCGATGTTACCGACGAAACGCGCCGCGAGCGCGCCGAGTACCTGCTCTCGTCGTTCGTTTCGCTCGGGCCGACGTTCATCAAGCTCGGACAACTGCTCTCGACGCGCCCGGACGTGCTCCCGCGAGCGTATGTGACGGTCCTCTCGCGACTGCAGGACCGGGTTCCGCCAGATCCCTGGGACGACGTCGAACCGCTGCTGGACGAGGAGATCGGCGACGTCGAGTCGGTCTTCGAGTCGTTCGATCGCGAGCCGATCAGCGGCGCGAGTCTCGGGCAGGTCTACACCGCGCGCCTCGACGGCGAACGGGTCGCGGTGAAGGTCCTGCGGCCGGGGATCAGGCGACGGGTCGAGGCCGACATCCGGGTGCTGTCGGTGCTCGTCCCGGTTTTGGCCCGGCTCGCCCCGCAATCCCAGCAGTTCACGCTGGAGAACCTCGCCGATGAGTTCGCGGCGTCGATCCGCCGGGAGATGGATTACGAACTGGAGGCCCAGACGCTCGAACGGATCGCCGAGAACTTCGCCGACGACCCGAAGATCCGCCTGCCGACGGTCGCACACGAGCACTCGACCGATCGCGTGCTCGTCATGGAGTACGTCGACGGCGTCAAGATCACCGACCTCGAGGCGCTCGAACGCAGAGGGATCGACCGATCAGCGCTGGTCGAACGGCTGGAGAACGCCTACATTCGGATGATCGTCGAACACGGCCTCTTTCACGCCGATCCACATCCGGGCAATCTGGCCGTCAGGGACGACGGGACGATCGTCTTCTACGACTTCGGGATGGCGGGGCGGCTCGACGAGCGGACCCGCGAGCAGCTGTTCGAGTTCTACGTCGCCGTCGCCGAGGACGACGTCGACCGGATGATCGACGCGTTCATCGCGCTTGGTGCGCTCGATCCGGCCGCCGACCGACAGCTGATGGCACAGGGGTTCGAACTCGTGCTGGACAGCTTCCGCGGCGAGGACATCAGCCAGTACCAGGTGGCCGAGCTGTTCGAGCAGTTCCAGGGGACGATGCAGGAGCTGCCGATGCGCCTCCCGCAGAACCTCGCACTGGTCGTCCGCGTCTCGAGCGTCCTCGAGGGGGTCTGTCGGACGCTCGATCCCGACTTCGACTTCATCAGCGTCGTCAGGGAGTACGTCGCCGATCGGGCGACTGAGACCGCGACCGCGGATCGGGTCCGCGAGGAGGTGCGCTCGCGTGCGGTCGAGTTCGAACGGAGCGTGCGCCGCGTGCCCCGACAGCTCGAAGCCGCGCTTGACCGCCAGGAGCACGACGCCCTCCGCGTGTCGATGGACATCGAGTCCGAGGACAGTGTCTTCGGCCGCCTGGCTCGCCAGGTCGTGTTCGGAAGCGCGACCGCTGCCGCCGTCGTCGCCACTGCGGGGCTGTACGGCGTCGGCAACGGATCGTGGGCGGTCGTCGCCGCTGGCGCGGCGTTGCTGCTCGGCGTGCTCACGAAGCGCGCCTTCCGGACGTCGGGGCCGCGCCGGGACGTCCAGGCTGGCGCCGCGATGGCCCAGCGCAGCCTCCGGGGGCGACAGCGCAGCAAGGGCGAGCGAGGGCGAGAAGAGTGACACTGCCGGTCGAGCAGGACCCGGAACGCTACTGCTCCAGACTGGTCCCGCAGGCCGGACACTCCGGGCCCGAGTCGCCTTCGACCGGCTCGACCGAGAGCTGACACTGCTCGCACCACCGCAGGTCACTGGTGTCTTCGCCTGGCGTGTCGTGAGTCATGACGGTTCGTGCCGTTCGTCTACCGGCCGTGTTCCTCGTGGGCGCTGGCGAGGTGCCGGCCCGCGAGCGCGCCGAGCAGCGAGAGCTCGCCGGCGAGTCCCGCCGCGGCGATAACTTCCGCCAGCGCGTCGCCGTTCGTCCCGACGGGGTCGCCGCCGCCGGCGAGGCCGAGGACATCGAGCGCCTCGGACTGGGTCGGCAGGCCGGTCCCGCCGCCGACGGTCCCGACCGGCAGCGAGGAGAAGGTCACGGAGGCGTAGAGACCGTCTTCGCGAGCTTCGACGCTCGTGATCGCGTTCGATCCGTCGACGACGTGCGCCTCGTCCTGGCCGAGCGCGAGGAAGGCCGCCCCGACGATATTGGCGACGTGGGCGTTGAACCCCAGGCTGGCGGCCTTGGCGCTGCCGACCAGGTTCTTGCGGGTGTTGACCTCGGCGATGGCCTCGGCGGTCGTCCCGAAGCGGTCCTCGACGACCTCGCTGGGCAGGAAGACGTCGGCCGCGACGGTGTACCCGCGTCCCTCGACGGCGTTGATCGCGGCGGGCTTCTTGTCGGTACAGAGGTTGCCCGAGACCGCGACGAGCGAGGCCGGCGTCTCCGCTTCGATCGTCTCGGCGACCGACCGGCTGGCGATGGTCACCATGTTCATCCCCATGGCGTCGCCGGTGTCGAAATCGAACCGGAGGAAGACGTTGTCGCCGACGACGTAGGGCGTGACGTCCTGGTACTTGATATGCGGGTCAGTCTCCTCGGCGACTTCCTCGATGAGATCCTCGTTGTCCTCGACCCACTCGACGACCTCGGCGGCCTCTTTGACGCCCGAGACCGAGAACACCGGCGCGCGGGTGATCCCGTACTTCAGGACCTCGGCGTTGGCGCCGCCGGCCTCGCGGATAGCCCCCATCCCGCGGTTGACGCTGGCGACGAGTGCGCCTTCCGTCGTCGCGAGCGGGACGTAGAAGTCGTCCTCGGCCGCCGACCCGTCGACGGGAAGCGGCCCGGCGACCCCCATCGGGATCTGGGCCGCGCCGATCATGTTCTCGATGTTTGGATCGGCGCGGTCGGCGGGGAACGAGTAGTCGCCGACCGTCTCCAGGTCGGCTCCGACTTCCTCGGCCAGCAGTTGCCGGCGAGCCGCGGCTGCCGTGTCGGCGTCGGCGTGGTCTTCGAGTTCGTACAGCCGGAGGTCGCCTTCCTTGACGCGCTCGGCGAGGTCTGCTGCGCTTGGCATGCCAACAGATGACGGTCCCGCGACCCTAAACGTTGCTTTCGGCGATGGGTCTTTCCGGGAGAACGCCGACGTTTCGCCATGGAACCACGAACCTACCTGCGACTGGAGGGCGTGACCGTCTTCGTCAGTGCACTCGCCGCGTTCTTCGTTCTTGATGGACCACTGTGGCTGCTCGTTGTCCTCGCGCTCGCTCCCGACCTGGCGATGGTCGGCTACCTGGCCGGTCCCGAGGTCGGGAGCCTCAGCTACAACACCGCTCATACGTACGTCTTACCGGCTGCACTCGGCGGGGCCGGCCTCTACGCGGACGTCACGACGGCGGTACTCGTCGCGCTGATCTGGGGCGCTCACATCGGCGCCGATCGCGCGGTCGGCTACGGGCTGATACTGTCGGCTGTAACATTTCGGCAGGATTTCGGCACCCCGGGTGCCGAAAATCTCCACGAACTTACAGCCGACAGTATGAAGTATTCGAGCGGGTTCAAAGATACCCACCTCTCGATCCAGCCCGCGCCACTGTCGGTACTTGTTGAGGAGGAGTGATACCGTCGACTGCGCAGACGCCGCGGAGCCTTCAAGTTCGTCACGCTCGACATCCCTAACATGACCGACGCTGCCGGCATCTACGCGCGTGAATCCAGCATCCTCGATCGCCACGTCCAGACCGGCGTCGCGGGCGAGCGCGTTCTCGCGGTCTCGTTTCCCGACGAGCCGGACGAGCAAGCCGGGAGCGACCATCCGTTGCTCGATCGGATCGAGAGCTACCTCGAGGGCGAGCGTGACGACTTCGCGGACGTCACGGTCGCGTTGACTGTGCCGACCGACCGGCGATCGGTGCTCGAGGCACTCCGGGACGTCCCCTACGGCGAGGACGTGAGCGTCGAGCAACTGACGCGGATGACGCCGGGGCTCGATCCCGAGGAGGCGAGCGACCGGGAGACGGTTCGCATGGCCCTCAGGGAGAACCCCGCGCCGCTGTTACTCCCCGATCACCGGGTCCGTGACGGGCCGTCGGCTGCCCCGAGCGACGTCGTCGATCAGCTCCGCCGGATCGAAGGGCTGTAAGATGGGCCGCCGGGGTTCGTGATACTGCCGGCTGTACCATTTCGAAATAATTCGCCACCCCGGGGTGGCGAATATCTGTACGAACGTACAGCCGGCAGTATGAGTCACGCGAGTCCCTCGTGAACGACAAGCTCCAGCGCATTGATCAGGTAGTGAGCGACGACGACCGTCAACAGACTCCCAGAGAGGACGAACGCGCTCGCGAGGACAGTTCCGAGCACGCCGGTCACGGCGATCCCCGCCCGGCCCTGTGCGCCGTGACCCAGTCCGAAGGCGACCGAGGAGCCGACGACCAGTAGCCACGGCGAGACGCCGAAGCCGGCCGCGACGACGCCGATCGCCGCCGCCCGAAAGAGCAGTTCCTCGACGGCGGCGACCGCCGGCAGCGCGACGCCGAGCAACACGACCCAGCCGCCGAGCGATTCGGGTGCGAGCATCGATCTGAGGCGCTCGTCGTACTCGATGCCCGCCACGTCGAGTGCGCGGGAACTGGTCTCGCTGGCCGCCCAGAGGCCGGCCCCGAGCACGAGCCCCCACAGGAGGGCCTGGCCGCTCACGGCCGCGGTATCGAGCCCGAATGCCCGCGGCGGAATCGAAAAGGCGACTGCTCCGCCGACCACCACGACGGCGAACAGTCCCTGCGTGACCGCGACGTTGGCCAGTAGCGACGCCGTCGATAGCTCGGCCAGTTGTGGATGCGGAATCTGTGTGCGGATCGACGGTCGCGATTCGACGCTCGGATCGACACCGACCGGCATGAACCGCCAGCCGATCGTCGGCGGGTCATGAACCGCTCCGGCGGAAAGCCAGGCGAGAACGAGAAACGCCGTCAAAACGAGTCCAGTGAGCCCGACGAAGGCGGCCCACTGGGGTTCAGCCATCTACTGGGGGCTGGGCGAGCCGCGGCCGACCTGGCGATCCAGCGCCTGCCCGGTAATCGACCGCAGGCGATCGACCAGCGAGTCCTTCTCGGGTTCGCCCGCCAGCGCGACCTCCAGGACTTCAGAGAGGTGCTGGACGGGAATGATCTCGATCTGGTCTTTGTACTCGTCTTCGATCATCACGTCCTGCTCGTTGGCCGCGGGGATGATGACCCGGCTGATGCCGGATTTGGCCGCGGCCTCGATCTTGTGGGTGACGCCGCCGACCGGCAGCACGTCCCCGCGCACGGAGAGCGATCCGGTCATGGCCACGTCCTGCTCGATGGGGATGTCCTCCAGCGCGGAGATGACGGCCGTCGCCACGGTGACGGAGGCCGAGTCCCCTTCGACGCCCTCGTAGGACTGGACGAACTGGATGTGGATGTCCTTCTCGGAGATGTCCTCGTCGCTGAACTTCTTGATGATCGCCGAGACGTTCTGGACGGCCTCCTCGGCGATCTCCTGGAGCTTCCCGGTCGCGATCACCTGGCCGGGCCCCTGGCTGGGCGTCACTTCGGCCATGACGGGCATGACGATTCCGCTGTCTTCGCCCATGACGGCCAGCCCGTTGACGCGACCGACCACGTCGCCCGTGTTGACTGTCAGCTCGTAGTCCTTGCGCCGTTCGATGTAGTTGTCAGCCAGCTGCTGTTCGATCGAACGGGAGCGTCGTTTCGCCTGCAGGACGTCCTCGCGCTCGGTGAAGTCCTTGTCCTCGGCGCGGGCGATGTCGCCCGCCACGCGGACCAGGCCACCGAGGTCACGCAGCTTGAGGGTGAGATGGCCCTTCCGGCCGGCGCGCCTGCGGGCCTCCAGGATGATCTCCTCGACGGCCTCTTCGGTGAAGTGGGGCAGACGGCCGTCCTTCTCGACTTCCTGGGCGACGAAGCGGGCGTACTTGCGGCGCATCTCCGCTTCGTCCTCGATGGTGTCGTCCATGTACACCTCGTACCCGTAGCCTTTGATCCGCGAGCGCAGGGCGGGGTGCATGTTCTCCATCGCGTCGAGGTTGCCTGCCGCGACCATGATGAAGTCCGTCGGAACGGGCTCTGTCTGGACCATCGCTCCCGAGGAGCGTTCGGACTGGCCCGTGATCGAGAACTCGCCCTCCTGGATCGCGGTCATCAGCTTCTGCTGGGACCGGATGTCGAGGGTGTTGATCTCGTCGACGAAGAGGACGCCCTTGTTGGCCTTGTGGATCGCGCCGGCCTCGACGCGGTCGTGGCTGGGCGTCTCCATGCCACCTGACTGGAAGGGGTCGTGACGGACGTCACCCAGCAGTGCCCCGGCGTGGGCACCGGTCGCGTCCTCGAAGGGCGCGATCTGCTGGTTGGCGTTGTTGACCAGCAGGTTGGGGATCATCGCGTCGGACCCGCGGTTCATGTACCGGAAGACGAGGAAGACGATCCCGGCCGCGAGAATGCCCAGCAGGATACTCCGGGCGAAGAACAGCGCGTAGCCGATGATCGCGATGATGATGATCCACATCAGGAACGACCGCATCTGGTTTCGCTTGCGGGCTTCCTCCTTGTGGGCATCGACGATCTGTTCGCCCTTGCCCGCCGGCACCGTCCGAACCTTCGGCTCGTTGCCGTCGTCGGGGTTGTGATAGACCAGCACGTCCTGCAGGTCTTCCTTGGGCAGGAGCTGGCTCATCGCCTTTGCGAGCATCGACTTGCCCGTCCCGGGCGAGCCGATCATCATCACGTGGCGACGCTGCTTTGCCGCCTTCTTCACGATGTCTCGGGCGTGATCCTGGCCGATGACCTGATCGACCAGTCGATCTGGCACCTCAATCTCCTCTGTCGTCTCGATATCGATGCCACCGAGCAGATCGTCCTCGTCATCTTCGACCGTCGCCTCGTCGCCTTCGATAGAAACATCACTACCGAGATCAGCCTCTCCGTCGCCGTCGGTGCCTGTCTCGGCCGCGACGTCGACATTCGAGTCATCAGCGTCGGCTCCGGCCGCGTCCGTGGCCGTCTCCTCGGCTGTTAGTTCGACCTCGTCGGCGGTCGATTCGACTGTCTCGTCGTCGCCCGCCCGAGGGGACGACGCCTCGGTCTCGTCGTCGACGGCCCGTTCCGACTCGCTGTCGGCCGACGTCGTGCCGTCTTCGTCGGGGGCGCCGTCAGTGTCTGTATGTTCGCTCATTCTATTCGTTGCTGTCATCGATAGTCAGGGTCTGTCGACTGATATACTTTCTCCCCTCGGACAGACGCGCCGTCTCCGACATTATCCAGCGAGAGGGCTTAGATAGACAATATTCTCGACTGATGGCGCTCAACGAAAGGATTCGAGAAACTGCCCGGCTGACTCGCGGGCTTTATAAAATGCGCCGCCGAGGTATCCACCAGAGTCATGACTCGCGGGTTCTATATCGGCCGCTTTCAGCCGTACCACAACGGCCACCACACGATGATCGAGCACATCACCAGCGAGGTCGACGAACTCGTTCTCGGGATCGGGAGCGCGGACGTCTCGCACACGGTTCGCAACCCGTTCACTGCGGGCGAGCGGATCATGATGCTCACCAAGGCCGTCAGGGAGTTCGAGCGCGAGAACGACCTGGTAACCTACGTCGTCCCGATCGAAGACATCGACCGCAACGCCGTCTGGGCCGGCCACGTCGAGAGCATGTGTCCGGACTTCGACGTCGTCTACTCGAACAACCCGCTGGTGATCCGTCTGTTCGAGGAAGACGGGATCGAGGTCCGCCAGTCACAGATGTTCAACCGCGAACGGCTGGAGGGGACTGACATCCGC
Source organism: Halapricum hydrolyticum (assembly GCF_025517535.1). Taxonomy (NCBI): domain Archaea; kingdom Methanobacteriati; phylum Methanobacteriota; class Halobacteria; order Halobacteriales; family Haloarculaceae; genus Halapricum; species Halapricum hydrolyticum. The sequence continues at coordinate 15,890 of NZ_JAOPKC010000030.1, forward strand.
GAGAGCATGATCGACGGCGACCCGTGGCGAGACCGCGTGCCAGACCCCGTCGTCGACGTCGTCGAGGAGATCAACGGCATCCAGCGGTTGCGAACGATCGCCCAGGATGACGTCGTCGACCGGTGGGAGGCCGACGAGAACAGTCTGTAGGTGTCGTGCGTCGAACTGCGTCAACGAGTGCGACGACGATCCCACTGAAGTGCCACGACGACGCCACTGAAGTGGCACCCGCGCGTACAGCCGAATATGATCACGCTCAGCTCCGACTTTGGCTCGCCGTATCCGGCGGCGATGAGGGGCGTCATCCTCCAGGCGAGCGACGCCCGCATCGTCGATGTCTCACACGAGTTCCCGCGCCAGGACGTCGACGCCGCGGCGTTCTGGCTTCGGGAGATCCTGCCGTACTTCCCGCCGGCAGTCCACTGCGTCGTCGTCGACCCGGGCGTCGGCACCGAGCGGGCGGCGATCGTGATCCGCGCCGGCGAGCACGCGCTGGTCGGGCCGGACAACGGTGTCCTCCTGCCGGCCGCCCGCGAGCTCGACGACGCGTTCGAGGTCTTCGAGATCGACTACGAGAACCCCGAGAGCATCACTTTCCACGGACGGGACGTGTTCGCGCCTGCCGCCGCGACCGTCCACGAAGCCGGGATCGATGACTTCGAGCGCGACGACCAGTTTCTGCTGACCGAGACGTTCGTAGATCTCTCTTTCCCCGAGCCCACCGAACGCGAGGACGGCGTCACCGGCGAGGTGCTCGTCGTCGACGACTTTGGCAATGCCATCACCAACATCCCCGGTGCGTACCTGGAGGGGCATTTCGGCTCGGACGTGACCGTCAACGGTGTCTGGGCACCGGCCCGGCGAACCTACGGCGAGGTCGGCGAAGACAGTCGCGTGGTGACTGTCGGGAGTCACGGCAACGTCGAACTCGCGGTCAATCAGGACCGGGGCGACGAACGGTTCTCCGTCCATCCGGGGTCGCGGGTTCGGTTGCGGTGGACGTGACAGGAGTCCTCGCGATCGCACCGCTGTAATGCGGATGGATACTGCCTGGTCCCGCGTCCGGCTCGCTCACCCAAGAGTCGTGCCCCACGCGGCGGGCGTCCCAATGGCGTCGATGCAACACCCCGGAGACGACGCGTTCGGTGTCGCCGAACGATCCTGGTCCGATTCCTGCGCACGCCAATCTCGTCTTTTGCCGCTGGCTGGCCGGATCAGAGCGCGAACGCGACAGCAGTGGTTCTCACCCGCTGAGAGAAATGTCATTCAGATACATAATAGCGCTGCGTCTGTTTTGGGATGAGTCACAGCAGAGTCCCGACCATCGCCGAGGCGGGCCGGGCAGCGCTCGGGCTTGTCTATGCCGGCGGCGCGCTCGTACATCTCCAGTTCTGGCTGACGAACCACGGGGTCTACGCGGAGATCACGCCCTTCATCAGGTTCGAGTGGTACGAGAGTGCGTGGATCGAGTTCGTCGTTCCGAACCTCGGCGTGCTCCTGCCGCTGCTCGCGGTGTTCGAGATCGCAGTCGCGCTCGCGCTCTTTTCGGGACGCTATGCCAGGTGGGGACTGTCGCTGGGGGCGGCGTTCAACATCGCGATCGCTCCCCTCGGCTTCTGGTGGCCTGCGAACGTTGCCCTGGCGGCTCTCCACCTCGCGTTACTCCGGTTCGAGTACGCCGACTCGACGACCGATGTCGTCAAGCGTCGGCTCGCGACCTGAGGCACAGTGCGATGACCGGCGTGCTCGGACGGGGGTCGCGATTGCTGGTGCGTCGCTCCTCGGACTCGGAGACGCCCCGCTCGCGTCGTTCGAGGACGCCAGGCGCGCCGCCGGGCGAATCCCGGACGCCGAACGCCGTGCGTACGAACACGACTGGCACCGTCTGTTCGGTCACGGCGCCGACGTCGAGGGGCCCTGGGTGTTTCTCAATCGTGAAATCGAGACCCCGCTATGACCGGAATATCGGCTCGCGAGTAACCGGTCTCTCATTCTCTCGATCCGAGAATTGCCGTACCGATTGACACTCTCGGAACGCGTCTAGAGACGCGGTGAATCTATATGGCAGACGCATTCTCCCGAAAAACTTCGACAGTGGCCCGCCTGAAGACGACGACCGACGTCCGTCAGCTCGCAGGCCTGTGCTTCCTCGTTCTCGCGGCGCAGTTCATGACCGTCATCATGCTCGCTGCAGCGATGGTTCCAGACTACGACTTCAACGCGGCGGCGATCAGTGACCTCGGGGTCTTCCCCGAGACGAGCTTGCTGTTCAACGCGTCGCTGTTCGTCGTGGGGGTACTCAACCTCCTCGGCGGCTACGCGTTCTACCGGCACCACGGGACGCGGTGGCTCTTCGCGACGTACGCGATCGCCGGCCTGGGCGCCGTCGGAACCGCGCTGTTCCCGCTGAACGTCAGCGACGTCCACGGGCTGTTCGCGCTCGTGGCGTTCCTGTTCTTCAACCTCCAGGCGATCGGAACGGCGACGCGCCTCGACGGCGCGATGCAGGCGCTTTCTATCGCCGCTGGCCTGCTCGGCCTCGCGTTCGTGGTCGTCATGGCCATCGGCGACGGGGGCAACACCGCCGTCTTCGGACCGATCGGCCACGGCGGCACCGAGCGCATGATCGTTTACCCGGTCATGCTCTGGATGGTCGCCTTCGGCGGCTACCTGCTCGGAACCCGTGACACGCCCGCGTGATACGGGCCCCCGACCGCCCCGCGGTCGATGCGGAACAGACGTAATAATCCGTATGAGTCTCGATTGCAGCGGCAGCCCCTGGCGGTCGCTCCGAGATCGCCGATCAGGATTCTTCTGGCCCACAGCTATTCTCCATGGTCGCACGACCTGGTCACTGAATCGAGAGGTGAGCAGGCGGAGCGAGAACTGTGCGTGGCGCTCATAAACCTGCGCAGAGAGACAGTCGACGAGTCGCGTCGCTCTGTGATGCCCTCGACCACGGAAGGGGAGACTAGCCAACCGTTCGGGCTACTCGAGTTCGACGGTTTCGCTGTGGACGATCTCTCTGGAGGAGCGACCGACGGCAACCTCGTACTCACCGGCGTCGACGACCCACCCGCTCTGATCAGCGTCGTAGTAGGCGAAGGCGCGTTCGTCAACGGAGAGCGACACTGTCTGCTGTTCGCCTGCTGCCAGTTCGAGACTCTCGAAAGCCGCGAGTTCCCGCGGTGGTCGTTCGACGTCCGGGTCTACAGCCCCGAGATACACCTGGACCACCTCGTAGCCGTCCCGATCACTGACGTTCTCGACTGTCACCTCGACGGTCGCTGTCGACTCGTCCAGAGAGACGGCGACGTCGCTATACTCGAAGTCGGCGTAGCTCAGGCCGTGCCCGAACGGGAACAGCGGGTCGGTCTCCACACGGTCGAAGTGTCGGTACCCCACGAAGATCCCCTCCTCGTAGGTCACGTCCCGGTCGATCCCCGGATACTGGCGCTGGGTGTTCGCCGGGTAATCCCGGGCACGTGAACCGAAGGTGACCGGGAGGCGACCGGACGGGTCGGCATCACCGAACAACACTGACGCCAGACTACGCCCGTCTTCCTGGCCTGGATACCACGCCTCGAGGACTGCCTCGACGTCATCGAGCCAGGGCATCTCGACCGGGCCGGCGGTCTTCAGCACGACGACTGTCTCCTCGGCCACGTCAGCGACCGCCGACACCAGTTCGTCCTGCCGGCCCGGGAGCGTCAGCGGTCGGTCGTAGTCCTCGGACGCGGCGTCCTGGACGACGACGACTGCCACGTCGGCGTCCTCGGCCGCCTCGACCGCCGCGTCCATGTCGACGTCCGGGGACTCTTCTTCGGAGCCGAAGTAGCTGTCAGCGATTGTCGACAGCGAGAGGTTCCAGACCGTGATATCCCGGTCGTCCATCTCTGCAAGCGGTGCCACGCCGGCTTCGAAAGTGAGAGACGCGTCCTCGCCAACCCGGTATCGGATACCGTCGAGGGGGCTAACCGTCGAGTCGGTTGCGACTTCGGAACTGCCACCACCACCGGTCTTGGCCTCGTCTGCATGGGGGCCGATCAACGCAATATCGTCGAGAGTAGCCGGATCGAGCGGGAGGGTATCGTCGTTGTGGAGCAAGACGGTCCCACGCTCGGCCACCCGCCGTGACAGTTCGTGATGTGCCGGCACGTTCGCCTCTCCGTCGGGCATATCGTCGTCGAGGACGCCGAAACGTTCCATCTGACCGAGGATACGGGCCACCTTTTCGTCGAGGATCGACTCGCCGAGCCGACCGTCCTCGATCGCTTCGCGGAGGGATTCGTCGAACTTTTCGGAACGGTAGACCCGACATTCGCTCGGTCTGAGACCGATCAGTGAGGTGATCAGTTTGGTCGCGTCGTCCGTCGAAAACCACGAGAATCGCGAGAAGGTATCGATCAGCCGATAAGCCGGGTTCATGTCTGGAGCCAGCTCGGGGAGCGTGACGCCCGGCATGTCCAGATCGAGCCCCGCACGGGCGGCGGACGGACCGTCGGTCGTCGCCCACCAGTCGCTGACGACGAATCCCTCGAACCCCCAGTCCTCTTTGAGGATGTCAGTGAGCAACTCCCGGTTCTCGGTCGCGTGGGTTCCGTTGACGCGGTTGTACGCAGCCATCAGCGAGGCCACGTCTGCCTCCTTGACGACCGCCTCGAACGCCCGGAGGTACAGTTCGTGTAGCGGTCGTTCGTCGACGATCGCGTTGTCCTCCATTCGCGCGTGTTCCTGGTTGTTCACCGCGAAGTGTTTGGCACAGGCGGCGACACCGCCGTCCTGAATGCCGTCGACGGTACCGACTGCGATCCGGCTGTTCAGATGCGGGTCCTCGGAGTAGTACTCGAAGGAGCGGCCACATTGCGGGACCCGGATCAGGTTGAACCCGGGTGCGAGCAGGACGTCCTGGTCGCGAGCTCGCGCCTCGGAAGCCATCGCCTCACCCACTTCGTGTGCTAGTGACGGGTCCCAGGCCGCCGCGAGTGATATCGATGCCGGGAATGCCGTCGAGGGAGATCCATCACCCGCACGGACGCCCAGCGGACCGTCGATCATCGAAAACGACGGAATACCGAGACGGTCGTTCGGGGGGACGTACCCTGTTGCCATGCCGTCGGGATCGACGTCACCGTGGACAAGGCTGATCTTCTCTTCGAGCGTGAGCCGAGAAAGGAGTTTCTCGACCCGGTCGCTGGTCAATACCGTCACAGATTCACCGGCCGAACTGTTTTCTGTCATAGTTGTGGTGTTTGGTGGTCCGTAGCCGCACGACGGAGTTGCACGAGCGGTGATCAGTCGTCCTGTCGCAACCTCCAGTTGCCGTGGCTCTGGTCGAAGATACCAGACGAGGATAATCAATCACATCGATAATTAACCCCGAATGTTCTTCCAGGATGGTCTTAACAGTTTCTGAATAGGACGCATTAGGTGGCCCTGTTCACATTCTGTCGTTCGTTCTTAACGAGCATGGAACTGATGGGTCGCGACCGCCGTGGCACTTTCAGCGGTCGGCTATAGATGGGCATTGCCGGGGAAGATACGCAGAATGCAGTGGTATGAGCTAGCTGTGCGGCAATTTTTCAGGTACTGAGACGGCCGATGAGAGTGCAGACGCTACGTCTCGAACAGTAGCTACACGGGCGAGATCGTGTCACTGGGGAACGAGCGCAGGAGGACACCGAGTGCGCAGACAAGCACGACAGATTCGACGACGTGGACCTGCGTGAGCGTCAGGTCGGTGAGCTGGTAGAGGAACCCCTCGACGAGGACCCCGACTGTGATGAAGCCAAATCCGACCGTAGCGTCACGGAGGTACCGTGCTCGCGTCGATACGCACGGAAGCTGATAGCGGTCGTGGTCACCCCCGGAAGTAGCAGCAGCGCTCGTACACCGATCAGCGTCAGGGACCAGACGCCGGTTATCGTTCTGTCTCTCCAACCGGTCGCTCCGGAAACTGCCCGTACAGCGAGTATAGCACTACGACCATCCCGAGGGCGACGAGGCTGGTCTGGATCGTCCCCGCGAGGAAGATAGAGAAGCCGACCACGTCGAAAAGGATCCCTTCGATGACCGATCCGACGCTGATAAACAGGAACCCGATCGCGACGTATCGCATCGGCTCACTCCCGTAGTGTCTGTATCCCTGGTACGCTTTGACCGCAATTATCAGTCCGAGGCCGACCGTGACGAGTTTCGCGATGACGAGTTCGATGTGCATGATTACTGCTCCCTGATGTCGTTCCAGATGCGGGAGAACCGCTGGGCTGCATCTTCGCGCACGTGGACGCTGACGTCGATGGCCCCGTCGTCGATATCGACGCTGAGGTGATCGACGTTCGCCTCGTAGACGCTGTGGTGGCTGCCGTCCGGCTCGATCTGGGTTCGTTCGACGAGGAGACCCTGATCGATCATGTCTTCGACGCGGCGATAGATCGTCGAAAGGGCAACGTCACACTCTTCGCTCAGCTCCTTGGCGGACATGGGTTCGCGGCTCGTGGCCGCCAGTATCTCTCGCACCCGTCGTTCGCCGAGGAGCGCCAGGAGGTCGTCCGAAGGCGCGTCGGTGGACACAGCTGTTCCTCGCACACGGACGTACGTGGCGGTGGTATTTAAACGACCGACAGCCTTGCGTCGGGCGCAAAACAGCTTCTCGTCCTATGTGTACGGGGAACCAACGTCTCTCTGAGAGGTGACCACCATGGAAACGAACCGACTCACGCGCCGACGAGTACTCCAGGGGAGCGGTAGTCTGACACTCCTCGGACTGGCGGGATGTGACGCGCCGACCGGGCAACCGACCGACGAACCGGCCGGCGGTGAGGGTCACAGCGACGATCACGCGGGCCACGGTGATAGCCCCCACGGCCACGAGCAGGTCGGCGAGCCGAAAGCGACTCGGGAAGTACTCGTCAACACGGCCCGGAACGGCGACAACACCGAGTACCACTTCGATCCGCACGTCACGTGGGTCGATGTCGGTGGGACCGTCACGTGGACGCTCGAGAGCGGTAGCCACACCGCGACGGCCTACCACCCGGGGAACGACCAGCCGCGGCTCGTTCCTGAGGGGACGGACGCCTGGGACAGCGAGATGCTCTCGGAAGAAGGCGAGACGTTCGAACACACCTTCGAGACGGAGGGCGTCTACCACTACTACTGTGAGCCACACGAAACCTTCGGGATGCTGGCCACTGTCATCGTCGGGGATCCCGATCTCGACGAGCAGACTGCTCTTCAGCGTGTTCCCGAAGAGAAGCCCGAGGAGGTCCGTGGCAAACTCGAAGAACTCAACGAGATATGCCATTCGATTCTCGATGGACCTCACGAAGAAGAGACGACCGAGCACGGCGACGAGGAACAAGAGCATCACGAGACGGAGACGGCCGAGCACGGCGACGAGGAAGAAAAACACCACAGCAGTCAGACGACGACCACGAGTTGAACAAGGAGCGTGACAGACAGGGTGTTCAAAACGCCGCGAAGACTTCACCTGACGTACTGTCAGGAAACGTCTGAACAGTGACCGCCTCTTGTTTCTGCCCGCCCATCCCGGGTGACCCAGCCGGCATACCTGGGAGTGCGATCCCGTCGACCGACGGTGATTCCTCAGTGAGCCGAGACACTACCAGTAGCAGTGTTGTTTCCTAGATCGAATCCAGTACCGACCCGAGTCCGAACAACAGCGTTTGGGCACCAGTGAGGTATCCCGATCTGTATGTCCAGTACACGATCAAGGGGATAGCGAACCCGGCCGTGATAGAGACACCGAGCACCGGTGTCTGCGTCATTCTGAAGCAGGTCGTCCGGGAATCGAGAGGTCGATGCCGCCCAGCCGGCGGGCGTTGATCGCGACGATGATCGTCGAGAGCGACATGAAGACGGCGCCGACGGCAGGTGAGAGCAGGATCCCGAGCGGTGCGAGCACGCCAGCTGCCAGCGGGAGGGCGAAGACGTTGTAGCCGCTCGCCCAGACGAGGTTCTCCTGCATCTTCCGGTAGCTGGCCGTCGAGAGTCTGATCAGTCGGACCACGTCCAGCGGGTTGTTCTCGACGAGGATGATATCGCCGGATTCGATCGCGACGTCGGTCCCGCTGCCGATGGCGATGCCGACGTCGGCCCGCGTCAGTGCGGGCGCGTCGTTGACGCCGTCGCCGACCATCGCGACCAGCTTCCCCTCCTGCTGGAGTTGTGTGACTTTGGTGTCTTTCTCCTCTGGGAGGACTTCCGCGAAGTACTGGTCGATCCCGAGGTCCTCGGCGACTGCTCGGGCGACGTCTTCGGAGTCGCCGGTCAACATTGCGACCTCGATGCCCATCTCGTGGAGTGTGTCGATCGTCTGGCGGCTCTCCTCGCGGATCATGTCTGCGAGCGCGAACGCCGCGACGACCTCAGACTCGTCCCGGACGAGGTAGACGACGGTCTGGGCGTTCGAACCGGCCTCCTCGGCGAAGTCGGTGATCTCCTCGGGTCGTTCAACGCCGAGTTTCTCGAGCAGGTTCGGCCCACCGAGGTGAATCGTCTCTCCCGAAACGGCGGCTTTCACGCCGAGGCCGCGGAGATTCTCGAAGTCCGAGACGCTGGCTCGCTGGACGTCACGTTCTTCGGCGGCCTCCCGGATCGCGCGGGCAATCATGTGTTCGGAGTCGCCTTCGACGCCGGCGGCCACTTCGAGTGCACGCTGCTCGTTCCAGTCGCCGGCCGTCTCCACGCTGACGACGCCCTGCTCGCCCCTGGTCAGCGTGCCCGTCTTGTCGAACATCACGGTGTCGAGGTTTCGGGCCTCTTCCATGGCGATCCGGTCGCGGACGAGCATCCCGTTCTTGGCGGCGGTCGAAGTATTGATGGCGACGACCAGCGGGACGGCCAGCCCGAGCGCGTGGGGACAGGCGATGACCAGCACCGTCACGACCCGTTCCAGGACGACGACCTCGAATCCTTTCAGGAGGACCCACGCGATGGCCGTGACCGCGGCGACGGCGAGCGCGACGTAAAACAGCCAGCCGGCGGCCCGATCGGCGAGCAACTGCGTTCGGGACTTGGACTGCTGGGCCTCCTCGATAAGGCGCATGATGCCCGCAAGCGCCGTCTCCTCGCCGGTTTTACTCACTTCGACGCGCAGGCTCCCATCCTGGTTGACCGTACCGGCGACGACCTCCGAACCGGGTTCCTTCTCGACGGGTCGGGACTCGCCCGTGATCATCGACTCGTCCACGCTCGACTCGCCGTCGACGACATCGCCGTCGGCCGGTACGCTCGCTCCCGGGCGGACGAGGACGACGTCGCCCTCGGCGAGTTCGGAAACGGGGACTTCCTCCGTATCACCGCTCTCGGTGACACGTTCCGCGGTGTCGGGCATGAGTTGCGCCAGTTGGTCGAGCGCGCCCGAGGCTTGCCGGACCGAGCGCATCTCCATCCAGTGACCCAGTAACATGATGTCGATCAGCGTCACGAGCTCCCAGAAGAACGGGGTCGTCCCTTCGAGGAACAGACTGGCGATGGAGTAGACGAACGCGACGGTAATCGCCAGCGAGATGAGCATCATCATCCCGGGCTCGCGATTGTTCAGTTCCGACCGGGCCATCGAGAGGAACGGCACGCCACCGTACGCGAAGACGATCACTGAGAGGACGGGTACAATCCAGACGCTCCCCGGGAACGTCGGTGCCGTGTAGCCGACGACCTCCTGAATGAATTCGCTGAAGAAGAGAACCGGGACCGAGAGGACGAGGGACACCCAGAACCGGCGACGGAACATCTGTTCGTGACCGGAGTGGTCCGCGTGGCCACCGTGTTCGTCGTGGCCTCTGTGGCTGCCGCGGTCGTGTGACCCGTGCTCGCCGTGTCCGTCTCCGTCGCCATCACCGGGTCGGCCGTGGCGGTCGTGTGCGTGCTCGCCTCCGTGACCGTGTGATTCTTGCTCGGAACCGTGCTCGTGATGCGTGTGCTCGGCTCCGGTGGCGGCCTCGGTCTCGGTCTGGAGCTGGCAGATACGACAGCACTCACACCGGCCGCTCGTCTGTGGCGGGGCACGCCGCCTCGGTTCTCGCGTCGTCGTCTCGCCGTGGTCCGGGTGGTCTTCCATAGATTGCCTCGTTGTCTTGCTCGCCGTATCCACCCACGGCCACTGACCGACCGGGGAAGAACTGCGAAGCGTTCTGTGTCTGTCTGTCTGTCGATCACACAGTTTCGACAGGCACTGTCAGGCCGTCGCCGTATAGCCAGCGTCTTCGACAGCCTGGGCCGGTGCCGGAACGTCGGCGTCGCCAGCGGCGCTCGCCTGCCCGGACTCGTGGTCGGCACTCGCGTCCGTCACGCCGCTGACGTCGCAGAGTGCTTCCTCGACGGTCTGCTCGCAGTGCCCGCAGGACATCCCCTCGACGGTGAGTGTCGTCGTCATACAACACTACCTACGCTCGCATATCTTATGCGAATTTCCCCTTCGATAACGGGAGATCCGGGAGCCGCGATCTTTCGAATTGAAAGCCGGCCAGTAAATCTTTCATCGGGGCGTCGTCGTATCCTCGTTTTCGCGGTCGCCGAGATCCCCGTATGCGCGTTCCCGATCTCAGGGAATCACCCACGGTGGAGTCGCGTCTCGCGGTAGTAGACGGAGACCGTGCAGGCGGCGACGAGTGCGAGATAGACGACACTCCACCCGAGTGACGCGGCCGTATCGACGCCGGAAGTGAGTCCGGTATCGACCATCACCCGGACGGGGTGGTAGCCGGGGAAGAGTTTCATCCACCAGTCGGGCGAAGATTGGACGAACAGCGGGTCCTGGAAGAGGCCGATGTCGAGCATCGGGAGGATCAGCATGAGCCACATCCCGGCCAACCGGTTGACCGCAGCCCCGACGAGCATCCCGACGAGGCCGTAGGTCATCGAGAGAACGAGCATCGCGGCCATGAACCACCAGAGGTGCTCCGGCCAGAAGTCCGCGAGCATGACGGCGACGGAGGCCGTCGTGACGACGACCGTCAGCGTGGCGAGAACGCCGAACCGGGCGGCGATCACTTGCCGTGCGTGGTAGCCGACGACCGCCAGCCGGCCGTCCGTCCCCCTGGCTTCTCGCATCAGGAACAGGCCGGCGAGTCCCGCGATGAGCGCGCTCGTGATCGGGGTCATGATGACGCCGTGGACGTCCGGCATCGCCCGCGGAACCGTCGCCACTTCGCCATCGACCAGCGTCCGGACCGGCATCCGGACATCCTGAGTCACTGCGAACGCGAGCGTGATGAACGCAAAGGGGAGGACGACCAGAAGCGCGAGGAGGACGTAGCTGCGGGTCTGCTCCCGGAGCCCGATCGAGAACGCGGTTGTGGTTCGGCTCACACCGACCACCCCCCTGCCGTCCGCATCGTCCGGCCGAAGATCACCGTCACAGCAACGAGCAACACGAGGACGTACCCGCCGACGAACAGGAGGTCACCCGTCGCGAACGTGCCGTCGAAGACTGCCGACTGGAGGAGTTGTTTGGGGTGATACAGCGGGAAGTACTGCACGAAGTCGGGGACGTCGGCTGCCAGCGGACTATCGCCGCTGAGGAAAGCGTCCATCATCGCCAGAAACACCACGACAAGCGACCCTTCGAACAGTCGCGGCATGACCGCGCCCACGAGCGCGCCGATAAATGCGTAGACGAGTCCAGCGAGCGCGAGGAATCCGAACGCGGCGACCGGCGCGTCCGGCTCGAGGGTCAGCCGGAGGATGCCGTAGTTCACGCCTGCGACGACGACCGTCACGGTCGTGAGCGTGGCCAGACGCGTCGCGAGCAACACGCGAGGTGGATAGCCCGTCCGGACGAGCCGCTGGTCTGCGTCCCGGGCGTCGATCATCTGGACTAGTCCCATGAGCCCAGCGATGATGGCGACGCCGAAGACCCCTCCCAGAAGCCGCCCCAGATCAATCGGGATCGCTTCGACTGTCGGCATCGACGGCAGTCCCGCCATCGCTTGCCCCCACCCTTCGATGACGACCAGGGGGAGCGCGATTGCCAGCACGACATTCAATGGCGTTCGGAGGAACGTCCGGACGTTCGACTGAACGCCCACGGCGAACCTACGCATCGGACATTCCCTCCCGGGACTGCTGGCCTTCGTTCTCGGCCCCTTCGTCGGTCACGTCGTAGACACTCCCGTCCCGAACTTCGTACTCAGCTTTGCACGTTGAAGTAGGAGCGTGACGTAGGCGGTAGCAAGGACAGATGATGCCGATTACGGACTTTCTGTCGTGCACGCGCGTGTTCGA
>NZ_JAOPKC010000031.1:0-27572 GCF_025517535.1 Halapricum hydrolyticum
TCGAACACGCGCGTGCACGACAGAAAGTCCGTAATCGGCATCATCTGTCCTTGCTACCGCCTACGTCACGCTCCTACTTCAACGTGCAAAGCTGAGTTATATAGCTACATCTCCGTTGCAGCGGCAACATACGACGCTCTACCCAGACGTGATACGGTGATCGACCTTTCCTTCCAGCGAATCGACGACGAGGGAGACAATCACACTAATACTGCCGGCTGTAACATTTCGAAATAATTCGCCACCCCGGGGGGTGGCGAATATCTTTACGAACGTACAGCCGGCAGTATAACCTTCACCCGGTGCGATGCAGTACTCGATGGACGGCCCTGACAGGGCAACCCTCGTCTTGCTCTGGCTGCACGAGCGCTCGGCCGAGGCCATGCCAGCGACGATCTCTCGGATCACCGACGGACTCGGGCTGGACAGCCTGGCCGACCAGGTCTCGTTGCTGTCGACGCTGTCGTCGCTCCGCGAGGACGGACTGGTTGTCGAGCGGCCGTCGACTGAGACCGCAGACGCGAGAACGGCCTACGAACTCACGGCCGCGGGTCGCGAGCGCGCAACGGCGCTCGAACGCGAGTGGCGCGACCGGGCGATTGTCGTCCACCGTGACGGGACGACGACCGACGAGACGGCTGGGTCGGTCGCTACCGCGGAGGCGGACGGGCTTGCAGCCGTACTCGCCCGGGTCGTCGACGATCATCTTTGCGACGCAGACGATACCCTTGACCGCTCCGCCTTGTGTCATCGTCGAGGCTGAGAGGCTCATCGGCAGGGCGTCGCCTTCAGCGGTCGCGAACTGAACTTCGACGTCCGTAACCTGGCCGTCACGCAGCAGTCGCTCCAGGAATTCACCTCTGGTCAACAGGTCCGAGAACTCCTCGTTCTCTGTGGGCGAGGCGAACAGCACGTCGATCGGTTTCCCGACGATAGCCTCGGGATCGTAGCCCAGAATTGTCCGGACGGCGTTGTTTGCCCGCTGTATATCTCCCTCTGGGTCGGTCTGGACCAGCACGTCCGCCATCGTGTCGATGATGTTCTCTAGTTGGGCAGTCTGCTGGCGAACCCGACGTTCAAGGTCGTCACGCGAGAGAATTTCTAGCTCGGTCGCGTCGCGACCCGAATCTCCCATCGTCTTCGTTTTCAGGACGGCTCCACTTCGGTCTTTCCCAGGTCATTTTTTGATCGACGAGGCGTCGGCAGCCCGAAAGCGATAGGTTCTTGGGTATTTCTGGAATAGCGACGAGTGCGCGCGGGTAGCCAAGCCAGGAAAAGGCGCAGCGCTTAGGACGCTGTCCCGTAGGGGTCCGCCGGTTCAAATCCGGTCCCGCGCATGAGCGAACGAAGTGAGCGAAGAGGAGGTGCGGATTTGGGGTAGACCGAGGTTCTGCGCCGAAGGCGCAGGTTCTCGGACGTGGTTCAAATCCGGTCCCGCGCATTGCTGTCGCGAGCAATACCGCGAGCGACAGTAATCACCAGCGGATTTGATCCCTGGAAGTCACAACCCGGAACGGCGCGAAGCGCCGCAAGCCCGGACTGTCTTCATCCGGTTCAAGTCCGGTTCCGCGCATAAAATTCGGCCGTGTCGCCACCTCATTCGCCCGTTTTTGCCCCGGCTGGTCAACCATGGAACGCTCTTCCGTAGGAGATTGTTGATACAGTTCTACAGAAGAGAGTGGGAAGGGAAACTGACCGTTAGATCGATCAGCGGGCCGGTTCTCACTTAGCTTACTCTATAGAAGAATCGAAAGACAGCTCTACATCAACAATGTGCTACGCATGAGCGACCATGGAAAATGGCCTGCGATGACACTCTTATGCCGTACCGAAAGCGCAGGGAACGAGGTCGACGTCAATCAGTATATGCCGGCCGCGGGGTCGCCGGTTCCGGTACGCAGACGTCTGGCTTCGATCCCGAAATGGGTATCACCTGGGCGGTTCAAGGCGGAAGCCCCGTCATTGGGGTCGGACGGCTGTCCGACCGGAAGGACGGGGAGGAGCCGACCCCTGGCTTTGGACAACCACTGTCCCTACGACTGGCCGTGGTTTCGAAGCGTTTTTATCCCGTCTGATCCAACTGTATAATAGTGCTAATCGGGCAGAAGTCTCGGTTGGTACGGGCCGCCAGTCAACCGGCCCCTCAAGACGGGACCGTCGAAACGAGCGTGCCAGCCTGCCACCATGGTCGGTGGCAGGCTTCTCCGCACCCGTATCGGGTTCGAGTGGAGGTCACCGCCAATTAAATGGGCGTGACGCGGCCACCCACGTTGGGCGTTCCCCCACATCCCACTCACGGGATAGTGGAGTAACGAGCGGGGAACGGAATGGTTCCCCGCTCGTGAACCGTCGCGGTGCAACCAGCCTCGTTCATGCACGGGGGCGCGGGCCGAAACCACCACCCAGGTGGAAGCCCCGCCCTCAAGGACCGAGGTCGCCTCAGCGACCGAGAGAGTAGGGCGGGGTAGTTGACTAACGCGATGACTCCCGACACGGAAGAACAGCCAGCCGTAGCAAGCTACGCGGCGGCGTTAGGCCGTTCGGGGCTCTTTGGCCTTCGGCCGGAGGTTCTTGTAGCCGCACTTGCGACAGCGGTCGGCGCGCTCGGGGTTGCGAGCGTTACACCGCATGCAAATCTGCTTGTCGAGGATTCGTCCCTCAGCTTTGTCGAAACGGGCCATGGTAGCTCAGCCTTCTTCATCAGCGCGTTTAAAGGTTGCTTCCTCCGCCAGCGGGCCCGTATATGTGACATGTGATCAGCTCGCTTGTTCCTGGCCATGGGTAAAATTCACTTGGGGGGTCCGCATACGTACGGTTGTGTCCTCTCCCGCCGCAAATATCGAGGCCGTCCTCGACGAGTCCGGGCCGGATTACGACGATTTCACCTACGAGCAGCCGAGCGGCGGGGGCCAGAGTGACGTCTACATCGTTTCGTTGAGCTACCGGGGAGAGACCTACGAGGTCGTCGTGAAGTCCCAGCCCGACGACGACGCCACGTTCGCGCTCGAACCGCGCATGCACGAGTACGTCGCCGACCGCACGTCGATCCCGGTGCCACGGATTCTCGTCTTCGAACCGCACCCGGACCGAGACGTTCCACCGTACTTCGTCACCGAGCGAATGGAAGGCGAAAGTCTCTCGGATCGGTTCGACAGCCTCGACAGCGACCTGCAGGCCCGGATCATGACCCAGGTCGGTGAGATTCTGGGCGAACTCCACTCGACGATCGCGTTCGAGGGCTTCGGCTACTTCGGTCTCAAAAACGACCGGCTCGTCGTCGAGAATCTCACCTGGGACTGGCGGGAGTTCTTCGAGTCGCTGACGCGCGGCCATCTCCGGCGCCTGGAGTCGACCCCGTTCGACGATCTGCAGAAACCGGCCACGCGCGCGATCGAGCGTTCGATCGACGCGATCCCGACGACAGCGACGCCGCGACTCATCCACGACGACTTCCGTCCGGCCAACCTGACGTTCGATCCGGAGGCCGAGGAACCCATCACGGCCGTGCTCGACTGGCAGAACGCGCTCGCGGGCCACCCAGAGTACAACGTCGCCCAGGCGGAGTTGCTGTTCGTCGACTCGGTGTTTCGGGATCCGGACACCCGCGAAGCCCTTCGCGACCGACTCCACGAGGGGTATCGCACCTATCACGAGTTCCCTATCGAGGACGGCTACGAGCAACGCTGTTCGCTCTATCAGCTCTCGACGCTCCTGTGGCGGATGGGCGGGTTCGAACGGGCCTTTGCCGACGCCGGCAGGCTCGCCGAAGCCCGCGCGAAGGCCTACTATCGCGAGCAGTTCGAACAACTCGTCTCCGCGCTGCCCGACTGATAGTGATTACTGTAACGATTTACCGGTGCGACCGCACTACATCGTGCGGTCGACCCGGAACAGACGTACAGTAATCACTATGAGACGGACCGCTGTACGTCCCTTTCGTATCGCCCGCCCCTTCGCGGCCGTCCGTGAGAACGATGTCGACACGTTTTCGACGCTCTATCGCGCGTTCACGCGTATGGGTGAACTCGAGGAAGACAGGATCTACGCCGACACGCTCGGCAAGACCGACGTCTACGTCGCGGCAGGGCTCGGCGTCGTCGAGGTGTCGGTTTCGAACGACCGAATCGGGCAGTTCAGTCTCTACCATCGTTGCGCGGCGCGCGATATCGCTGCCGACGGCACGGATCTGCTGGTCGCGACCGACGAGGACGTGCTCGCGATCGATCCGGCCGGCGACGAGCCAGTCGTCGAACAGCTGGGGTTCGGCCCAGCGGTGGCGGTCGGCGGTGGAGACGCCCCGCTCGCGGCCGCGCCGGACGGGACCGTCGCCCGTGCCACCGCCGAGGGATGGACGGAGCTGGGCACCGTCACGGAGCCGCGGGCGATCGACGGCCCGCTGATCGCGACCGCGGACGGGGTCGTCCGGGTCGACGACGGCCTGGAGCACGTCGGACTGGACGACGTCCGGGACGTGGTCGGCGGGCCGACGCCGTATGCCGCGACGGCCAACGGCCTCTATCGCCTGGGCCCGGGCTGGACGCGCGAGCTCGACGCCGCCACGTCGGTCGTGGCCGCCGAGGACTCCAGGGTCCACGCCGTGACGGCCGACGGACTGTTTGTCACCGAGGGCGACGGCTGGCGCGAACGCGAGACGCCGACCGACGAGCCGCTCGTCGACGTCGGCTATATCGCTGACGGCGGCGTCGTCGCCGTGACTGCCACGGGCCGGTTCCTGGTCGATCCGGCGGCGGCCAAAGACGGTGCCAGCGGGTGGCGCACCCGTGCGCTCGGTCTCGCGGAGACGACGGGGTTCGCGATCCCGGCGCAGTAGCGCGCCCGTTCTCGCTGATGTCTGGATATCGAAAACGGGTTTATCCCGCGCCGCTTGCGACCGCGTATGATCGTCAGCGGCTCGCACTCCCAGATCCTGTCGGCCGAACTCGCCGCCGTCACCGGCCGATCGCTCGCCACCGTCGAGTACGATCGCTTTCCCGACGGGGAACTGAAGGTCCGCGTCCCGGACCCGTCCGCCGAGCGTGCGGTCGTCGTCGCCTCGACGCCCACCAGCGACGCCCACCTCGAACTCCTGCAACTGCAGGACGCGCTCCGGGAAGCCGGCGTCTCCGAAATCGTTACTGTCCTGCCGTACATGGGGTATGCTCGCCAGGACAAGGTCTTCGAGACGGGCGATCCGATCTCCGCGCGGGCGATGGCGCGCGCGGTCTCGACGGGTGCTGATCGCGTGCTGACGGTCAACCCCCACGAGCCGGCTGTGACCGACTTCTTCGACGTGCCCGCTGACACCGTCGACGCTGCCGGCCGACTCGCCGAGCCGCTGCCCGAACTGTCCGATCCCGTCTTCGTCGCGCCCGACGAGGGGGCAACAGCCCTTGCCGGGTCCGTCAGAGACGCCTACGGCGGCGGGGAGACCGATTACTTCGAGAAGACGCGCCACTCAAGCACTGAGGTCGAGATCGAGCCCCGCGACGCCGACGTGGCCGACCGGGACGTCGTGCTGACCGACGACATCGTCGCCACTGGCTCGACGATGTCCGAGGCCGTGGCCGCGCTCGCCGAGCGCGACGCCGCCCGTGTGTTCGTCACCTGCGTTCACCCGATGCTGGCACGGAACGCCGTCCTCAAGCTTTCGGCCGCCGGCGTCGAGGCGATCTACGGGACCGACACGCTCGAACGCCCCGTCAGCGAGGTCAGCGTCGCGCCGGCGATCGCCGACGCGCTGTCGTTGTGATTTCTGCGCTTTCTCCCGGCGGAGCGACTGCGATGGGTGCCTCTCGCTGGTTTTAACCTTCGGCTCCGAGAAACGTCGCCAATGGCAGCCGTCGACGAGTTCGTCTCTATCTATCGAGAGGCGCTGCCGGTCCTGTTGATCGCGCTTGCAGGAGGGCTGTTCTCCGGGCTCGTTCTCGAGGCGATCATCGAGCGAGTCGCCACGTTCCCCGGACTCCTCGTGGCGGTGCCCGTCTTTCTCGCGACGCGGGGCAACGTCTACGGCGCGCTGGGCGGTCGTATTTCCAGCGGTCTCCACCAGGGGTTGATCGAGCCGCGCTTTCAGCGCGACGACCGGCTGATCAACGCTATAGTCGCCTCGTTCGTCAACGCCGTCAGTATGTCGGTCGTGATTGCGACCCTCTCCTGGGCGGCGCTCGGGCTCCTGGGCTGGGAGTCGGCCTCGCTGCTTGAGTTCGTCGCAATCTTGCTCATCGCCGGCGTGCTGACGTCGATCGTGTTGATCTTCGGGTTGCTCCTCGTGATCTTCGCCGGCTACAAGCGCGGGTACGACCCGGACAATCTCGTCGGGCCGATCGTGACGACGCTCGGCGACATCTTCGGGATGCTGTTCTTGCTCCTCGCGACGATTTCCGTGGAGGTGCTCATCTAATGCTCGCCGGACACGAGTACGCCCGTCCTATCGCAACCGGACACGCCAGAGACAGTCGGTATCACGAGGTGACAGGCCGATGGTGATCGGATCGAACGAGTCGCTCGGCTCCTGGCAGGCGAGTCGGATCGTCCGGAACATGATCCCGCTTTTGATCGTGCTCTCGATGATCGTCCTCGTGGCGGGGGTCACGCTCGAAAACGCCCAGGAGTTGCTCGCGGAGTACGGCATCCTGGCGGTCATGGTACCGACGATGATCGCCTCGGGCGGCAACCTCGGGGCGATCCTGAGCGCGCGACTCTCGACGCGGTTCCACCTCGGGTTGACGGAACTGCGGATCCGCGACCGGACGCTGTGGGCGAACGTGGCGGCGATCTTCGCGCTCGGGCTGACTGTCTTCACAACACTCGCGCTCGGCGCCTACGCAATCGCCGCTCTGGCCGGCGATCCCGCTGCGACACTGTTCGAGCTGTTGACGATCTCGCTGGTCAGCGGGATCGCGATCATCTCGATCGCCGTCGTGTTGAGTTTCGCGGCGACGTGGGCGTCCTACCGGCTGGGGATCGACCCCGACAACGTCACGATCCCCATCGTCACGAACGTCGTCGACGTCTTCGGCATGATCATCTTCATCGGTGTCGCCTCGGCCGTCCTCGGGTTCTGAATGTTGCTTTTCAGTTGCCGGTTGGACTCTTCAAGGCGAAAAGACCGGACTGCTGGATTCTGTTGGAAATTTTTGAAACTTGGAACAAGGCTATTATACGGTCTTTTTTTGTTGCGACACAGCAAACCACGCTGATTAGGATATCCACCAAGGACTGACTGGATATACGGCAAAACTCCACTGAACTGGAACCGAAGGAAGCTATACTCCCGGGATGGTGCTCTGTACCGGCTAGGCAAGTCGATTCGGTGTGGAATGTGGGTGGACAAGTATATCCTGAATGGTGGCGCGGAATGGCAATCCGAAATCTAACATGGTCCCCAAACTTTTAGTGCCAAGTCAACCAACTTGGGGATATGGCAACCGATAGCTCAGGTGATGGTGATGTCCAAGTTGAGATTACCAAGTGTGGCATCACGATAACCTTGCGAGACAAGCTTGATTGGAAAATCGAGCAGAATTGGGATGAGATATCGAAAATCCAAATTGACACAACAGAAAAAGATCTCATACCGTCTGATTCCAGTGAGAATAATCTTCCAATCACAATCAAAAGCGCCGATATAACGATTAGAGACATCGGCGACGATACAGACACTTCGACGCAGTCGGGAGAACAAAAAAGCGTAGAAGGTCAGAAAATGTCAGGAGAATCTGAAGAGATCCAAATGGGGGATGAGATAGCAGTCCCTAACTATTGGAACTCAATCCAAGAGGAAACCGGGATCCAGTATGATCCTTCGACGGAAACAGTAAAATTCCCAGAAGATAAGACGCTCACAGAAATTTTCTCGGACTTCATTCGATTCCTGTTCAGCAACGGTCACATGGCGAAATCTGACCTCCCGTGGGCAACGCCCAATGCCAGAACGAATTACGTACTTAATTCTCAGCCAGTCCACAAGGATGGTGAGGAAATGGATGCGGTAGAGGTCATTGATGGTGTGTTCTTCGACAAGAAGATTCCACGAAATCAGCGTAAGCGTCACGTACAGCGACTTGTGGAAGAGTTCGTGAAGGAGTAATGAATTCGGCCCCCACCCTGCTAGCGTTCGCATTCCTTGTGTACGCCCAGAGTGGAATGCCAGGATTGGGGGCATTTGAGTTTCTGGTTTCGCTGCTCAAGAGTTATGTCTCTTCACTCGTGGGACAGAACCGTGATTTTGAGGGATCGACTACTATCACTGCACCTGACAAGACACGGAATAACGAGGAGTTCCAGAGCCCTGTCAGTGTGAGCAACGATAATGTTGAGGAAGCAAGTGTGAATATCGAAATTAACCACCACCAACACCACCACTACCACAGCCAGGCCGGTGGCGATCGGGAGACACTATCGGATGGCGGCCCAAGACGTGGAAATAACTGATACTATCTACTATGAGTAATTTATTTCACGTCACTTTTAGCAAGAATACACGTCATGTCTATAACGGAATTGTCCTATGCTTGCACGCAATGCTTCTACGATAACGGGCAACTTTCAGAGTTATCGACTGTCGATGATGAGGGTAACACATCTTCTATCAGTTGTACTCCCGCCACCGGTGGCCACACTCCTGGCACTTGAAAAAGCGCGTCGGCGGTTCGTCGGCCGAGCCGGTCTGTTTGATCGTGTACCAGGCTTTCGTGTGGCCACACTCATCGCAGACGACGTCGTCGGCGGTGGGCTTGCCCTCGAAGTTCGCGCCTTCTTCCGTTTCGATGACGTCGTCGGTGCTCTGGGATTCCGTCGAGACGAACTGTTCAGCTGCGGCCTCGTCACGCGGCTGTTCGTGCCCGCAGGACGAACAGACCATCACGTCGCCGTCGGCGTGCATCATCGAGCCACACTGCTCACAGAACTGCATCCTTGGAACGTACTGGTGGTGTCAGCGTGATAAGCCCTACTTCTGAAAGCCGCCGCGTTCCAGCCGCTCTCGCTCCTCGACGATCGGGCAGTCGGCGACGCGAACGGTATCGACGTCCAGGAACGTCAGAATCTCGGTCCCCTCGTGCGTGCAGGCGATCTCGGGCGGGTCGGTGAAGTACCGACACTGCTCGCAGAAACTGTGCTTGTCGACTGCCGAGATCCGCCGACCGTCGTCCTCTTCGGTGTCGATCTCGGCCTCGGGCGAGAGTTCTTCCCAGACGGCGTCGTCGGTGCCGCTGCCGTCCCAGTCGCCGCCCTCGAAGGGGTCGTCCTCGAACTGGTCGGCGAGGTCGGCAAAGGGGTTTGTCTCAGTCGATGGCCGTTGTTCGTCGGCCTCGGCCGTCTGTGGACCTCCGACAGGTTCCTCGAACGGGTGCTCGTCGAGTTGCCGCCCGTCTGCAGTGTCGTCCGCGCCGGTCTCTAGATCGAGGTCGCCGTGGTCAGCTTCGAGGTCGCCGTGGTCCGGGCCGAGACCGGCGAACGGATCGCCGTCCGGCACGTCGTCCGCGAGGTCGTCGAACGGGTCGGCCTCGTCCGTCGGGTCGTCGCTCACGGCTGCTCACCCCCAGTGTCGATACCGTCGACTGCGTCGCCGGTCTCCTCGGCGCCGGGGCCGATCTGTGAGGCGACGGTGAGCGTGGCACTGCCGAGCCCGAGGATCCGGTTCGAGGGTTCGAACCCGTCGAGTGCGGCCGAGCAGTGCGGACAGGACGGCTCGGTCAACAGGCCGATCTCGACGCCTTCGCCGCAGCTTTCACACCTGGCGCGACGCACGTCGTGCTCGCCAGCCTTGCGTTTGATCGCCTCGACGGTCGTTCCGCCACCCCTCTCTCGGAGGTCGCGGACGACCCAGGCGACCGTCTGCAGCTTCTCGCGGGCGTCGGCGAGGTCTTCGGCCAGGTCGGACACCTCGTCACTCCTCACGGTGTTCTCGAGCTGCCCCCGAAGATCGGCGAGTTGCGATTCGACGCCGCTGAGTTCCGCTTCGAAATCGTCCAGACGGTCGAGCTCTGTCCGGAGTTCGTCCAGGCGGCCGAGCTCGCTCTCGAGGTCCCCGATCCGGTCGAGTTCACTGTCGACGCGCTCGACCCGAGACTCGAGTGCGTCGAGTCGATCGACGAGCGTCCGGAGCCGGTCGTGCGTGTGGTCGGCGGGCGCTTTCGCGTCGGCCTCGCGTTTGACCTGGATGACGCGCTGGCGAACGTCGTCGATCTTGTCCTGGAAGTCCGCCTCGAGATCGGTGACGCGTTCTTCGAGTCGGTCGGTGTCTTCGAGTTGCCCGTCGACGGCCTCGGCGATTTCGGGCAGTCGATCGCCGACGACGGATCTGACGACCGGTTCGAGAGCGTTGGGGTCGAACACCTCGCCGTCTCGCTGTGCGAGTTCGCGATACGACGCAAGCAACTGGACGAGGAGGGTTTCACGCTCCAGGTCGCGTTCGGCGGCGTGCTGGTCGAGCCACGACTCCAGATCGGGCGGTAGCGAAACCGTCAGTTCCGTGCTTTCCTGTGACTCGCCCGCCATCACCTGGATATCGGCGAGCGCGTAGTTAAGGGTTCCCCACACATTTTCAGGAACGAATCTAGCGGAGTCCGGCCGTCGCTGACGCCGCACCTGTCGTCGAATCAGCGGATCTTCCGGACGTCACTGATGTCGAACCCGGCGTCGGTGAACTCGGTCTCGAAGCGGACGATGTTCTCCGATTCGAGCTGGCTCAACACGCCGCGGAACTGCTGGACGACCATCGTCCGGGCGAGCGTCGACCCCCCGCTGGCCCACTCGAACGTGAGCGTGCCGTCGGTGGCGTCGACGAGCTGTCCCTGACGCGTCCCGGAGATCGTCTCGAAGTTGAGATACGTCAGGATCAGCCCGCCCCATTCGTGTGCGGCTTTCTGGAGCCCCTTCATGAAGAAGGCGACGTCGGCCCACTCCAGATCGGCACGGTCGCCGATGGCGCTGATCAGGTCGGTCAGCGAGTCGATCACGACCAGGTTGCCCGTCGCGTGCTCACTCAGCAGATCGCCCAGCACCGTCAGCAACTCCTCGCGGTCGTCTCGCGTCCGGATGTCCTTGATCGAGGGTGCCCGCTCGGCGTACCACTTGCGTGGAATCGGACTGACGTGGAAGTACGTCGTCGAGAGGTCGTGATACTCGATCGCTTCCATCCCCGTCTCGAAGAGTTCCGCCTCGAAGGCACGGCTGGCTTCCTCGCGGAACTGCCTCTCGCTTGCGGTCAGCGAGACGTAGTGGATCTCCTCGGGCAGTTCTGCAGCCGACGGCAGGTCGCCGTAATACAGATCGAACAGCTCCGGATCGGTCTTTGCGAGTCCAGTGATCAGTGGGCTGGTGTGCATGAACTCGCGAGCACCGGCGCCGGCCTCGCCCGAGAGGAGGACGACGCTGCCCGGCGGGGCCCCGCCGCCGATGGTCGTATCGAGCTGGCGGATCCCGAACGGAATGCGAACCATACGCCACGTTTCGAGGCTGTCCGCTTGTGCGTTACGGCGCTCGGGCTACTCCGAGCGTCCCCGTCCCGAACGGACCGATTCACTCAGTTCCCGCGTCGCGGCCGCCGGATCGCCCGCGCCGGTGATCGCGGAGATGACCGCCACGCCGTCGGCACCCGCCGCGGCGACCTCGGAAGCGTTGTCGGCGTCGACCCCGCCGATCCCGACGACCGGGATCTCGACGGCTTCGACGATCGATTCGAGACGATCGAGCCCGATCGCGTACTCCTCGTCGTCGATGTCGTCTTTCGATCCGGTCGCGTAGATCGCGCCGACGCCGAGATAGTCGGCGCCGGCCCGCTCGGCCTCGCGTGCGTCCTCGACGAACGAGACTGACCGGCCGACGATGGCGTCCTCGCCCAGCAACTCCCGGGCTACAGTGACGGGCAGATCCTCGTCGCCCAGGTGGACGCCGTCGGCCTGAACCGCCTGTGCGATGTCGACGCGATCGTTGACGATCAGCGGTACGCCGGCCTCGCGGGTGATCTCACGGAGATCGACCCCGAGTTCGTAGCGCTCCCGTGCGGGCACGCCCTTTTCACGGAGTTGCACGACGTCGACGCCACCGTCGACCGCTGCTCGCACGATCTCGCGGGTGTCTCGTCCTTCCGAGAGGCTGGCCTGCGTGACGAGGTACACGTCCCAGTCGGTCATGTGTGTGCGTCTGTGGGCCGAGCGGGTGGCTCTTGCGCTTCACCACCTTTTTGCGTGTCGGGTTTCCTCGGGCCTGCGGGAACCACTCGGACAAAAAAGGTCGCGACCCGCTGCCTCACGGCTCCGCCGCTCTGCCTTTCGAGGTCGCTTAGCGACCTCGCAACGCTCGTCGCGGTGACTCGCAGCTACCGCCGATCTTCCAGCTCCGATCGGAGATCCTCTAGATCCATGTCTTTCATCGCGAGCAACACCAGCATGTGATAGACGATGTCGGCCGCTTCGTGGGCGATCTCCTCGTGTTCGTCGTCCTTGGCGGCCAGCACGAGTTCGGTCATCTCCTCGCCCAGCTTCTCCAGGACGGCGTTCTCGCCCTTCTCGTGAGTGAACAGCGACGCGGTGTAGGAGTCCTCGGGCAGGGTCTCCTTGCGGGCCTCGATGACCTCGAACACCTCGTCGAGTACGTCAGCGTCGGTCATACTCGGGGCGAAGCGGCCGGGAAGGAAAAAGGTCGCTACTCGACAGTGACCGCGAAGGTCCCGCTCACTCGAAGAAGGCCAGATCGTGGATCCGCGAGTCGCCCGTGAGTTCGGGGTGGAACGACGTGCTGAGGACCGGACCGTCCCGAACCGCCACGGGGCGGCCGTCCCAGGTGGCCAGCACTTCGGCGTCGCCGACCTCGTCGATGACGGGCGCGCGGATGAACACCGCGTGGAACGGCTCGTCGAGACCGTCGACGTCGAGTTCGGCCTCGAAACTGTCCTTCTGGCGGCCGAAGGCGTTGCGCTGGACGCTCACGTCCAGCAGGTCAAGCGTCTCGACGCGGTCGTCGTTGGCGTCGCTCGAGGAGACGATCAGGCCCGCACAGGTCGCCAGCAGCGGCTTGCCCTCGGCGACGTGGGATTTGACCTCTTCGTCGATCCCCTCGCGAGCGAGCAACCGCGAGATCGTCGTCGATTCCCCGCCCGGGATCGCAAGCAGGTCACACTCGGGGACGATCCCCGATTCGCGGATCTCGACGACCTCGACGGACTCGCCGTGGGCGGCGGCCGCCGATTCGATCGCCGCGGCGTGTTCGCTGACGTCACCCTGGACGGCGACGACACCGGCTGTGAGACTCATTGCCGGCGATAACCGATCGACTGCGAAAAACCTCTCGTTCCGGGTGTCCGGGATCTGACCGGAAGTCCCGCGCCGGGAGTATTAGGTGTCGGGAGTCCGAGAGTCGAATATGGACACTCGCCGGGACCCGGTCCAGGCGCGCAACGACGGATCGCTCGATCTCCACGACGTGGCCGAGTGGGATCAGCGAACGATCCTGGACGCGATCGCCGTGTTCATCTATCAGGCACTACTCGTCGCGACGCGGGCGTTCGTCGTCCTCCTTGCGCTGTTCATCCTGCTGGCCGAGATCGCACTCGGGACGCTCGGCGGGTTGACCGAGCCCTGGATCGGCGTGCTGACGCTGCTTTCTGCCGTGCCGGCGCTCGGTCTCGCCGCGTACATCTGGTATGCGGACGTGACGACTCAGGAACCGCTGTCGCTGCTGGTCGGGACCTTCCTGCTCGGGGTCCTCGTCGCGGGGTTCGCCGGCGTGCTCAACGCAACAGTTCCGGCCCTCTTCCTGGGTGCCGGCATCGATATCGGTCTCGTCGCGTTCTTTTTTCTCGTCGTCGGCCCCATCGAAGAGGGAGTCAAGTTGCTCGCCGTTCGGCTGTATCCGTTCCGCGACGACCGATTCGACGCCGTAATCGACGGCGCGGTGTACGGTGCGGTCGCAGGACTCGGGTTCGCCACCATCGAGAACGCCCTGTACATCACCCAGAACGTCGCCGCGGCGGGCGCGGACCAGATAGCGGTTGGGGGTGGAACCTCGATCGTCCGCGCGCTGGCCGGCCCGGGACACGTTATCTACTCGGCCATCGCCGGCTACTATCTCGGACTGGCGAAGTTCAATCCCGAGAACGCCGGCCCGATCGTGATCAAGGGCCTGCTGATCGCGTCAGTGATCCACGGCGGGTACAACACGCTCGCGCAGTTCGTCCCGGAGTTTCTGGCCGTGGCGACGGGGCTCGGCTGGTTCGGCGGGTTCGTCCTGTTCATCGTCCTGTTCGACGGCGTGTTCGGACTCTTGCTCGTCTGGAAGCTGCGGGCGTACCGCCGGGCCTACCAGTTCGTCCACGATCGGCCGGCGCCGCCGTCCGAACCGACGGAGTTCGAGCCGTGACAGTCATGTATCCGCCGCAGGGAGCGTGAATCGATGGCGCTGAGCACCGACTCGCGGGTGCTGACGCTGTCGGTCGCGCGGATGGCTGACGCGCTGGGCAACTCGTTTCTGATCATCGTCCTCCCGCTGTACATCGCCAGCGGCGAGATCTCGCTCGCAGGAATCGCCGGAACCGAACTCGGCGGGTTCGTCCTGCGCCAGGAGACGCTGATCGGGATCGTCCTCTCACTCTTTGGCCTGCTCAACAGCCTCGGCCAGCCCTTTACCGGCCGCTGGTCCGATCGACTCGGCCGCCGGCGGGTGTTCGTCCTCGGTGGACTGGTCCTGTTCGGGATCGGCAGCGCAGCGTATCCCTTCGCCGGAACCTACTGGACGGTGCTGCTGGCCCGCGCACTCCAGGGCGTCGGCGCTGCCTTCACCGTCCCGGCGACGGTCGCGCTGATCAACGAGTACGCCGGCAGCGACAGCGAACGCGGGGGGAGCTTCGGCGTCTACAACACGCTCCGCCTGCTCGGATTCGGCTTCGGGCCGATCATCGCCGGGATCGTCGTCACGGGCGGACTCGCCGCTGAGGGGGTCGTCACCTACGACCTGCTCGGACTCGCAATCTCCGGGTTCGACGCCGCCTTCGCCGTGGCTGTCCTCGGTGCGGCCGTCAGCGCTACCCTGGTCGTGCTGTTCATCCAGGATCCGCCGGAGGCGGCCGACGCGGCGAGCAAGAACCTCTCCATCGCGATCCGCGGTCCGGACGGCCGCGGCCTCGATTCGGTGTTCGTCCTCGGGATCGGGACCTTCCTGATGGCGACGACGATCGCGCTGTTCGCCACGCTGGAAGGCCCCATCCGGGCGCGACTCGACGAGTCGACCTTCTTCTTCAGCGTCCAGTTCGCGGCGGTGACGCTCGCGAACGTCGCGTTCCAGGTCCCGATCGGACGAGCCAGCGACCGCCACGGGAGGCGCCCGTTCGTCGTCGCCGGGTTCGCTGTGCTGATCCCTGCTGTCTTCGTCCAGGGGATCATCACCGATCCCTGGTTGATGCTCGGTGCACGCTTCCTCCAGGGTGTGGCCGTCGCGCTCGTGTTCGCGCCGTCGCTGGCGCTGGCCGGCGACCTGGCCGGCGAGCGCGGCTCGGGAACGACGCTGTCGGTGCTGACGATGGCGTTCGGCCTCGGCGTCGCCGTCGGGCCGCTGGCCTCCGGCGTGCTGTACAACGTCGGGAACTTCGGGACGCCGTTTTTCTTCGGCGCAGTCCTGAGCGTGCTCGCGCTCGCGCTCGTCTACAGCCAGGTCGAGGAGACGCTCACCGAACCTGCCTCCTGATCAAAAAATATACAACGGATCGCTGTCACGTCCGGCGCGTATGCCCTCCAATCCACAACCATCGGAGCGCGGCTGCCCGAAGTGCGGACACGACGAGGTCGATGTCAGCCGAATCTCGACGACCGGCGGCGGTCTCTCGAAGATGTTCGATATCCAGACGAACAACTTCCAGGTCGTCTCGTGTCTGAACTGCGGATACTCCGAGCTGTATCGTCAGGGCGGCGACGCGGGGAGCGACATCGTCGACGTCTTCCTCGGATGAGCGTCGCCGGAGCTGTCCTCCTGGCCGCGGTCTTGACCATCGCCGGCGGGCTGGTTCTGTACGCGCTCGTCCGGGGCGAGCGAGAGCGCGGCACGGTCACCGATCGCGAGACCGGCGAGCGACTGGCACGTCGGGATACCGGTGAACCGCCAGAGGAGGACTGCTAGACGTCCGACAGCTGAATCGCGCGCACGATGACGTACCTGAACACGATTCCCGACCCGACCGCGAGTATCAGCTGACCGAGCCACGTCAGCGCGGTCCCGATCAGGGACTCGAGTCCATACGACACGGTGAATGATGCACCGAGATACAGCGGGAGCAGCCCCAGGATCCCGAACAGCAGGACGAGTCCCAGGATCGGGTAGGCTTCTCGCCAGATCTGCTCGAAGTCGAACGTACCGGTTTCCACGTCGACGAACGGTGGCGATGGCGACATCGAGAACGGCTTCGGACACCCGGCCAAAACCCCTTCGGGAAGGTATAATCGCTGTTTGTGTCTCGGGGCAGGTAAGCGACGCTGACTATTGAGGGTCTGACGAAGAACCACGACTCTCGGGCACGGATTCGGACAGTTGTCTCCCGCGAGCGACGGCGTACAGCACGACGATCGCGGCACCGAGGTAGAACACGAACTGCCCGACCACGGTGAAGGTGGCGCCGAACAGTCCGTAGAAGTCGGCACCGATGTACTGCAGCATGGCACTTGGAATGCCGAACAGGGCGATCAGCTTCGCGAGCGGTTCCGCTTCAATCCAGATGTGGTCGGTATCGAGCGCGCCCGATTCCGGATCGACGAACGGCGGGGACGAGGGCATGCACTGGCCGTTCGAACACCTGACTGATATTTTTTCTGAACTCTTGTGGTGATCGTTGTATCGATTTCCCCGTGC
Organism: Halapricum hydrolyticum; assembly: GCF_025517535.1. Taxonomy (NCBI): domain Archaea; kingdom Methanobacteriati; phylum Methanobacteriota; class Halobacteria; order Halobacteriales; family Haloarculaceae; genus Halapricum; species Halapricum hydrolyticum. Next base: position 16,837 of record NZ_JAOPKC010000031.1, read on the forward strand.
AAGCTCACGCCGGGCCGGGTCTTCCCGAGTGCGGCGCGGTCTGAGAGTAATCCGGACCGAATGCGCTCACCCCTCTGTCACCGGAGTATCGCTTCGAGCGTCTCGGTGACGGCGTCGGCGGCGGCGTGTACCTCGGGCAGTCGGACGTACTCCCGGTCGCTGTGGGCGACGACACCCTCCTCGTCGGCCAGCACGCCCGGTCCGAACACGACCGTCGGAGCCTCCTGGGCGAAATACGAGGCTTCGGTCGCGGCCCCGAACGGCCGCACTGCGCCGCCACTGGCGTCTGCGAGCGCCCCGACGAGCCGATCTCCGGGATCGGTCGCGAACGCCTCCAGGAAGGGGGTCTCGCGGCCGCCGAACGACACCTCGAGCGACAGCCCGTCGGGGAGTCGCGCCTCGAGATGCTCGACCAGCCCGGTTCGGAATCCCTCGGCCGTTTCGGGCGGGACGCTCCGGCGGTCGAACGTGATGACACATTCCGCAGGGATCTGGTTCGGAGCCTCGCCGCCCTCGATCAGCGTCGGCACGAGCGACGGCCGACCCAGCCGCTCGTGTTCCCCGGGCCCGCGGGACTCGTCGTAGGTCGCCAGTCCGTCGAGGATCGGCTCGGCAGCGGCGATGGCGTTGTCGCCGCTCTCGGGTTCGGCCGCGTGAGCGCTCGTGCCCGTGATCGTGACCGTCCCCTCGAAGCGACCCCGGGCAGCCGTACAGACGTCCAGCCCGGTCGGTTCGCCGACGATGAAACCGTCAGCGTCGAACCGCCCCCGCAGCGCGGCCGCGCCCGTCGAGTGGACCTCCTCGTCCGGCGTGATCGCGAGCGTGACAGTCCCCCGTTTCGGGCCGACAGCCAGGAAGGCCGCGAGCAGCGCGGCGAGCGGCCCCTTCGCGTCGCAGGAACCCCGGCCGGTGACGACCTCGCCGTCGCGCTCGTAGGGGATATGCGGCGGAACCGTGTCGATGTGGGTATTGAGCACGAGGTGTGGCCCCTCTCGATCGCCGGCCCGCGTCGCCAGCACGTTCCCGGCGTCGTCGACGGTCGGCTCGATCCCCTCGTCTTCGAGCGCCTCGACGAGCAGCGACCGCATCTCCGCGACGGATTCGTGCGATGGGGTCTTCACGGCTCGCTCGTGGAAGAACTCGATGTCGAAGGTCACTCCGCGAGCACCCCGTCGGCGGGAACGGTCGTCTCGAACTCGCGCTCGACCGGCCCCTGTAGCGTCGCGCCGTCGGCGGTTCGCGTGACGACGAGCCGCCCGCCCGGTGGATGGACGGGCACGGACTGTCCGGTCTCGACGCGTCCGAGTTCGTGTGCCACGGCGACGATCGCGACCGCGCCGGTCCCACAGGAGCGCGTCTCGCCTTCGACTCCGCGCTCGAACGTGCGCTGATCGTAGCCGAAGACGGGCCCCGCCTCGCGTTCGGAGGCGATCGTGACGTTCGCACCTTCGGGGAAGCAGTCGGCGTGGCGAACCGGCGGGGCGACCGTCTCGAGGTCGACCGCTGCCACGTCGTCGACGAACGCGACGGCGTGTGGGACGCCGGTGTTGACCGCCGTGACGGTCAGCCCCTCGATCTCGCCGTCGATCAGCGGCTCGTCGAACGTCGTCGGGACGGCGTCGGGTTCGAACGTCGGCTCGCCCATCTCGACGGCGACGCCCTCCTGACGGACCTCGGCGGGGTACTCGCCGGCCGGCGTGTCGATCACGAACTCGCGGTCGCCGGTCCGGGCGGCCGCCCAGGTGGCGACGACCCGGGCACCGTTGCCGCACATCTCGGCGATCGAGCCGTCGGGCTGGACGAGCGTCATCTCCACGCGCGTCGGCGCGGTGCTGGCGTCCAGCGTCAGAAACAGGACGCCGTCGGCACCGACCCGCGCGCCGTCCGGATGATCGAGACCCGTCTCCCGGTCGGCGAGTCGCCGGGCGAACGCAGCCCGGTCCTCGATAGGGGCGTCGGCCTCGACCACGACGAAGTCGTTGCCGGTGCCGTGGTACTTCTCGACGGTAATCATTGCTCGACCTCTAGTCGGGTCAGGTCCGAAAGGGTTTCGCGTTCGACGGCGAGTCGCGGCTCGCCTCCGCCGATGGAAACGACGGCCGGGCGCGGACGGGAGTTGTAGTTCGAGGCCATCTCGTAGCCGTACGCGCCGGCGTTGCCGATCGCCAGCACGTCTCCCCGCTCGGGGCGCGGCAGCTCGCGGTCCCGACCCAGCACGTCCGCAGTCTCACAGATCGGGCCGGCGATCATCGCCGTGATCGGGTCACGCTCGCCGGCGTCGGGCGCCAGCGTCTGGATCTCGTGGTAGGCGTCGTACATCGCCGGGCGAAGCAGCGTCGTCATCCCCGCGTCGACGCCGACGACCGTCGTCTCGGGCGTGGGTTTGACGGTGTTGACCGTCGTCAGGAGGACGCCCGCATCGGCGACGACGTACCGGCCGGGTTCGATCCCCAGTCGCACGTCCAGCTCGCCGGCCGCCTCGCGGGTCGCCTCGGCCACGCTATCGAGATCCAGCGGCTCCTCTTCCGGACGATACGGGACGCCCAGTCCGCCGCCGACGTTGAGGAAGTCGAGGCCGTGGCCGAGCTCGCGAGCCAGATCGCCCATCCGAGAGACGAGTTCGCGGTGGGCCGCCAGGTCCGCCTCGTCGTGGATTCCGCTGCCGGCGTGGGCGTGTAATCCGACGAGATCGAACCCGCGATCGACGATCTCGCTCGCGAGTTCGGAGACGCGATCGTACGGGACGCCGAACTTCGGGGCGTCGCCGGTGGTGACTTTCGCGTGGTGGCCCGCACCGACGCCCGGGTTGACCCGGATCGCGAGCGGGCCGTCGTAGCCGCGTCTGGCGAGTGCCTCGAAGGCGTCGGCCGCGCCGACGGTGATCACGAGATCGAGGTCCTCGCGCGACGGGTCCGCGGCGAGTTCGACGACGTGATCGAGATCCCCGGCGGGCGGGTTGACCGCGGTGTACCGGACCCGGTCGAAGCCGGCGTCGGCCGCACGCTGGAGTTCGCCCGCGGAGGCACACTCCGCACTGAGCCCTGTCTCTGCGACGGTTTCCAGCGTCGCACGGACGGTGTTGGCCTTGACGGCGTAGCTGATCTCTTCGTCGTGAAAGGCCGCCCGGAGGGCAGCGACGTTCTCGCGGACCCGTTGCTGGTCGAGGACGTAGAGCGGCGTCCCGTATTCGTCGGCGCGATCCCGCAACGCGGCCGCGTCCCAGTCGGCCAGACGGCGGATCGGTGGTCCCTCGGTGGTCATTACGGGCCGTTCGGGCCGGCCGCAAATCATAGTGACTATCCTGTGCGACTGTCAGAAATGTACAATAAACAACAAGTACTATGGGTTAGAACGTGTTAACAAACAGCATGAATGGGGAGATAGCGATCGTCGTGGACGAAGGCGATCAGGAGAGTTCGCACGTCGAACGTGCAATCGACAGAGCGAGAGAGCACGAGGCGACGCTCCACGGCCTGTACGTGATCGACGCGTGGCGGTTCGGTGAATATTCAGCATACGGATGGAGCGTGCTCGAACGCGAAAAGCAAGAGGAAAAAGGAGAGCGGGTCCTGGAGCGGATCCGAGAGAAATGCGAGCAGCACGGCGTCGAATTCGAGCAGGAAACGACAGTCGGCAAACCGAACGAGACGATCCGTGACTTCGTTCGTGACAACGACATCGACTTGCTCGTGTTTTGCGAATCGGGGGGTGAGGGAAAGCCACACAACTCACCGCAGATGATCAGAGACCTTCAAAGAGAACTCTCGGTGGAGATAGAAACCGTCTGACGTCGCGAACAAAATACGAGATACGTTGACGTTCCAATTCTCTCCCCTGGTATTCCTGATCCAACTGTGGGGCTACTGTGCAGGTGAATCACGTCTCAGAAATCACGATCACCGACGTTGGGAACTGCCTCGATCCGATCGTTACTGATTACGTCCGTACGGCGGCTGACGAGCCGGCTCCCGGGCCGGCGGCCCGCTCGTCCATCCGAGGGCCGTACTTCGTACGCCCCTCCGCTGGCTCACGGGCGAGACCCGTTCGCCTGTTCGGAGAGCCTCACTACCTTCGGTTCTCCTACATCATGCCGCCCATGCCGCCGCCCATACCGCCCATGCCGCCGGCACCGCCGGGTCCGCCTTCCTCGTCGCCGCCCGACGTCGACAGATCGCCGGCAGCGATGATGTCGTCGATCTTTAGCACGAGGTTGGCGGCTTCGGCGGCCGAGGACAGCGCCTGGGACTTGGCGTGGGCTGTCTCGACGACGCCCGCCTCGTAGGTGTCCTCGACGTCGCCGGTGAAGACGTTCAGACCGGCGTTCTGCTCGCCGTCCTCGTGGGCGGCGCGGAGTTCGACCAGCGTGTCGATCGAGTCGAGCCCGGCGTTCTCCGCGAGCACCCGCGGGATCAGTTCGAGCGAGTCCGCGAAGGCCTCGACGGCGAGCTGTTCGCGGCCGCTGACGCTGTCGGCGTAGTCGCGCAGCCGACGGGCGAGTTCGACCTCGACGGCGCCGCCACCGGCGAGCACGAGTCCGTCAGTGACTGCCGCGGCGACGACGTCCAGCGCGTCGTTGACGCCGCGTTCGAGCTCGTCGACGACGTGATCGGTCGACCCGCGCAGCAGCAGCGTCACACCGTGGGAGTTGTCGCCCTCGACGACGAACCACTCGTTGTCGGCGTCGTAGGTGATGTCACCGAAGCCCAGATCCTCGTCGCTGAGACTGTCGAGGTCGGAGACGATATTCGCGTCGACGACCTCGCGCATGAACTCGATGTCGGACTTCTTGGCTCGCTTGACGGCCAGGATACCCTCCTTGGCCAGCAGGTGCTGGACCATGTCGTCGATGTTCTTCTGGCAGAAGACCACGTCCACGCCAGCGTCAGCGATAGTTTCGACCATCTCCTTGAGCTGCTGTTCTTCCTGCTCGACGAACTGCTGGAGCTGGGAGGGATCGTCGACGCTCAGCTGGGCGTCGGCGCTGGTCTCCTCGATTTCCAGAGCCGTGTCCATCAGGAGGATGTCGGCGTCCTCGGCTTCGGTGGGCATGTCTTCGTGAACCGGATCTTCCTTGAGGAGGACGCCCTCGATGAGTTCCGACTCGGCGGCGGTCCCGCTGGCTTCGGTCGTGATGTTCAGGAACTCCAGATCGACGACGGACGAGCCGTCTTCGGCCTCGACGGTGACGTTCTCGACGGCGTCGACGATCAGCTGGCCGAGCAGGTCTTTGTTCTGCTCGGCTCCCTTGCCGGTCATCGCCGTCTCGGCGACCTGCTTGAGGACCTCCGTGTCCTCGACGCTGACTTCCTCGGCGATGTCGTCGACCTGGCTGCGGGCTTCCTTGGCTGCCATGTCGAAACCCTTGATGATCACCGTGGGGTGGATGTCCTGCTCGAGCAGGTCCTCGGCGTTTTTCAGCAGCTCGCCCGCGATCGACACCGCTGACGTCGTTCCGTCACCGGCCTCGTCCTCCTGTGTCTCTGCGACCTCGACGATCATCTCCGCAGTCGGGTTGTCGATGTCCATCTCCCGGAGGATGGTCACACCGTCGTTCGTGACCGTGACGTCCCCCATCGAGGAAACGAGCATCTTGTCCATCCCCTTCGGACCGAGCGTCGAACGTACCGACTCCGCGACCGCCCGGGCCGCGGAGATATTGTGGCTCTGTGCGTCCTTGTCCTGCATCCGCTGGGAATCCTCGCCCAGAATAACCATTGGCTGGCCCTGCATTCGCTGACTCATATTCGGTCGAGGATTGAATGTGATTCTATATAAACGTGTGGGTTCGAGTTCGCGATGGCGATCCGACGTGTGCCGGCAATATACGCAGAACAGGGCCGATCGGACGGCTGTTTCGGGCATTCACGTGGTATTTAATGACACGGAATCCGAGAGACGCACCGGCGCTCAGGCACGCTTTATATACAGGCGGTAATCTGTCTCTCCAACGGCTGTCGCTGGCCGTTGACCGGCTGTCGTCGGGAAAAGGTGTTGTGTGTGCTACCGAGCGGGCGACCAGCCACAGATTGTACACTCTACGGCGTCGCTATTATGGAGTCCACCACATTCGGGACACTGCTTCTTGTTGTAGCTATCTTCCCAACCGGGGGAATCCATGTCGTGGCCACGCTGCGACAGGAACTCCTCGAACATATCGTCGCTCGGTGCTGAGGCCATGCATGATATGGTATACCACGACGCTATATATGCTTATTGGTTTGTGAATTCATAGCATGGCTCCGGAACAACCGGAGCGATACTGTCGGCCGTACCGTTTCGAAAGAGTCGGCACCTCGTCGTGCCGGATGTTACGGACGCCTCGCCGGCCCTACGGTGAGGAACGGCTGCCACTCGAATCGTCGGACTGGCGGTTCGACTACAGCGGTGCACACAGCGACGAGCAACTGCTACAGGAACCCCTGTCGAGTTTGGTCTTCGAAAGTAGGTGGGGTGGGGGTGGGGGGTGGGGGAAAGGATCATGGCACCGGTGGGGCGGTGCCACTATCGTCGGGTGCGTGGTCGAAATATAAAAATGTTTCGTCCGAGTTATCGGGTGTGATAATTGGGACGTCTCGGCCGCGACGATACCCCCGAATACGGCCGACATCGACACGAAATCGATCTCGGGGGGAGCTACTGCGACAGTCGTTTTTCCAGCAGGACGAACTCGAGTCCGACGTCGTCCATCTCGCGCCGCCGGTCTTCGATGCGGACGTACTCCCGAGATTCGTAGAATCCAGTCGCGTTGAGCGACGAGATGACCGAGACGTCTCGACAGCCCGTGAGCGTCGCACTCGTCTCGAGCAGGCCGAGCAGTCGCGTTCCGATGCCCGTGCGGGCCCTGAGGGGATGGACGAACAGCCCCTCGATCCGGCATCCACTCGTGTTGAGGACACCGTAGCCGACGACGCCGTCGTCGCACGCGACGAGCACCTGAAACGCGTCGGTCGTCGTCGCGGCCCGGTACTCTTCGAGTGCCTCTCCCGGTGCCCAGGCGCGCAACTGTTCCCGGGTGTATGCACTCGCTGCGAGTTCGGCGATCGCGGTCCGCTTCACGTCGAGGATCGCTTCGGCGTCACCCGGCCTGGCCGTCCGAACCGACACGTCGAGCATCCGTCCGTTCGTTTTCGCCGGTCCGCCTTGGGTGTGGCTAATCGATTCGAATCGGGGCCTTTGTCACCCCCCACGTCGAAGCGCCGGTATGCTCGTAGCCTTCGACTTCGACGGGACGCTCTCGGACTCCGAAATGGTCGTCCTGCTTGGCGAACAGTGCGGCGTCGCCGACGAGATCGACGAGATCACAGAGCGAGCGATGAACGACGAGATCGACTACGCCGAGAGTCTCCGCCAGCGCTGTGCGCTCCTGGACGGCCTCGAGGAGGAGCGCGCGCAGGCGGCCTTCCGGCAGGTCCAGCTCCGGGAGGGCGCCCCCGAGGTTATCGACGCGCTCGACGCTGCCGGGGTTCACACTGCGATTCTCACCGGCGGCTTCGAGCGCGGTGTGGAGGCCGCCCTCGACTCGGCCGGCGTCGAGGTCGACACGATCGTCGCAAACCGGCTCCCCGTCAGCGACGGCGCGCTCACCGGCGAGGTCGAAGGTCCGCTGATAGAAGGCACCAAGGACACCGCGCTGGAGACGGTTGCGTCGGACCTCGGCCTCGACGCTTCGGACACGGTCGCCGTCGGCGACGGCGCGAATGACCTGCCGATGCTCGAAGTCGCCGGCCTCTCGATCGGATTCGCCCCGAAACCGGCGGTCGAAGACGCCTGTGACGTCGTCGTCTCCTCGATGTCCGAACTCCTGGCTGTCCTCGAAGAACGCGAGGTCGTCTGATCTTCGGCCGTCCTTATACACTATCTCGGTATTCGTTCACATACCACCGTCTCCGGGCTCGGCGGTGTTGATCTCCGTTCCTCAAGGAAAGGCTTATATAGAATCACATTCAATCCTCGCTTGACTATGGCTCAACAGATGGGTAACCAGCCCCTCATCGTACTCTCCGAGGAGTCCCAGCGGACATCCGGAAAGGACGCACAATCGATGAACATCACGGCCGGGAAGGCCGTCGCCGAATCCGTTCGGACCACGCTCGGTCCGAAGGGGATGGACAAGATGCTCGTCTCCGATACGGGCGACGTCGTCGTCACGAACGACGGCGTGACCATCCTCGACGAGATGGACATCGAGCACCCCGCGGCCAACATGATGGTCGAGGTCGCCCAGACGCAGGAGGACGAAGTGGGCGACGGCACGACCACGTCGGTCGTCATCGGCGGCGAACTGCTCACCAAGGCCGAGGACCTGCTCGACCAGGATATCCACGCAACGGTCCTCGCACAGGGGTATCGCCAGGCTGCCGAGCAGGCCAAGGAGATCCTCGAGGACATGGCCATCGAGGTCGACGAGGACGACACCGAGATCCTCGCGTCTATCGCTGAGACCGCGATGACCGGCAAGGGCGCCGAGTCCGCCAAGGACACGCTCGCGAAGCTGCTCGTCGAGGCCGTCCAGTCGGTCGCCGACGAAGAGGGCATCGACACGGACAACGTCAGCGTCGAGACGGTCGTCGGCGGCGCAATCGAGGAGTCCGAGCTCGTCGAGGGCGTCATCGTGGACAAGGAGCGCGTCCACGAGAACATGCCCTACAGCGTCGAGGACGCCGACGTCGCGCTGCTCGACACCGCGATCGAAGTCAAGGAGACCGAACTCGACACCGAGGTCAACGTCTCCGACCCCGAACAGCTCCAGCAGTTCCTCGATCAGGAAGAGGAGCAACTCAAGGAGATGGTCGACAAGCTCGCCGACGCTGGCGCCGACGTCGTCTTCTGCCAGAAGGGCATCGACGACATGGCCCAGCACTACCTCGCCCAGGAGGGCATCCTGGCGGTGCGCCGCGCCAAGAAGTCCGACATCAAGGCGCTCTCGCGCTCGACCGGCGCCCGGATCGTCTCGAACATCGACGACATCACCGAAGACGACCTCGGCTTCGCTGGCAGCGTCGCCCAGAAAGAGATCGCCGGCGACGAGCGCATCTTCGTCGAGGACGTCGAAGACGCCAAGGCCGTGACGCTGGTCCTGCGCGGCGGCACCGAGCACGTCGTCGACGAGGTCGAGCGCGCCGTCGAGGACGCGCTCGGCGTCATTGCTGTCACGCTGGAGGACGGCAAGGTCGTCCCCGGTGGCGGCGCGCCCGAGGCCGAACTCGCGCTGGGCCTGCGTGACTACGCCGACTCCGTCGGTGGCCGCGAGCAGCTCGCCGTCGAGGCCTTCGCCGACGCCATCGACGTCATCCCGCGCACCCTCGCGGAGAACGCCGGCCTCGATCCGATCGACTCGCTGGTCGATCTGCGCAGTCAGCACGACGCTGGCGACACGACCGTCGGGCTGGACGCCTACACCGGCGACATCATCGACATGGAAGACAACGGCGTGGTCGAGCCGCTGCGCGTCAAGACCCAGGCCGTCGAGTCCGCGACCGAAGCCGCCGTGATGATCCTGCGCATCGACGACGTGATCGCCGCAGGCGATCTCAAGGGCGGCGCTGGCGACGACGAGGACGAAGGCGGACCCGGTGCCGGCGGCCCCGGCGGCATGGGCGGCGGCATGGGTGGCATGGGCGGTATGGGCGGTATGGGCGGCGCGATGTAAACCCACTTTTTACGCCGTCGGGTCTCGCATGCGCGCCTGTCGGCGCGCAGCGGACCACTCCGGCGTAAAAACTTGGGGAAAAAGGCCGCTCGCGTCCGGTCGGGCGCGAGCGGGTGCATTCCCTGCCGACCTGCCGCACCGCCACCGCAACCGCACTGCGTTTCGAACGAGCGGCTTTCTTTTGGTGTACCCAACGATTTACTATCACAGCGGTATCAGCGCGGACGCTCACAGCGGTAACAGCGCGGAAGCCCACCGGCTTTAGCCGTCCCCAGAACGCTTCGCGTTCTGGTGGGCGTCGTGTTAAGATAAGGATGAGGCGGTCGGTGTTTCGAATGTTCCATGTCCGAAATCGACCGCCTCGGTGGAGATAGCGACTGGATCGATTTGGAATTTGTGGAGCGAGAGCGGACACCCGAGCAGATCGTTGAAGTGGGTATTCAGTTGCATCTGGCTGGATTGTCGCTTTCGAATACCAAACAACACCTTGAGAGGTTGGGTGTCCAACGCAGTCGTACCGCGATCCACAACTGGGTGCAGAAAGCCGATCTACAGCCGACCGGGACCAGATCGTCGAATTACGTTGCGCTCGACGAGACTGTAATTCAGCTCGGGACTGAGCGCTACTGGCTGTACGCCGCCGTCGATCCCAAGACCAACGAATTCCTGCACGTACGGTTGTTTCCAACGACGAATTCAGGACTTACACAGGTGTTTCTGCGTGAACTCAAAGAGAAACACGACATCAACGACGCAACGTTTCTCATCGACGACGCCGACCATCTCCAAGCGGCACTGTCGCGACTCGGACTCCGATCTCATATCCGTCGCCACGGAAATCGGAATAGCGTCGAACGTGTCTTTCGTGGGGTAAAACGACGAACATCCTCGTTTTCAAATACATTCAGCAACGTCGAGCCGATGACAGCAGAGTCCTGGCTCAAAGCGTTCGCCGTCTGGTGGAATCGATGCCAAAGTTAACACGATGGGACTGCAACGTCGATGACCACATTGCAGTGACCTCAACGGGTGCGTTCGTCGGGAACGCTGACGACCTCAATCATCAACGCCGCGAGTTCGAGAAGCG
>NZ_JAOPKC010000032.1:0-27190 GCF_025517535.1 Halapricum hydrolyticum
GGCATCATCGTTCGTCGGGTGGCGCGGTCGCGCCACCCTTGCCTGCTGTGAACTCCAGCTACTGCTGAGAACTGACCAACAATCCTCTACACAAGAGCGATCCGTATGAGTCAGGGACTCGTGAAACTGTCGACGCCGGACGGATCGACGGCGCGTGCGAGCAGCGGTCGTAGCATCTTCACCAGCGGGGCACGTTCGCTGTCGGTCCAGACCGCGCGATGGTTGCTCACGCCCGGCAGCGACGAGGCGGCGTCCGCGCTGACGAGCATCGACTCGCCGTCGACCATCAGTACGGCACTGACTGCTCCGGGCCGGACAGGGTAGGCCTCCCACCAGGTCCAGGTTTCGACGACCCGGGCGGTCGCGGCGGTCGCTGCCACCCGATCGCGGATGGGCTCACCCGGCGATCCGACGACGACTGAGACCCCGCGCTCGGCGGCCTCGTCGAGCGCCGCCAGCAACTGATCGGTGAGCAACTCCTCGACTGCCAGCGCGAGCAGGACCTCATCCTCGGCCGCCAAGACGAGTTCGCGGAGCCGCTCGCTCACTTCCGTCGATCCCTCCATCACCCAGACGTCGACGCTTTCGTCCTCCCTGGCCGGCGATTCGAGACGGGGAAACAGCTCACGCAGACGGTCGAGATGGCTCGTGTACTGTCGGTCGAGCGTCGCGACCGCTTCGTCCGGACCGGACGCACGGAAGCGTCGCGGCGTCGACTGCTGGATGTCGACCAGTCCGCGGTCGCGCAACGTCTCCATGCAGTCGTAGACTCGCGCCTGCGGGATGTCGGCGACCTCCGCAACCTCCTTTGCCGTTCCGGTGGCGATCCGGGATAGCGCGACGAAACTCTTGGCCTCGTATTCAGTCAACTCGAACCGCTGGAGTAAGTCGACGGACTCCTCGACGACCGCGTCGATTCCGCCCGGTGATGTATGTCCTGTCATGGTGAGACGCCTCGATGATCTGGGAGCCTTTCGCAAGGGATCGATAAAGTCGCTTTGATTTTTCTATTATCCTCGAAACGTGATAGAGTATCTGTTCGCGGCGAACTCGTGCCGGTCCGTGCGGCAGGTTCTTGATCACGACAGCGTTTCCAAACCGACCGCCACGGTGACTACTCGAATCGGGCCCGCCGGAACAACCGTCAGTCGCACGCGGAACGATTGCCGGCAGGGTCAGATTTATACCGAAACAGATCTTTTTCTACGATAGAAAAAAACGTCCGGGCCGGCACCGGGCGAGGCTAATCAACGATGTCAGAAACCAACACCCGCTTTCGATCCCACGCACAGACCCGAACCGCACGCCAGCGAACGCAGAACGAGCAGGAAACCGAAGACAGCGACGAGCTGGCCTGTCCCGAATGTGGTGCGACCGGAATCACCGTCGAGAAGCGCGGCGAGACCGTCTGCGAGGAGTGTGGCGTCGTCATCGAGGACGACATGATCGACCACGGCCCGGAGTTGCGGGCCTTCGACTCCCGGGAACGCGACCAGAAATCGCGCGTCGGCGCGCCCTCGACGAAGACGCTCCACGACAAGGGGCTGTCGACGAAAATCGACTGGAAAGACAGCGACGCTAGCGGGTCGGCGCTGTCGGCACGCAAGCGCTCCCAGATGGTCCGGCTTCGCACCTGGGACGAGCGGTTCCGTGCCAAGAGCGCCCGCGAACGCAACCTCAAGCAGGCGCTCGGCGAGATCGATCGCATGGCCTCCGCGCTGGGCCTGCCGAAGAACGTCCGCGAGACAGCAGGAGTGATCTACCGGCGGGCGCTGTACGACGACCTGTTGCCCGGCCGATCGATCGAGGCGATGGCGACGGCGTCGCTGTACGCCGCTGCACGGCAGGCCAATACGCCACGGAGCCTCGACGAGTTCCAGCCGATCAGCCGCGTCGACCGCCAGGAGTACGCCCGCGCGTACCGATATCTGGGCCGTGAGCTGGGTCTGGCGATCGAGCCGGCCGACCCGGCGAAGTACCTCCCACGGTTCGCCTCCGAACTCGAAGTGCCGGAAACGGTCGAACGCCGCGCACGAGAGCTGCTCGAAACGGGCAAGTCCCAGGGCGTCCACTCCGGAAAGTCACCCGTCGGACTGGCCGCCGGCGCGCTGTACGCCGGCTCGCTGCTGACCAACGAGCGGATCACCCAGCAGACCATCGCCGACGAGACCGACGTCAGCGAGGTCACGATCCGCAACCGCTACCAGGAACTGCTCGACGCTCACGAACGGGCCGAACAGGGCGCGTGAGAGAGTAATATATACTGAGCAACCAATGGCGACGCGTCCGTCGACAGGCGCCGGTGAAATACTCGACGTCCAGCTGCGGCCGTATCTGCGCGTAGCACGCCTTCCGTTTCTCGCACTGCCCGTCACGCTCGTCGTGCTGGGCGTCACAGCGGCCGCCCGGGACGGGTCGATCGTCCCCGTGCGCTCGCTGCTGGCACTGATCGGGTTGCTCGCGGCCCACGTCGCGGTCAACGCGCTCAACGAAGCCAGCGACTACGAGCGCGGCATCGATCAGCGAACCGATCCGACGCCGTTCAGCGGCGGCAGCGGTGCCCTCCCGGACGGCGAGTTGCAGCCGGGGGACGCGCGACGGTTCGCCTATCTCGCCGCCGGGGTTGCAGCGGGGGTCGGCGTGTACTTCCTCGCTACCGTCGGCCCCGCGGTCGTGCCGCTGCTGGTCGCCGGTGCCGTGTTCGCGATCGGGTACACCGACGTGTTCGCCCGGGTCGCCCTCGGCGAGGTCGTCGCCGGACTCGGACTCGGTGGACTGCCGGTGCTCGGCGTCGCACTCGTGCAGGACGGAGCAGTCGGCCCGACCGCTGTCGCCGTGACCGTGCCCGCCTCGTTGCTGACGGCTGCGCTGCTGTTGCTCAACGAGTTCCCGGACGAACACGCCGACCGGACCGGCGGCCGCCGGAACGTCGTGCTGGTATTCGGGAGGCGACGCGCCGCCTGGACGTACGTGCTGGTCGCGCTCGCCGTGCCGGCGTCGCTGCTCGGTCTCGTCGCACTTGGACGGCTACCGACCTGGGCACTCCTGGGCGTCGTCCCGTCGCTGTTGCTCGCTCGCCCGCTGTCGTGGGCACTGTACAGACCCGAGCAGTCAGTGCCGGTCGAGAGGCTGCGAGACAACGTCGCCTGGATTCTCGGGACGAACCTCGCGGTCGCGATCGGGATAGCGGCCGCCGGTATGTGACCGGATTATCTCATTTCCTCGAGCGAACACACGTCACTGACGTCGGCAGTGAGCCAGTGTGCCGCCCGGTCGTCGTCGGTCATCCCCGGGGCGTCGAGATACAGCGTCACCTCACCGCCGTCGCGTGCCACCCGCACCGTCCCTCGCGTCGGATCTTCACTGTCGAACGATCCATCCTGCGGCGCGTGGTGGATTCCGCTCATGTATGTCAATTCTTCAGGAACGTTAATAATGATATCGAAACGGACCGAACACTGCAGTGCCCTGAACAACTGCGCCGGCAGTTGCCCATACGGTCTATATAAGTCTGTTCCGCATCGGTCTACGCAGTCGTACGATCAGAGCGAGAAATCGTTACAGCAATCACTATCAGGAGATGGTTTGACGCCGTCACGCGAACTCGTCGAGTCCGGTCTGGGTATCGGGTTCGATCTCCTCGAGCACGCCCGGATCGTCGTTGCTCGGATCGTTGACCCGCGTCGAGACCGGATAGGCGTGCCACTCCGAGGCCGGCGGCGGATCGAGCACTTCTCGGTCAGCCGTCGAGAGCCACCGCTGTTGCTCCTCGGAGGCGAGGACGACCGCCATCCGGTGGTGTAGCGGCTCGACGACCGCGTTCGGCTCGGTCGTGACGACGGTAACAGTCCCCTCGACTCCGTCGTTGCCCTCCTGGCGCTCGAACAGTCCGGCCATCGCGAAGGGGTCGCCGTCGGTCCGCTCGACGCGATAAGGCTGACTCCCACCGCGAGTGTCGGCCCACTCGTAGAACCCGTCGGCGAGCACGAGACACCGCCGTCGCTCGAAGGCCTCGGCGAAGGTGGGTTTCTCGGCGAGCGTCTCCGCGCGGGCGTTGATCGGCCGCGGCGCGTCGTCGGGGTCGGCCCACGACGGCAGCAGCCCCCACTCCAGCAAGTCGATCGTCTCGGGTGCGTCGTTACATACGACGGCCAGCTCTTCCCGTGGAGCGATGTTGTACCGCGGTTCGAGCGACTCGACCGCCGTCGCGTCGAAGCGCTCCTCCAGCCGTGACTGCGGCGTGAACAGCGAGGTCCGGCCACACATGCCTCAGTGTTGGGACCACGACCGAATAGAGGCGTCGCTGAACGCTCAGAGGACACGAGGCAGCCGTCAGCGCTCTCGATGGCCGGTGATCAAGTAGTGTCGAAGCGCTGGCAGCGCCGGTCTCGTGGCCTCGACCTGTTCGCGCACCGCGTCCAGATCGACGCCAGCCCGAGCCAGTAGCCGACCGGCGATCGTGCCCGCAGGAGTTCGGACCAGGGCCAGAAACAGCGCCGCCCAGAACCCGAACCGGCCGACGCTGTGCGCTGTCAGATCGTCGTAGCGCACCCTCGAAAACCCGACCGACGGGACGAGTTCCCGGTAGCGAGAGAGAGGCACCAGCGGTGCCATGTCCCAGGCGTCGGTGAACCGCTCGATCGTCGCCGGGTCGGCGGTCGTCTCGTGCACGAGATCCGTCAGCGCCATCACGCCGCCCGGTTCGAGCACCCGGGCGATCTCTTCGAGCAGAGCACGCTTGTCCCCGACGTACGGGGTCGCGTCGAGGACGACACAGGCCCGGACGCTGTCGGTCGCGATCGGCAACCGCGTGGCGTCGCCAACCAGTACCGCGATCCCGGCGTCCGCCTCGCGAGCGGTCGCCCGCGCCCGTCGAACGTTGTCCGCGACCAGGTCGACGCCGGTCACGTCGAAGCCGAACCGCCGTGCGAAGACGACGCTCGGGCCGCCGCGACCACAGCCGACGTCCAGCAATTCGACGCCCGCCGAGTAGCCGAGCCGCAACGTCAGTCGACGGCCGACCTCGGCGGCGAGACGACGCTGGGTCGACAGGGCCGGATACGGCAGATACCGGGGAGCGTATCCGAGGTTGAGAAACCGGTCCGTCTCGATCAACAGATCGAGCGCGTCCCAGACGGCGGCGGCCTCGGTCTCTCCGCGGAACTGTGCCCGCACTTGCTGGCGGCGATCGCGATCAGTCATCGCCCGACACGACCGAATAGCACGCCTCGGGATCACAGAGCCCCGTCGCGGCACAGTCCCGCGGGCGCTGGTACTCCATGTTCCGGTGGCGTGCGAGGTAGGTGACGTAACCGTCGTCGACGCGATCGAGCTTCTCGTGACAGAGCCACTTCGCGCCGAACCGACCGGCGCCGAGTCGACGATACGGACACCGAAACACCGTGAGTTCGCGACCGTCGAGAGACGCCGTATCGGAGATCGACACGCCTACCGCCCTGTATGCGAGTCTGAGTCGAGAGACGACCTGTTCTGGTGTGTGCGCACCGAGAAAGAGAACGTGTGCGGCCAGGTATCCGAACCCGTGCAGGAGGCGTTCCAGGACGCCGCTGGGCTGGTCGTCAGGCGCCATACAGAGCGTTCGGACGCCCGAACAATAAGACACGGGCCTCGAGAGCGGGGACGTCGCCTTACAGCAGCTCGGTGACGTCGTCGTAGTCCTCGATCTCGACGCCCTCGTCAGTGACTTCGGCGACGTAGATCCCGTTACCGGAGCCGGTGTCGCGTTCGGTCGCGGCGTTGACCGCCCGCGCGGCCAGGGTCTTGGCCTCCTCGATGGAGAGATCCTCGCTGTACTCGCCTTCGAGCGCACCGTGGGCCAGTTGCATGCCGCTGCCGGTGACGGTGTAGTCGTCTTTCATGACGCCGCCTGCGGGGTCGATGCTGTAGACGTGGCTGCCCTCCTCGTCGACGCCCCCGAGGATCGGGTTGATCGCGATGAACGGGCCGCCGCGGGCGAAGTTGCCCGCGAGCGTCGCCAGCGCGTGGATGCTCATCGACTCGCCGCGACGCGCCTCGTAGAGGTTCGATTCGACGCGAAGCGAGCGGATGAACGACTGGGCCCCGCCGACGCTGCCCACGAGGGTAAGCGCAGCGGTCGGGTGGATCTGCTCGACCTTCTGGACGTTCTTGTTCGAGACGAAGCGGCCACCGAGGCTGGCGCGCTTGTCCGTGGCGATCACGACGCCGTCGTCGGTCGCGATGCCGACGGTCGTCGTCCCGGTCTTTGCGACCGGCTCGTCGTCGGCTTCGGGGACGTCCTCGAAGCCGCCCAGTTCCGGTTCGTAGGGGTCGAAATCGTTATGCATCGTCTTCACCTCCGAGGTCGCGGTCCTCGATGTGTTCGGCGAGCGTCTCCTCCTCGACCGGCCGGACCTGCTCGGTGTCGACGGGGACGGCCGTCATCTCGACGCCCGAGGCTGTGAGCCCGTCGTCGCTGGCTTCCGCGAGCGCTTCCAGCGCGAGTCCGATCCCATCCTCCAGCGAGAGGTCGTCCTCGTAGTTGTCTTCGAGATACGACTGGATGTCGTCGCGACCGCCGCCGACGGCTGTCGCCTGCCACTCGTAGGGCGTGCCCGACGGATCAGTCTCGAACAGGCGCGGCTCGCCGTTCTCGACGCCACCGACCAGGAGCGCGACGCCGAAGGGTCGTGCACCGCCGGTCTGGGTGTACTCCTGAATGTGATCGGTCACGGCTTTCGTCAGCGTCTCGACGCCGATCGACTCGTCGTAGCGCAGGTTCTCGACCTGTGCCCGCCGTCGGGCGAAGTCGATGAGCTTGCGGGCGTCGGCCACGTGACCCGCGCTCGCGAGCGCGATGTGGTCGTCGACACCGTGGATCTTCTCGATACTCTCCTCTTCCATGAGCGGGGAACGCGCCCGCCGGTCGGCCGCCAGGACGACGCCCTCGGGCGTCCGTACGCCGACGCTGGCGCTGCCGCGCTTGACTGCCTCGCGTGCGTACTCGACCTGGTAGAGCCGTCCGTCCGGCGAGAAGATAGTGATTCCCCGGTCGTAGGCCTGCTGTTCGTGATTTCCTTGCATTGTGTCGGTGTTCACTCCGGGTTAGGGTGCGACATACATAAGTCTTTTAGAAAGGTATAAATATTTGGTTGGGTTGCGGTCGTCATCCTGTCGGCTGTACGTTCGTGGTGATTTTCGACACCTCGGGTGCCGAAATCCAGACAGGCTGTTATCAGTACAGACTGAGATCGCCGGTAACAGCGTCGACCCGGTCGTCGGCCGCGGGTCCGACCGCCAGTGCGGTGACGGTGCCGGGTTCGAGCTGGGTATGCCCGGCGTCCCGAACGACTGCGTGGGGGATCCCCTCTGTCTCGGCCTTTTCCGCGAGTTCGAACAGTTGTGATTCGCCGCTGGCCTGGAGGACGATCTTCTTCTGGCCGCTGCCTTTCCACTCCTTGCGCGCGCTCGTCGTCGCGTCCTCGTAGGCCGAAAGCGACGCGTGAGCGACCTGGGCTGCCAGTTTTCCTTCGCCCATGCCCAGATCTGCGCGGGCGACGATGGCCTGTTTCATGTCCGGTGGGAAACGGCCGCGAGATAAATGCCTGCCTACTCCCGTAGCGCTGGCGGATCTCAGCACCGCCGGGCCGCTGTCCCGCCAGCTCCTGGACGCTCGTCCAGGAAGGCCCGGTTCTTTTGGTCGTTGACCACCAACCTCCAGGTAGATGACAGAGGAATTCGAACTCGTAGCGCCCGAGGCGGTCGATTCGCCCGGTGACGAGTGGGAGGAAATCGACGTCGCCGACACCGAGGCCGACCGGATCGCACGCCGACGGGATCGCGAGTTCAACGAGTTCCGCAAGCGGATCAAAGACACCGAACGGTTCAAACTCGAGGAGTCGGTGTTCGACGAGGCCACATACGCCGCAATCTACAAACTCGTCCAGGACGGCTACATCGACGCCTTCGGCGGCCCGATCTCGACGGGCAAGGAGGCAAACGTCTACACGGCGAAAGCGGGCGATCAAACGGTCGCGGTCAAAGTCTACCGGATCAACGCCAGCGACTTCAAGGACATGCGCGGATATCTCGACGGCGATCCGCGCTTCGAGGGGATCGGCCAGGACAAACGCAAGGTCGTCATGGCCTGGGTCCGCAAGGAGTTCGCCAACCTCAAGCGCGCCAAACAGGCTGGCGTCCGGGTCCCGAATCCGATCGCCGTCGAGCGAAACGTCCTCGTGATGGAATACATCGCAACCGACGGCGACCGCGCAAAGCGACTCAACGAGGTCCACATCGAGAACCCCGAAACTGCCTACGAGGTCGTCCGGGAGTACATGCGCCGGCTGTACGACGCCGGGCTGGTCCACGGGGATCTCAGCGAGTACAACATCGTCTTTCAGGAGGGGCAACTCGTGGTAATCGACCTCGGGCAGGCCGTCACGAAACACCACCCCAATGCGGGAGACTTCCTCGAACGCGACTGCGAAAACGTCGCTGCTTTCTTCGCCCGACAGGGGATGGAGATCACGGGCGAGCAGCTGTACGACTACATTACAGACGACGAGCGGACGGCGTCCGACGAGGACGCGGCCGACGACCCCTGAGAGTTTTGGTGGCGTCTGCCGAACGACAGGTATGGACGATCGAGAGACGACCGATGGCCCGGAGCCTGCGCCGGACGTCGAGGACGCCTTCTCGCTTCTGGCCGACGAGACGCGGTTGTCGATCCTTCGGGAACTCTACGCCCGGGACGAGCCGCTGACGTTCTCAGAGCTACGCGAACGGGTCGGGATGCGCGATAGCGGCCAGTTCAACTACCACCTGGGGAAGCTCAAAGGGCAGTTCGTCGAGCAGACAGACGGGGGCTACGAACTGACGATGAGCGGGTTTCGCGTGCTCGGGGCGGTGTTCGCCGGCTCCTACGACGAGCAGACGATCGACCCGATCCCGATCGACGATCCGTGCCCGCTGTGTTCGGGCGGGCTGGAGGCCATCTACGACCGTGATCACTTCGAGATTACCTGCGAGGACTGTGAGACCAACATCGTCGCCTACCCCGCGCCGCCGGGCATCCTTCGTAGCCGCGACCGCGAGGAACTTCCCGAGGTATTCTCGCGGTATGCCCGGCACATCCTCGGGCAGATCACCGACGGATTCTGTCCGTTCTGCCTGGGACCGACCGCGGTCGAACTCGACGTCGAGAAGGTCGAGGGGATCGGAGCGAACCACCAGTGTCAGCACTGTGGCGTCGACATGACGATGTCGACCGGCGTCTCGCTCCTCCAGGTCCCGGACGTCGTCGCGTTCGCCCGCGAGCACGGCGTCGATTTACAGGACACGCCACTGTGGGCCCTGGATCCGCTCTTCACGGGGGATGAACGTCTCGTCGAGGACGCGGACGATCCGGCCACTATCGAGATTGACGTCATCATCGACGACGAGACGCTCACCGTCCGCCTCGACGACCAGCTGACCGTCCTCGAAACGATACGATCCTGACAGAAAGAGGTTTCTGTATCAGCCCCTACAGAAGTGTAATTCTGATTATATTTATTGTCTACCCTCGCCATCCAGTAGATATGCGATCACTGTTCCGCAATCGGGATTTCAGGCGTCTGTTCGCAGGGCGGTTGATAACAAACGTCGGGGACAGCCTCTACTTCGTGGCGGCGACGTGGCTGGTTTACGATCTGACAGGCAACCCGGCCTTTTCGGGACTGGCGGGGTTTCTCGTGATGGCACCGCAAGCATTGCAGGCCTTCGCCGGGCCGCTGGTCGATCGCTGGGATCTCCGGCGACTGCTCGTGGGAACGCAACTCGTTCAGGGTGCTGTCATCCTGTCGTTGCCCGTCGTAGCACACCTGGGATGGCTGTCGGTGTGGGTCGTCCTGACGGTGATGCCCTTGCTCAGTCTGCTCAACCAGTTCGTCTATCCCGCACAGTCGGCCGCGCTCCCGCGGATCGTCGAACGCGAGGAGCTCGTCGGTGCGAACTCGCTTTTCAGCCTGGCCTACCAGGGCACTGAGCTGGTCGCCAACGCAGCCGGCGGTATCCTGGTCGCGCTTGTTGGTGCCGTCACGCTGTTCGCCATTGACTCGGTCACGTTCGCGGCGGCTGCGTTGCTGTTCGCGACGGTGTACGTCCCGGCGGCAGGGGCTGGCGACGAGACGGCGAGCGACGCCGACGAATCGACCACCGGAACTGCGACAGCAGTGGCCGACGGGGGGGCCGACTCGGCCGGCGGGGAGCGTCCCGACGACGGACATCCCGACGAGCCCGAAGGACGTCCCGGCAAATCCGGAGGAAGTCCCGACGAGCCCGAAGGGTATCTCGACTCGCTTCGGGACGGGATCGGATTCGTCCGCGGGACCGTGCTGGCACCGATCGTCATCGGAGCGGCGATGGTGAACTTCGTGGCGAGCGGCTCGACGATCGGCGTGCTGCCGGCGTTCGCGGACGGGCTCGGCGGGCCAGAGGCCTACGGGGCGTTGATGGCCGCGATCGCCGGCGGCATGCTCGTCGGCGCACTCGTCGCCTCCGGTCTCGACGAGCTGCCCTTCGGCTGGCTCTCGATCGGGGCCTTCCTCGTGAGCGGGAGTCTCTGGATCGTCGCGATCGCCGTGGACTGGCTGCCGGCGACGGTCGTGTTGCTCGCGATCGCGGTCGTCCCGATCGGCGCGAGTAACGTCCTGCTATCGTCGATCGTCCAGTCCGTGGTTCCCGATCGGCTGCTCGGTCGCGTCTCGGGGCTGCTCGGCAGCGCCTCGACCGCGGCTGTCCCGGCTGGGGCGCTGCTTGGCGGCGTGGCCGCGTCGGTCGTCGATCCGGGGATCGTCATGATCGCCGGCGGAGCGAACGTCCTGCTGCTGGCGGGGTACTGGCTGGCACACCCACAACTCCGTCGCATGGGGCCGGCCGGCGAAGTCGAGACGCTCGCGGCCTGAGGGCGATCGTTGCAGCTATCTTCCGGTGTGACTGCCTGCCCGACGGCAACGGATCCGGAAGACAGCAAGCCAGGGTGGCATCGTTCACGGTTCCACAGCCCCGTTGCCAGTGGCTGGGAATTCCCGTGACCCCCTTTTATTGGGGGTTGCAACTATCCGCCGGAACAATGGTTTCAGTAGACGAGTCGATCTGTACGGGTTGTCAGGTGTGCGTTTCGGTCGCACCGGAAACGTTCGAGATGGACGGCGGCCTCGCTGTCGCCGTCAGCGACGAGGTCACGCCCGAAGCCGAGCAGGCGGCCGAGCAGTGCCCGGTCGACGCGATCTCGCTCTAGGACTGCGAGAGTCGTTCTGCGGCCTTCCAGGAGGGATCAGTAGCCGGAGGTTCGACTCGGTGGCCGTCGGCGTAGACACCGCTTCCATCTCGCACTCGTCCGACGATAGCCGCTGGAGTCCCTCGTTTTTCGAGCGCGGCGACGACGTCGGCAGCGTCGCCGCGCTCGGCGGCGATCAACAGCGTCCCGCAACTGGTCACGTGCCAGGGATCGACGTCGATCGCGTCACAGACCGCCTCGACGCCGTCGGCCATCGGCACCGCCGCTGAGTCGATCTCGAAGCGGACGCCTGCACCGTCGGCCATCTCGTTCAACCCACCGGCGATACCGCCTTCCGTCGCGTCGTGCATCGCGGTGACGGCCCCGGCACGGTGGGCCGCCAGTGCGTCGGCGACTGCCGGAACGTCCGCCACACGCTCCTGGGCAATCGCGACCGCCTCTGGATCGATACCGAGTCGCTCCGGATACAGCGTCGCGAACAGCCCCGCGACCTCCGCGGCGGGACCGGTCGACATCACGATCGCATCACCCGGCTGCGCGCCGTCCGGGCGGACCAGGTCGTCCGGGTCGCCGACGCCGACTGCCGTCCCCGAACCGATCCAGGAGCTGTCGACACCCGGATAGCGCCCGACGTGTGTCGCGGTCACCTCGACGCCCAGTTCGCTGGCGTGGGCATCGATCCCCCGCCAGACGGCCGTCAGCTCGTCCACGTCGTAGTCGGGCGGAAGCGTCAGGCTGAGTGTGAGGTGGCCGGGTGCGACCCCCGAAACCGCCACGTCCGAGAGGACGATGTCGACGGCCAGTCGGCCGGCGCGTTCGCGGCCGAGTGCCGGAAGGACCGACAGCGGATCGGTCGCGACGACGGCTGCCCGTCCGCCGAGTTCGAGGACGCCGAAGTCGATCCCGGCCGTCGGTCCGAGGGTCACCTCCTCCCGGTCAGCACCGAGGTTCGGGGCGACCACCCGCTCGAAGAAGTCGGCGTCGATCTTCCCGAGGTCAGTCATGGTGCCTCCAGGAAAGTCGCGCTTTCAGGATCGAACGACAGTGTCACTGTTCCACTCGGCGGTTCGTCGGCGTCAGTCTTGACGAGCAACTCCCGGCCCTGCCACTCGCAGTGGACGCGGTAGGCGTCGCCCATGAACTCGACCGTTTCGACGGTTGCAGATAGCGTGATCGGGCCGTTCGAACCCCCCAGTCGGGATGACCCGTCCTCGACGATCGAGAGCGATTCAGGCCGGATCGACAGCGTCACCTCTCGATTCGTGTCGGAAACACCGTCAACGGGGATCGTCGTCCCCGAGCCGTGGGCGGTAGTCGTCGCTTCGGCCAATCCGCCGCCAGGATCGAGGCTGACTCGTGGCGGATCGGTGGAGACGACGACGCCGTCAAGCAGGTTGTTGTCGCCGACGAACTCGGCGACGAAGCGAGTCGCCGGCTCGCGGTAGATCGCCTCCGGCGGGCCGACCTGTTCGAGGTGACCGTCGGCGATCACGGCCACGCGGTCCGAGATCGCCAGCGCCTCGGACTGGTCGTGAGTGACGTAAATCGTCGTAATGTCGAGCTCCTGCTGGATCTCCCGGATCACGACGCGCAGGCGCTCCCGAAGTCGGGCGTCCAGTGCCGAGAGGGGTTCGTCCAGCAGGAGGACGTCGGGGCCGGGCGCGAGCGCGCGGGCCAGCGCGACCCGCTGTTGCTGGCCGCCTGAGAGTTCTTCGGGCTCGCGATCGCCCATCCCCTTCATGTCGAGCAGTTCCAGCAGTTCGGTGACGCGTTCCCCGGTCGACTTGCCATCCGGTGGATCGCGGTAGCGCAGTCCGTAGGCGACGTTCTCGCGGACGGTCATGTGCGGGAACAGCGCGTAGTTCTGGAAGACGATACCGACGTGTCGATTCTCGGGAGGAACGCCCGCGACGTCTTCGCCGCCGATCTCGACGCGACCGGAATCGGGCGTCTCGAACCCGGCGATCGTTCGCAACGTCGTGGTCTTGCCACAGCCGGAAGGACCGACCAGCGTGAAGAACTCGCCCGTCTCGATCGACAGCGAGACGTCCTCCAGCGCGGGGACGTCGTCGAAGGCGACCGAGACCTCGCGGAGCGCAACGTCGCTCACGGGAACCACCACCCGCGCGTTCGCGTCACGAACCGCAACCCTGGCGCTCGAATCACGGCTCCCACCGCCCGCCGAGGCGATCGATGACGACAAAACTGAGGCCCGTCACTGCGAGCAGGACGGTCCCCATGGCCGTCGCCGGGCCGAGGTTGGGGCCGAGCGAGCGCGTCCCGACGTACCGTTCGAGCGCGACCGGCATCGTGTAACTCTCGACGCCCTCCGCGAGTAAGACCGTCGAATCGAACTCGCCGATACTGATCGCGAACGCGAAGGCAGCCCCCGCCAGCAGCGCCGGCGCGACCAGCGGGAGTTCGATCTCGACCAGCGCTCGCAAGCGCGTCGCACCCAGCGAGCGGGCGACCTCCCGGAGCCGCGGGTCGAGCCCGCCCAGCGCGGGCGCGACGTTGCGCGTCACGAACGGATAGGCCGCCGCGGCGTGGGCGAAGACGATCGCAACCGGACCGATCACGACGAGCCGATGGCCCGCGACCGTCGTCCCGAAGACGAACGTCAGAAGGAGTCCGATCCCGACGACGATTCCGCTGACCGCCAGCGGCGCGGTCAAGATTGCCTCGGCGAGTCGGCTCCCGCGACCGCCACGCGTCGCGACGATAGCGACGACAGTCCCCATCGGAATCGCAAGCAGCAGCGTCCCCGCTCCGAAGACCAGCGAGTTGATCACGGCCGGCAGCGGTCGGACAGTGCCGACGGCCCCGGAGGACTGGCGGGCCAGCAGGAACTCGTAGTAGGCAGTCGTGAACTGCCCGCTCGGATCGGTGACGCTCTCGACGAGCAGGCTGACCAGCGGCCCGACGATCACGACGGCGACGACGACCGCGTAGCCGGCGATCGCCAGCCGCCGGGGATCGACGAGCGTCCGCCAGCCGATCGACAGGCGCTCGCGCGAAAGTGACTGGCCGGCACCGCGGGTCGTGACCTGCCGGTTCTCGAAGCGCAGGTAGACGTAGATGAACGAAAGCGAGAGGAACGTCTCTAGCGTCGCGAGCGTCGCGGCCTCCTGGAGTGCCAGCGACTGGACGCGGGCGTAGATCCACACCTCAACGGTCGCCAGATCGAGCCCGCCGAGCGTCAACACGATCGGGAACGACATGAGCGTAAACACGAACGTCAGCACGGCCCCGGTGAGGATCGCCGGCAGTAACGCCGGCAGGACGACGTCCAGAAAGGCCCGAAATCGGGAGGCACCGAGCGAACGGGCGCTCTCGACTTGCCGGCGGTCGACGCCCTCCCAGGCGGTCGCGACCAGCCGCGTTACCAGCGGCGCATTATAAAAGGCGTGGGCGATGACGATGATCTGCAACGTCCCGAGCAACTCGATCGGACCCAGTCCGCCCACGCCGAGCAGGTCGTTGGCGAACCCGCGTCGGCTGAACATCGCGCGGAAGCCGACCGCGACCAGGATCGACGGCAGCACGAACGGCACGAGCGTCAGCGACCGAATCGTCCGCCGGCCCCGGAACTCGTAGCGAGCCAGCACGTACGCCCCGGGCAGTCCGAGCAACACGCTCGCGACCGTCGACAGCGCCGCCTGGTA
The DNA here is from genome assembly GCF_025517535.1 of Halapricum hydrolyticum. Classification (NCBI taxonomy): domain Archaea; kingdom Methanobacteriati; phylum Methanobacteriota; class Halobacteria; order Halobacteriales; family Haloarculaceae; genus Halapricum; species Halapricum hydrolyticum. The sequence continues at coordinate 14,926 of NZ_JAOPKC010000032.1, forward strand.
GGCAGTAAACCCGAACAGGCCGAGTCGGACCGACGGGAAACCGGCCGCGATCCAGTCGGCGATTCCGGCCGGGACGCCGAACGGGTCGACGAACAGGTGGTGCGCGACACCGGTGTAGAAGGGATCCGTCAGGACCGCCCTAATCGGTTTGATCGTCAGCCGACCGCCATCGCGGACGGCCGCCGCCAGCACGTGTCCGACCGGGTAGTAGAAGACGACCACCAGGACGGCGATAGTCGCCGCTACGGCGGCGGGGAGCGCGACACGCTGGAACGCCCGGGAGAGATTCCAGTCAGCAGTCATGGTTCTGTCCAAATATCGATCCGCACCGCCATCGCCACGACAGCAGCCAGTCGATGACGATCACTAACCGACGATCTGACGGGCCCACTGGTCGATCCACTCGTCGACGTTGCCCTGTAGTTCCTCGTACGTGTGCGTGACGGTTTCGGGCGGCTCGTAGGCGTACTGGGAAAACTCGTCGCCGGGATCGGCGTCCTCGACGGCCGGGAACTGGACGTTCCGGACGGCGATTTCGGCCTGGTGTTCGGGCTGCAGGACGAACTCCATGAACGCCAGTGCGAGGTCGGCAACGTCGGAGTCGGCGAACCGGGCCATCGCCTCGGGGTTGGCGTATCCCTGATCCTCGATGAAGCCGACCTGGTGGCGGGACATGTCCACGTCGGGACCGTGATAGTACACCTGATCGGTCGAATAGGAGACGACCATCGGGGCCTCCCCGTCGAGATAGGCGTTGTATGCAGGCTCCCAGTCGCTGAGGATCTGGACGCCGTTGTCGTCGAGTCCCTGCCAGTAGTCGAGATACTCGTTCGCGCCCCGGTTGGCGATCGTCCACAGCAGGAACGCTCGTCCGGGATCGGACTGCTGGGCGTTCTGTGTGATCAGCGCGTTCTCGTAGGCCGGGTCGAGCAGATCGTCGAACGTCTCCGGCGGGTCGACCTCGTCCTCGTCGTAGACGAGACTGATGTAGCCGGTGTCGTAGGCCACGGCCCGCCCCTCGGGATCGATCTCCAGGTCCGAGTTGATCGCGTCGGCCCGATCGAGATCCGACCGCGATTCGAGAAACAGCTCCGCGTCGAGTTGGGTTTCGGCACGGACGAGTTCGGCGGTGTTCAGCCCGACGTACATGTCGGCGCTGACGTCCGAGCCCTGCTGTTTCTGCAGGACGTACTGGTTGAGACCGTTCTCCGGCACGGCGAACTCGACGGTCACGTCGTCGTGTTCGTCCTCGAACGCCGATTTGAGGTAGTTTCCGGCCGTGTCTTCGCCGGTGAACGACGAGTAAGTCGCGACCGTGAGCGTCTGCTCCGAGTCGCCCGTAGTCGTCGTCCCGTTCTGATCGTCGCCGCCGGTACAACCCGCCAGCGCGACGACTGATCCAGCACCCGCGGTCTTGAGGAACGTTCGACGCCTCATTACTCGGTTGTTGTACCGAGTGATATTAAACTGCACGCACCAGACTCGCGAGAGCACGGTCGCCGAGACAGCACGACACGAACCACGCGTGCGTCGACAGGTGGGGCAGGCCGGGTACTCCGGAGTCGTCCGGAAACCGCCGGCTTTCGGAAGCACGAAAACCGACGAGTCTCGAACGACTCGACCGCGAGGCGGTTCACTGTCCGCCGTTTGAGATCCGACCCAAAAAGGTGCTGACGCTTTCGAAAAGGCTGTCGCCGGCGGATCAGTCCCGGTCGAACGCCTGCAGCGTCTCGTAGGCTTCGGTGGCGTACATCAGCGCCGGGCCGCCACCCATGACGACGGCAATCTCGAGCGCTTCGACGATCTCGTCCTCGGTCGCGCCCGCTTCCAGCGCTGCGTCGAGGTGCCAGACGATACAGTCCTCACACCGGAGCGTAACGCCCATCGCCAGCGACATCAATTCCTTCGTCTTCGCGTCCAGCGCGCCGTCGCTCTCGGCGTTGTGGACAAAGCCCATGAACGACTCGATAGAGCTCGCTTCGCCGGCAAACGACTGTACGTTCTGCTTTTTTTCCGCGACTGCGTCTTCTGGGGATTGCATATCCGTTTTCCGGCTGAGTTTGGAGGAATAAAGGCATTTACAAATGGAGTTCTAGGTGAGAGCTGCCGACATTCGGTCGTACCACGCAGATATCCACTCCGGGCGGCGTGTCGCTACAGCTGCCGGTTCCACTCGTCGGTCGTAAACTGTTCGTCGGCGAGTTCGCGGGCGTCCGCGATCACGTCGTCGGACAGCCCGCCCTCGACGGTATCGTAGTATTCGCCGGTGGCGTCGATCATCGCGTCGACAACCTCGCTGCGGCTGGCGTCGATGTGGTCGCCGATGCGGGCGACGCGCTTCTCGGCGGACTTGATCGCCTTGTCGGAGACTTTCTCCTCGCCGATCCGGAGCACGCGCAACATCTCCGCGATGTCAAGTTCGTAGCTCATAGTCGTGTGATGGAGGACGGCGCCGTCGGTTCGAAGCTGAGCGGCACCGCCGATCTTGCCTTCGGGGTGAGCGATGTCGTTCAGCGGCTCGTGGCGGACGTCCAGCCCGAGAGCCCGAAGTGCGTCGATGGCGAACTGGTCGAGTTCGGCGTAGCTCTCCTCGACGTCGTCCGAGACGGCCTCGCGCGGGAGATACAGCGAGTAGGTGATCACCGCACCCGGCTCGACGTACATCGCGCCGCCGCCGGTGATCCGGCGGACGACGTCGATGTCGTGTTCGTCGACGTAATCGGTGGCGACCTCGTCGCCGTAGGCCTGGAAACGGCCGAGCGGGACCGCCGGCGTCTCGCGATACCAGAGCCGCAACGTCGGTTCGATCTCGCCCGCTGCCAGCCGGTCGACCAGCACGCGCTCCAGGGCCTGCTGGACGGGCTCGCTGTACGTCCCTGAGTCGACGACGCGCAGGTTCATTCGATCGCCTCCAGCGTCGCCTCGACGAGGTGGTCGGTGTCGAAGCCGATGAACCGTGCGTCGACGCTCTCGATCGCTTCGAGTAGCGTCTCGCGATCGACCTCGAAGGAGTGACCCTCAATCGCGGCCTCCAGGTCGGTTCGAGCGTCCGGTGGTTCGAGGAAGAAATCGCCCGTCACCTGGGCGGACTCGATACGGCGGTCGCCCGAGACGGTTACCTCGACGAGTTTGCCGTCCGGTACCTTGACTGATCCACGATGGTCCATAGAAGGCAAAAGGGCGGAGCGTGTTTTTGCGTGTCGGTCTCTGCTCTCGGCAGCCAGAATGTCTATGCTGTCGCAGTCGCGAACGCCTCGTCCTGGACGGTCACGTCGGCGTGCAGCTCCTCGCGCAGTGCAGTATGGACGTGACAGAACTGCTCGCCCAGCTCGACCAGTTCCTGCGGGTCCTCGACGGCGGCCTCGACTTTCAGCGTGAAGCTGATCGACTCAAGGTCGTCGTTCTCGGTCAGGTCGGCCTTGGCCTCGATCTCCATCTTGCCGAGATCGTCGTAGCCGGACTTGCGTGCGCCCATCCGAACCGCCGGCAGGAAACACGCCGCGTAGTCGGCGACCAACACCGAGTTCGGATCGGGACCGGTCTCGTTCATCGGGTCGATCCCGACCGCGAAGTCGCCGATGACGCTCTCTGTGTCGAAGCCGTCCGTGTTCGTCGTCGTCAGGGTGATATCTGCCATGCCTGTATTGTGCGATCAACACCATACAGTAAAAGACTTTGTGGATTCATTGCGATCAAGTAGCCTTGATGAAGAGAAAAAGAAATCAAAAAACGTTATTGATCAGTGTATCGATTCGATCACCGGGTGTGGACAGCCTCACCAGCGGCGTCGGCGGCGGCTTCCATGATCGCCTCCGAGAGGGTGGGGTGGGTGTGGACCGTGCCGGCGAGTTCCTCGATCGTGAGGCCGTGTTCGACCGCCAGCGCTGCCTCGCCGATCAGTTCAGAGGCCTCGGGCGCGACGATCTGGGCGCCGAGGACGCTCCCGGTCGGCTCGTCGGCGACGATCCGGACGAAGCCCTCGGGTGCCTCGACGGTCAGTGCGCGACCGTTGCCCTTCAGCGGCATCTGCCCGACTGCGGGCGTATAGCCGGCGTGTTCGGCTTCCTCGCGGGTCAGCCCGACCGTCGCGACCTCGGGATCGGTGAAGACGGCGGCGGGCATCGCAGCGTGATCGAGCGCGGCGGGTTCGCCCGCGATCGCGGCCGCGGCGACCTCACCCTCGTGGCTGGCCTTGTGTGCGAGCATCGGTTCGCCCGCCACGTCGCCGATGGCGAAGACGTGTGCGCGCTCGGTCCGGCCCTGGGCGTCCGTCGGGATGAACCCGTCCTCGTCGGGTTCGATCCCCAGCGCGTCGAGACCGACCGTGTCGGTGACCGGCTCCCGGCCGGGCACCGAGAGGATCGCGTCGGCGGTCAGTTCCGCCGCGTGCCCGTCCTCGTTTTCGGTGTGGACGGCGACGGCGTCGCCGTCCCGTTCCCAGTCGGCGGCGAGTTCGCCGAAGCGGAAGTCGATTCCCAGGTCGACGGCTTCCCTGCGGATCACCTGCGAGATGTCCTCGTCGTAGGTCGGGAGGACGTCGTCGAGCATTTCGACGACCGTCACGTCCGTTCCGAGCTTCGCGAAGACGGTCGACAACTCCATGCCGATGTAGCCCGCGCCGACGACGACCAGCGAGTCCGGGACCGCCTCGAGATCGAGCGCGTCCCGCGAGTCGAGGACGTACTCGCCGTCGGGTTCGAACCCGGGGATCTCGATGACGCGGCTCCCGGTCGCGACGATCGCGTTCTCGAAGGCGAGCGTCGAGGTTCCGTCCGCTGTCTCTATTTCGGCGACGTGGTCGTCGACGAACCGCGCGGCCCCCTCGACGAGCGTGGCTCCGGCCGCTCGACAGAGGTTCTCGACGCCGCCGGTGAGCCGGTCGACGACGCCGTCCTTCCAGTCGACGAGTTGTGCGAAGTCGACCTCGACTTCTGCGGTGATCCCGAGGCTTGCGGCGGTCCGTGCCTCGTGAGCGACCTCGCTCCCGTGGATGAGCGCCTTCGAGGGGATACACCCGTAGTTCAGGCAGGTCCCGCCGTAGGCGTCGCGCTCGACGAGCGTGACCCCGAGTCCGAGCTGGGCAGCCCGGATCGCCGCCACGTACCCGCCCGGACCGGCCCCGACGATCAGGACCTCCGTCTCATCGTCGGCGTCCTCCGGAACGATGCCCTCGGAGACGCGGGAGACGGCCGACCCGGGTTCGTCCTCGTCAGCTCGCGAGACCGCGGAAGTCGGTTCGTCGTCGCTCTCGTCATCGCCCACCCGAGAGACAGCCTGGGTCGGTTCGCCGTCAGTCGATTCCTCGTCGTCCTCGGACATCGCTTCGACTTCGTCGACTTCCTCGTAAGCGACGAGGGGTTCGCCGACAGGGATGTCGTCGCCCACCGAGTGGAGCAGCTCGGTGACGACCATCGCCCCGGGCGCGGTGACCTCGATGACCGACTTGTCGGTCTCGACGTCGGCGATCCGGTCACCGGCCTCGACCATGTCGCCGGCCTCGACGTGCCAGGCGACGAGTTTCCCCTCATCGCTCCCGTCGTCGCATTCCGGCATCTCGAATTCCATTGTCATCACCTCGATATCGCGACTGTACCACCAATAGGGCTTTGATACGCTAGTCATCCATATGATCATTTATTAAAAACACATAACTACACACGTCAGCACGCACGGTCAAACAGCAGTATCGCATTCCCTTATTTACCGCCCGCAGACAGAAACGAATCATATGGCTTTCTCGGGGTCGAAAAGCGACCTTTGGAATTGAAAAGATCGTCAGTGTCGCCGTCAAGCGGGGTTATCTCTTTCGACGAGTTGAAGTTAGTCCAGTGGAGAAAATCCACAAACACACAATACTATGAGCCAGGTCAATTCGACATCGGCAGGACGGTCACGAATCGCGAACGCGGTCGAGTTCTTCGGCCCACAGTGGTTCGGTTCGACGATGGGGACCGGGGCACTCGGCGTCGCGCTGGGGTTGCTCGCCACCCGGTGGGGTGTCGAGGCGCTGGTTCCGTTCGCGCAGTTTTTCGTCGCACTGACGGCCGTGATGACGGTCACCTACACCGTGCCGTGGCTGGCGCGGATGTGGCTGTATCCGGGTCGGGTGTGGAACGACCTGACCCATCCGATCCGGAGTCAGTTCTTCCCGACGATGCCGATCACGCTGATCGTTCTCGGGCTCGGAGTCGCGCAGACGATGGGCGATATCGTCCCGGCGAGCGTGCTTGAACCGCTACTGACTGGGCTGTTCGTCGCGGGTAGCGCCGGCATCTTCGGGTTCGGGCTGGTGGTCGTGACGATCATGTTCACGAACGACGAGATCGGGACCGAGCATGGCGTCTTTGCCTGGTATATCCCGCCGGTGAGCCATCTCGTCATTCCGCTGTTGGGCTTCGAACTCGTCGCCGGCCATCTCGCCGGGACGACGACGGGCCGGCTGGTGTTTCTGGTCTCGATGATCGCACTCGGCATCGGGACGTTCATGTTCCTGTTTTTCGGGTCGATCGTGCTGCACCGCTACGCATACGAGAGCCTCCCGCGCGAGAAGCTCGCGCCGACGTTCGTCATCGGCCTGGCCCCGACGGCCGTGCTCACGATTGCGATCGCGAAGCTCGCGCACGCACTGGAAGCCGGGGTCGGCTTCGACCTCGCGGTCGAGCCGCTAGTGCCCGGGTTGAAACTCCTCGCGCTGGTGATGTGGGGCTTCTCGGCCTGGTGGTTCGTGTTGACCGCTGCGCTCGTGACTCATTACGTCACTCGCAAGACCCACCCGTTTTTCTTCACCTGGTGGGCCTACACGTTCCCGCTCGGGGCGTTCGCCATCTCGGCGGGGTCGCTCGGCGGCTTCCTCGGCGTCGGCGCGTTCACTCTGGTACTCGCGGCCGTGACGAGCCTGCTCGTGATCGTCTGGCTGGCCACCGCGGCGCTCACCACCCGGATGGTGCTCCGGGGCCACGCGTTCACCCCCGAATAGCGGGGTTGCAGCGGCTGTCCCGGTGTATTTCGGAGTATTGGGCAAAACGCAAAATATAACACAGTCAGAGTGCCAACGTTGGGGTAGAATGTCAGTCCTGTCCGCAGACGACCGCAGTCAAGTCAACGAACTCCTCAGTTCCCTCGAAGAGACAGTCACAGTCCACGTATTCACCGAGGACGGGTGTCAGTACTGCGAGGAGACGCTCGACCTCTACGAGGACGTCGAAGGAGAAAGCGACAACGTCGTCGTCGAGACCCACGGCATGGACGACCCGCTGGCCGAGGAGCTCGGCGCAACCAAGTACGACGGCGCGCCCGTCACCGTCATCACTCGCGACGGCGTCACCGGCGTCCGGTACTTCGGGATCCCGTCGGGCCAGGAGTTCAGCGCCTTCCTGCAGGGACTCATCGCGGTCGCGCAGGGGCCGGGCGAGACGGATCTCCCCGACGAGGTTCGCGAGCAGGTCCAGAACATCGACCAGCCAGTCGACATCAAGGTGTTCGTGACCCCGACCTGTCCGCACTGCCCGCGTGCGGTCCAGGTGGCTCACCAGATGGCCATCGAGAACGACCAGATCGAGGCCGACGGCATCGAATCCCAGGAGTTCATGGAGCTCTCCCAGGAGTACGGCGTCCGTGGCGTCCCGCAGATCAACGTCAACGACTCCGGGCAGTTCACCGGCGGTCTCCCGCCACAGCAGTTCGTGGACGAGGTTCTCTCGACGCTCGAATAACGGCTCCGACAGTCTCCGTCGGTGTACTCGAAGAACGTCCGATCAGTATTCTTGGTCGAGATGTTCGCCGATCCACCCGGTTTCTAGATCCTCCAGGAGCGACGGCTTCGGCGCGAACGGCTTGAGATCGAGCACTGGCGTCCCGTCCAGCAGATCCAGCCCCTCGACGTGCAACGTCGACCCCTCGATCGAGTCGAGTCTGACGACCGTCTGGGCGATCGGGTTCGGTCGGTTCGGACTGGCAGTGGCGAACACGCCCACTTCGAGTCCCTCCGCAAACGGCGGATGTGCCCGAAGCGCGTCGGCCGGACTCCGGTGCAGATGGGCGAGGATCGTGACGTGCGAAAAGCCGTCCAGTCCCTCGAGCCCGGGCTCGTATTCGGGTTCGAGTTCGACGCGTCCCATTGCGTCCGTCGGCTCGTCCGGGTCGACCGGCACTGCCGAGGGCTCCTCGAACGGCGAGCGGATCTCGCCGATCGGGTCGTAGATGACTTTCTCCATACCGTCGGTTGGACGGGTAGTCAAATAGAGGCGACGATGCCTCTGGGCGGAGCCTGCTTTCGAGCCTCGATCACTCGGGGAACAGTTCGACCTCGCGTTCGATGCCGTCGATCCGCTCGATGTCCTCGGGATCGAGTTGTAGCTCGCGCGCGGCAAGGTTCGCTTCGAGGTGCTCGCGGCTGGAGGCCTTGGGGATCGTAACGACGTTTTCGTGCGAGAGCACCCAGGCGATCGAGACGGCCGCCGGCGAGGCGTCGTGTTTGTCAGCGATGGCCTGGATCTCGGGCACGTCGAACACCTCGCCGCCGGCGAGCGGCGAGTACGCGACCACCGTGTACTCGTGTGCGCGGGCGTGCTCGAGCAGGTCAGCCTGCTGGAAGAGTGGATGGAACTCGATCTGGTTGGCGACCAGCGCCACGTCACAATTGGATTGGGCGCGCTCGTACTGCTCTGGCGTGAAGTTGCTCACCGCGAGGTGTTCGGTCAGCCCCTCGGCGTGGACGGCTTCGAGCGCGGCCATCGTCCCCTCTGGGTCGTAGCCTCCGCGGGGACGGTGGACGTACAGCAGGTCGACCCTGTCGACGCCCAGGCGGTCGAGACTGGCTTGCGTCCCCGGCTCGACATCCTCGGGCGCAAGCGAGTCGACCCAGAGTTTCGTCGCGAGCGTGACGTCCTCGCGCGGGACAGGGCTGTCGGCCAGCCCCTCGCCGACGACAGACTCGTTCTCGTAGATCTGTGCGGTGTCGAGATGTCGGTAGCCGGCATCGAGGGCCGTCGCGATCGCGGACGGATCGTCAATACCCATCGTACCGAGGCCGACTGGCGGGAGATCCATATCGGCAGTATGGCATCCCCACAGTAATACGCCCTGCTCTCCGTGGGCGTCACTCCGAAAAGCAACCCTTTTGCGCGCGCTGGGTGGACTGTCGGGCAATGTTGGGGCTGCGCTCGGCTGCCGGTCGCGCGAAACGACGGTTCGTCGCCGACCTGCGTTCCGATCCGTATCTCGTGGCAATCCTCGCCGTCACGGTTCTGCTGGCGGCGTTCTACGTCTGGCACGAGATCCCGAACTTCGCAACCTGGGACGAGCGCGACCGGATTCTCGACCCGCTGGTCGCGTACGGTCGAGTCATCGACCAGCCGAGTCTCGGGGCGCTCCGGGAAGGGGTCATCTGGGGTCGCGAACCGTTCGGCTCGACGTTTTACCTCTACGGACTGGCGCTGTTGCCGGTCGTGATCGCGGCCGCCGTCCTCGGGGACCTCGATGCGATCGCCGCGCTGGGACTGCCCGCGAACGGATCGCAGACCTTCGGCTTCTGGGAGGTCTGGCACACCACGCCCGAGTGGATCTGGACTGCGAGCCTGCTGATTGCCCGCCTGCTGAACGTCGTTTTCGCCGCCGGGGCTGTGTATCTGACCTATCGGATCGGAACGTACCTGCGCGATCGGACGACCGGGCGACTCGCCGGAGCCTTCCTCGCGGTCACCTGGGGCCTGATCACCCTCGCCCACGAGGGCGGCGAGGACATTCCCTCCGTGTTCGTCCTCCTGCTGGCGCTGTACCTGTTGATCCAGTACGTCGAGACGGGCGAGCGCCGACGCTTCTTCGAGGCCAGCGCCGTGGGCGCGGCCGCGATGACGCTCAAGCTGACGGTCGCGCCGATCGTGTTCACGATCGCGATCGCGCACCTGTTACGCATCTACCGCGAGGGCGACTCCTGGCGGCGACTGTTCGAGGATCAGGACCTGCTACTCGACGGGGCGGCCGTCGGCGCGGTCGTCATCCTGCTCGGGTTCCCGACGCTTCTTGTCGGCGGGTTCATCGAGTTTCTCTCCCGGATTATCGGACATCCCGCCTACCGTGTCGCCGTCGAGAAGGGACCAGCCGCGCCGATCTGGTGGTGGTTCCTCCGCGGATACTTCAACGCCTTCGGGTTGCCGCTGTTCCTCGCGAGCGTCGCCGGACTGGGCGGAGCGCTCCTCACCCTCCGAAAGCGAGTGACCGACGGATCGACGGTTCTGCTGGCGTATCTGGGCCTGTACACCCTCTTGCTCACGGGCTGGCACGACTTCCGCCCACACCACCTCCTGTCGACGCTCCCGCTGCTCGTGTTCTTCCTCGCGGACGGCCTCTCGCGACTGGACAAGTCCCGGCCCGCAGTCGCCCGGTCAGTCGTCGCTGTGCTGTTGGTCACGTCGGGTGCGTACGCCGCCGTCGGCACCGCGGGATACGCGTCGATGCCACGGGCGGACGCCGTCGACTGGATGGACGATAACGTCGAGCGCAACGCGACCATGGAGTTCTACACGCGCGGGTTCGAGGAATCCGCGACACCCCACTGGATCGACGCGCAGTATCCCTACGCCGGGGACGACCGCGAAACGCTCGACCCCTGTCCGGAGTACGTGCAACTGTCCTATCGGGACCTGTTGTACCTCAGTGACATTCCCGACAGCCACCGGACCTCCTACGTCCGGCACAACACCGAAGCACGAGCCGCACACGTCCGTGCGCTGCTCAACGGCAGCTACGGCTACGAGGTCGTCGCCGAGTTCGGGGAGCGACCGCCAGGATACGTCCCGGAGCGGCCAACACCCGGCTCGATAGCCGAGATCCTGTCGCTGGGGATCTACCCGCAGTCCGATCAGTACGCCGACGAACAGGAACTGCGGGCCAACCAGTACGTGGCGATCCTCGAGTACAACGGGAGCTGCGAGCAGCCGCTACCGCGGCCGGAGTGATAGAGAGGTCAGCCGACTTCCGGTGACGGGCAAGCGGATATCAGCAGTATCCACCGCCCAGCACAGGCTTTTGTCGATCGCGGTAGTGTAAATTCTCAATGGATCCGGTCGAGTTGTTCAACGAGATGCCGTTCACGCAACTGCTCGGAATCGAGCTGACGGCAGCCGAGGACGGACACGCGGAGGGGCGACTACACGTCACAGACGACCACACGACGAACCCGGAGACGGGCGTCGTCCACGGCGGTGCGACCTTTGCACTCGCTGACAGCGTCGGAGACGCGGCGGTGGTCTCGCTGACCGGCGAACTCGTCCCGACGATCGACATGCGGATCGACTACCTCGCGCCGGCGACGACCGACGTCTACGCCGTGGCAGACGTACTCCGACACGGCGGATCGCTAGCGGTCGCGGAAGTCGAACTGTTCGACGACAGCGAGACGCACCTCGCGACCGCACACGGTGTGTACAAGACAGATGGGGCGAGCGAGTCGGGTGTCTGGAACGGTGAGAGGAAGTAGCGCCGCCGGCCGGGGTGGCCTCATACTATCAACTATAGCTTCGGAAAGATATTCGGCACGACGGAACGGCGGATTCTTTCAAAATGGTACAGCCGAGAGTATCACTCCGTCGACCCGGACAGGTGATAGCCGACAGCCAGCACGAGTTGCAGGTCGTCGTGCTCGGAGAGATACGAGTCGAGGGCAGCCGGCGTCTCGAAGGCGTTGCCGTACTGGTCGTACAGTAACGTCTGCTCGTGCTCCCAGTCGATCGCGTTCCGGATCTGTTCGAGGATCTCACTGCCGAGTGGGGATTCGGCCGGGGTCGTGTTCGGGAGGTTCGCCCAGTCGGTGACCTTGCTGAGGTCGAACGCGTCGAAGTCCCGAACGAGATCGAAGGTATCCTTCGGCGTCGCGTTCTCCGGCAGCGGCGGTCGTCCGTCGCGATACTGGAGCGCGCCCGTCGCCAGCGCCTGCGCAACCTCGGGGTGATCCGCGGGGACGAGCACGGCAATGATATCGTCGAGATACGCCGTGACTCCGGCCGGGGCCGACGTGGTCGGTTCACCGATCTGCGGCGTCGGCTGGTCGTCCAACGGGGGCGTCGTTTCTGAGGTGGAGTCACCACGGCGATCTCGATCCATAGGCGTGAGTGACGGTTCGCAAACGGTTAAAAGTATATCCCCGAAGGGACGGCGGTGACGGGCCGTTTATCGGGCGGTGAAGCCGCTATCGACGGTCAGCGCCTCGCCGTTGGTGAACGACGCGCCGTCCGAGCAGAGCCACAGGACGGCGTCGGCGATCTCTTCG
>NZ_JAOPKC010000033.1:0-26093 GCF_025517535.1 Halapricum hydrolyticum
GTGAGGCACGCCAACCAGAGAGATCACGCCTCACCTTGAACAAACGGGTGGCTCAAGCCTTTAATCCGGAGGTATGGCCTTAACCGAACACGGATGCACCCTGGACATTGGATTGTGCTGGACCTCGTCTGGATATCCTCGTCGAAGCTCGTTTCGTAGATGTCTCTAGTTGCCATCGTTTTCACTATGTTTCGGGAACCCGCTGGTTCGGTGTGCCCCTCACTCATTGATGGGCGAAGAGAAACCACTCAAATTCCGATCTTCACAATGGATGAGAGGTTCTAAACTGTACGAAGTTAATGAGAATGATTATACTGTGTAGGGTGGTGTCCGGGATAAATATTGAAAAGGGTGCTTTGAGAACCCTTGTGTAATGACAGGGGACAGTGTTTTTCTTGCAGATTCAATTTCCCGGCCGGAGGAGGAAATCATAGTCCAATATATCCAAGAGAGGAAGAGTCCGATTCATATCTATGGTGAGCCAGGCGTTGGGAAAACAACAATTCTTGAACGGGTAATAACCGATGGCATAGCCGATCTTGATGTGAATAAGCGAAATATACGGGCAAACCATAGTCTCAATGATCTATTTCGCGAAATCTGCCACGCACTCTTTGCGGCTCTCCCTGAAGACAAAAAAGAGGAGGGACGACAGTTTGCCGGGCTCAGTGTCAGTTCACCAGTTGGCGGAGCTGGTGTCTCATTCGAAAGCGTGGAAGCCGAAGCATCACGAGCACAGTTTGGGTATCGAGATTCCCTACTGGGCCTTAGCGAATTATTCCCCGAGGATCAGCGTCTGCTCATCTGTATTGACGACGTACATGAACTAAGTGATGATGAACGTGCGATTCGAGATGCGATTCAAGAAGCTGATGACACCCTTCCACCAGAGGTGGTTCTCATCACGGCCGGTCGACTTGCATGGGATGACCTCGAGACAGCTGTATCGCTCTCGATGTTTACCGAAGAACAGACCGTAACATTTCTTCAAGATGTTTTCCCAGAAATTTCTACCGAACGAGCACGTACGATTCATGACCAGTTAGGCGGCCACCCCTTGTACATCGGGTTGTTGGCCGAGTCGGACGTTGACCAGGAGCTTCCCGACATCCCAGAACGAGAAGTACAACAAGAGATCGAACAACGGTATTTTGGCTTCTTAGAGCCTGATGAACGCCGCCTCCTCTTGGCAACAGCACCGTTAGATGAGCTCAATGAGGAACTCTGCACACAGGTTGTTTCAGAGGAATATGGATTTGACCGCATCACCGTCGGTGATATTCTTGATTCCCTAAGTACCCGGACCGTCGTGCAGACAATCGGTCGGAATGCTGACGGCCTCCAAACGTTCAAAGTCCATGATGTTTTCCGCGAGTTCTTGCAAGAGCGCTCCGATCACATTGAAATCGCCCGCAGAGGCGCATGTATCTATTATGCTGAGAAATTAATCCAGCTTGTCGATGAGAATCGGACTTTCGAGACCGAAATCGATCACGTCACATCGTGGTCAACCCATCTCTCAGACCACGTTATCAATGAAGAATCCCATCTCATCGTGCAACTTATTGAAGAAACCGTAGCTGATGATGGCCTCCGATTCTATCCCTTGTCATTGCTTATTAGCGAGTTCAAAAAACGAGATGCAGCTGAACTTCCAGACGAGATCGTTGAGTCGGTTCTCGACAGCGTTGATGCAAGCTGTTCAATGGCGAACGATTTCTACGATACCGACCTGGACCAATCCTGGGCCGAATTACTGTTTCAGGACGGAGCATTCACCAACCCAGATAGTAATCTCATTAGTTATCTAGGACGGACCACAGAGACACAACCAACGTTTATTCGGCGTGTGGCTGAAGAAATCGACACCGACGATAACCGTACACTCCGATTCCTTATCTCCATTGGCCGGGACCTCCCAGTCGATGATGCCGCTATAATCGGGCAACAAGCAGCGACCTGGATCCAAGACGACGAAGCATACGGATACCTCGCCAGCCACACACTGCGATTAGCCTCATATCTGGCTGAAAACGGTGAATACGACGTTCCACTTGAAATGCTCGAAGCCATCCTGGAACCCCGAGATGGGGACCAGTTAGACATTGACCAGGGGATGGTACGCTACAATCTCACAACAATGCTTGACGAGAGCTTTGACGACTTAATCAGCGAGCGAGGTGAACAACTGATTAGCGTGTTCGCCTCGAAGCTCACCGCGGCTCTGGACCAATACGCTGACAGGGCAAGGCCGGTTGCGGCACGTACCTCTTTCGCTGATTTGCACTATGTCGAGGACAATAGAGGCAGCCTCGAAGAGATTCTTCTGGAATATTTTGTACGGGCGGTTACTGCCTGGGTGGCTGAGAATACATTAGGAAACGAGCAAACCGAGTTGGTTGAGCAACTTCTATCTGGACCTACCCTTCTTCGACGTGTTGGCCTCTATGTCCTCAGCGAGCACCCGGAATCATTCGAGGAAACCATTCAAGATGAATTGACGGCGACGGAGAATTACCGCGAACACCAATCACAGTACGAATTTTATCTGGTCCTCAGTTCAGGATTCGAATACCTGGATGACGCTGCTCAAACCCAAGTATGTGAGATTATCCAAGACGGGCCATACACCGATTCAGTAGAGGATCAAGCGGCACGGATGGCTGAACGAGGTGAAGAATCAGCAAGCTACTTCGAACAACGGATTCGTGAGACATGGCGACGAGACCGGTTGTACATGATCAGCGAGCACTTGGAGGGAGAGTATACTGATCAGCTTGATGAATTGATAGAGAAATATGGTGAACCGGATCAACTACCGTCGCGAACCCCTCAGCCAACGGTGAGCGGAGGGATAGTTCGCGAACGAGGGCCCGTCGAAACCGAGGAACTCCGTGAACAGCCTGCCGAGAAAGTATTGACGACTGCAGTCGAGTGGGAACCGCCAGAATCTGACCTTTGGGATACACTGGAGGACGATCAACTTGAGGAACAGAATTATCTAGGATTCTCCCGCCAGCTTCGAGAGCTGATTATGGAGGATCCGCAGCGATATGCGCGTGAAATATCGGTGTTGGAAGACGCGAACCCACGGTATGCTGAAGCCGCATTTCGGGCCTTCAGGGAGCTCGTTGACGATGGAGAAACCTTTCCCTGGGAGTCCATTATTGAACTCGGCCAAGCGATTACCGCATCACCGACTGCATGGACTGGACAGGTCCGAACAAACTTGGCAAGGCTAATAAACAAAGGGATTGCAGTGGATGCAATCGAATTCCCAGCCGGTACTGAGGCAGCCGTTAAATCGATTCTACGAACCTTACTGACTGACCCGGACCCAGATGCCGATAGAGACCAGCCTCCGGAGGGGATGGCTGGACATGGTGACCCCGTCCAAGTAGCGATCAACAGTGTCCGACCAATGGCTGTGAACGCGTATATTACCTACCTCAGCTGGCAGGATGACCGCACCGAAGACGACCTTTCCCAGGATATCTTCGACCCAATCCGGGATCGGATCCTTGAGGATCCCTCACTCGCGGTTCGATCCGTAATCGGACGCCGATTTGGGCATCTATATTCTCTTGATCCAGATTTGATTGAAGAGCATCTTACAGATATTTTCCCTCGTGATACTGACCAGAATGGTCGACAACGGTTTATTGCCGCGTGGAACTCCTACACAGCAAGTAATCGATACTGGGATGATGACTCTTTCCGCCCATACTACCGACACGCACTCAGCCTCATAGATACAGACGAGGATGAGAGGTATCAAATCGCGGTGCGCTCGACAACCGCACACGTCGCTTCCATCTATCTGTTCGAAGATGAAGACATCACCGATGGGGACAGTCTCATACGACAGTTCTACGATGTAGTAGATCGCGACGGAGCAAAGGAATTAGCGTCAACAATGTCTTCGTCAATGGGAAATGACGATGTTGAAGAACAGTGGGGAAAGATTCGAGAGCTCTGGTCATGGAGGTTAGACACGCTTGACCCCGACGATGAGGCGAGTGGTGCGGAAGTCTATCAGTTCCTTGACTGCGTAAGGAACTCGAGTAAAACGACACTGGAAGAGGAAGAACGACATATTATCCGATCTCTTTCAATCGTTGCCCACAAAAATCACCATTGGCGGCAGATGGAGGAGTGGTTTGCCGAACAGTCCATCTCCTATCCAGTGGTTGCTATAGAACTCTATGACGAATTAGTAGAGACTGTTTCCTGCGAGGACTGGTCAGCTATTGCACGCAATAGCGAAGAACAGAACCGGTCTCGACTGTACGAAAGTGCAGAAGCAGCAGGAAACGGTTCACTCCAAACAGCATTAGATATAGCGGACCAGTTCGCAGCAGAAAATAATCAGATGGACAGGGAATTTTTGGAACAACACTTGACTCGGTAATAAAAGCCCGACTCAACTTGGAGTGAACAATTCGCCGATCAGATTTAGCAGAGTTTCGCGGACGTCTTCCACCCTTGTTTCGGGTAGGTCCCCGGATCTATGGTGGGCGATCCAGTGACGTTCGGTTCCCTTGTACTGCTGCAGTGATTCCATAGTCGTCTGTTCGATGGAAGAGTCTCCCTGAATCAGGTCGACGAAGTGGTGGAAGTAGTACCGGGTGTCCTCGTTTTCCTTTTGTTCCTCAATTACGTCCTTACCTCGATCTTCATTGAGGTAGGTGATGATGGTCCATTCGAGGGCGTGGATGTAGCAGTTGAGAGCAGCGTGATACAAATCTCTCTGGAAACATGTGTCTCCCTCATCCAGATATTGGAGAACCTTGCCGCCGTATTCTAATGAATTGAGGTGTCTCCGGTACTCTTGCTTCAGTTGGGCCTCCAGTGTCTCCGCCTCGGTATAAGGTTCCTGTAGAGGTTCGAGGCCCATCCGCCCCATGATACGCGTTACTTCCCGCTTGTTTTGGCTGACGATGTCTTTCTTGTTGTAGCTGTAGTCTTCACGGACGGGCAACTGCCGATACTTCTGGAGTAGAACTGGTATAGACTCAATTTCGATGTCGTATCCTTCTACATCGCCTTCCTCGTAGGGTTTGAAGTGGAACACGAGTCGGAATGGGAGGTCATCTCTCGCTTTCTTCAGGCCTTCAAGGAATTCGTCTTTGGTTATTTCCCGAACTCCTCGGGTGCTCCCTGACTTTCCGAAGAGGTTCTTCGCTTTCTCTGTTAGTGACTCTTGGTCCTCTACTGGGATACCATCAAAGAGCCGGAAGTCCATTGTATGTTGAATTGGCCCAATGGGAAGTGGATCGACATCGGTCTGCCGGTACCCCTCCATCTGAAGGATCCGGGTGATTTCCTGCTGGATTTTCTTTAAATTGGCCTGGCTGGTCTCTCCTGAGATGAAGTACTGGGTTTTGACCGTGAGCTCGTCAGGATCTGGTTTATTGGAAGGCATAGAGAGGTATGCAGCGTTGGTGATGATGTTAGAACTTTGTTGTCTTAAAAGGAACGAGAAACAGTATTTGGTATCTACCAGATCGATGATAGACTACTCGTATGGGTCAGACAAACAGTAATCAAAACGAGGAAGAGTCACTGTATCAACTCCGGCAACTGTGCTGTTCTATTCGCTCTGGCAGTCCGACCTTCCCACAGACGGTACACTCCCGAAGGGGTGTCGGCGACAGATCGTTCCAGGCGTCCAGCGCGGCGTCGAGCTGTGCCTCCACGATTGATGAGTCGGTCGTGCAGCGGGCTTCGCGGAGATGAATACGAAGCCGTTCACGGGCTGTGAGCGTTGTATTTTCGGTCATGCTGGTACGGGAAACGGGTGTCCCCGCCACCCATCTCCGGGGCGAGAAACACCATCGTGCGCGGTTAGCGGATATCGGGCTGGAGCGGAGCGAACTGTTCCCACAACATATGGTGGCGCTGACAGAGCGTGACCAGGTTCTCAAGCCGGTTCGAGCGTTCGTAGTCGAGGACGCCGTCGGCATCGATGAATGTGCCAAGTGGCGTAATGTGGTGGACGTTCAGGTCACGGTCCCAGCGTTCGTGGTGTGCCTCTCGGTCAATTGTACAGCCCGGCATCTGGCACTCGAAGCCGTCACGCTCCAACGCGCGTTTGCGCTGCTTGTACCAGTTCGGTCCGTACGAAATGTCCCCGTAGCCGCCCTTCCAGTGCGGATGATCTGGTCCGCTCGGTTGCCCCCGGTACTCGAACCCGGCTGCCTCCACGGCCTGCTTCCACGACCCATACCGATGGATGTATGGGTAGATCGTGATCTCTTCGTGTTTTCGCACTTCAACAGATGAGGGCACATGATCCAGCTCATCGCGGAGCTGAGTCAGCTCCTGAAGTAACTCCTCTTCTGAGATATTTCGCCGCGTATGTGGGTTAAAACCCGCTTCCTGAAGTGCAGCGTTCCAACTACCGAAGCGCCACTGGGCGACTTTCGTTGCATACTCCCCTTGTTCATCCATTTCATAGGCGGTCGGTGGCCGCCCAAGGTCGTCAGCAAGGGCCTGAATTGCTGTGATTACTTCTTGCGGTGTGACTTTGGTCGATTTCGTCGTCGACAGTCCTGCAGCATCGAGTCCGGTATTCCACGATCCGAATTGCCATGTTACCGCACCTGGAGATACTTCTCCATATTTCTTCATTTCCCTTACTGACGGAGAGTGACCTAGTATCTCGGCCACGCGCCGCAACTCGTCGGTTAGCTCCTCTCCTGAGTACGAGTGATCGAGTGGTTCAAGCCCCGCTTCTAGCAGCCCATCTCTCCAACTCCCGAACGTTGATTGTACGGCACCAGCTGTGAACTCCGTCTCTTCCTCAATTTCGGGTTGCATCGGCGTTCGGCCTTTCCGCTCGGCGACGCGTCTGAGTCCCTCGATGATGTGGTCTGGTGAGATTGACTGCTTGTGGCCTGCTATATGGCCTGCGATCCCAACGTTCGTCTCGAACGATTCGCCACAGATGTCGCACGTGTAGTCTCCTTCGATTTTCATGCGTAACTCTGAGCGCTGGTGCGCCCGCACCCTTCGTGGGGTCGGACAAACACGCCCGGTCGCGCACACCTTCTCCCGTTTTCTGTTATAAATGTCACACCGACACCCGAGGTCGTGGCTGCGCGCGCAGCGGAGTCCTCGTGAGCATCGCAAACGAGGGCACGTGAGACGAGCGAATGCGAGTCTCACGGAGCGAGCACGGAGCGGAGGGTGGGGAGGAGGGGCCTGGGTCGGTCCGGCACGTAGCAAAAAGAAGGGGTCGACGACCGGCTACTCCCACCACCGACCGCGCTCGGGGAAATGAACGGTCGACCAGCCGGTCAGAGCCACCGATACGCGCCCGTTGTACCAGTTCTTTGCCGCGCCGTGGATCCGCACGCGCTCTCCCTCTTCGATCCAAGGTTGATTCGATTTCTTCCAGACAGTCAGCTTCGTACGGCCGCTCTCGTCTTCGATGAGTCCGACTTGTTGAATGGCCGGCGAGTCGCTCTCCCAAAGCACAGTCACAGTACCTTCGATGCTCACCTCTTTGCGATTGACGTCCTCGAGCATCCCGATGGGAACTACCTGTCCCGGCGCCGTCTGTAACTCCTTGAACACCCCGACGACTGCACTCGTCAGGTCTTTCCCACTGACTACGGCTTCACCCAGCCGCCGACCAATCGCTGCTCGCGACCAGCCATCCAGTTTCTCCGCCAGCCGCATCGATTGCTTGTTCACCGCCGCCAACTGCTCCTGCCTGAGTTCTGCACGAGGATCGTTTCTCTCCGGGTCTGCCCACGGGTCTACGCTCGCCGCCCGCTTCTGGAACTCTGCACGCCGCTCAGCGCTCCGCTTCGTCACGATATCTCGCGTCCGCTTCTCCCGACCTTCTTGCGTCCCCATCTCCGCCTGGGCACTGATGCGCTCCAGTTCACCCTCCCGAGCTCGAATGCGCTCTTCCTGTTCGAGGGTCGCACCGTAAATCCGCTCCTCACTGGTGTCGACCATCCCATCCGGGTGGTTCGCATCGACTTTTGCCTGCACCTCCATCTGCACCGTCGCCTGGAACTCCGGCGTCTCATCGACGACCTCGAAGCCCTCTTCATCGACAGCCGCTTCGTCCGCTTTTTCGAATGCCTGTTCATCGACCGAAACCTCATTACCGAAGACGTTCTTACTTGACATTGGTCTCACCAAGACCTGAAGGCGCTCACGCGCCCGACACCGCGATGCTCCTACATCGCGGTTCTTCGACGACAACGCCCGACAGAACCATCTACGCGCTCTCGCTCGCGCCTTCGTGAGCGCCCCCTGGGGCGCGAGCGAGAGCGCCAAAGGAAGGTCACTCAACCAGCACCGCGCGCCGACCTGCCCGGAGCAAGCGTCCAGCGGGATATGCCCGCTCGTGTCCGGCCCGATGCGCGGGACCGTGTCCAGGGCGACTGTCGTCGAGAACGCGCGCCGCTGTGTGGCGCGCGACAGCGCAGGCGGCACCAAGCGCTGGAACGCGAAAGCCCGCAAGGGGCGCAACCGACGGGGATACCCGCTGGCGTCGAGACCAGATTCATTTTAGCCCGGAACGGGCGCTCGCGGTGTGGAGAGCGCCCGCATGCCCGGAATGGTCGGTCGCGAGCGACGCGGAGGGCGGAAGCGGCGAGCGGGGCGTGCCGTAACAAAGAACCTGTTCAACCGGGCTCGGCGCTCAGTGACACAGTCGATATCCTGGTGGACTCAGAAAGGGCGAGGTCGTCTCGGTCGTTCCCCGACTCCGCAAGCACCACAGGCACGAGGAGCGCAGTGTGGGTCGCGGGATGCCGAGCGGCCGAGGGCTTTCTATTCGTTCTCGGCCACCGCCTGCCGTCTCGACGTAAGCATTATCCTGCACCGTCGCGAACGACATAGTATGCACCACACACCGCCGGTGCAACAGGTGAACGTGCGGACGATGAGCGCTTGCTCTGTTCTTTCGTAGTTGGTAGCGGCGCCGGCGGGTGTATCGCCTTCTCATCGAGCAGCGACGCCGCTTTCACCGAGACAAATGCAGACCACCGAGTACGAACTCCGCGATCGAATCGACCAGCTCACAAACTACCGTGGCGAGGGCACCGAGCTCATCACCGTGGCCGTCCCGCCAGACAAATCACTCCATGCGGTCCGTGAGCGCATCGGCCGCGAATATGCACAGGCTGCGAACATCAAATCCGATCAGACACGAACTCACGTCCAGGACGCTCTCGGACGCATCCGACGCCTCCTCCAAGCGTACGAAGAGACACCACCAAGCGGCCTCGTCATCTACGCTGGTGTCGTCGACGGTGAGCTGCAGGACGCCGTCTTCGACGATCTCAACGTCCGCGTCGACGTCTCGTTGTACCGCTGTGCAGCTGAATTCGAGACAACTCCCGTCGAGCAGGCGCTCACCCCGTCAGAGGTGTACGGTCTGGTTGTTCTCGAACGGGGCCGTGCCGCCCTCGGTCGCCTCGCCGGCGAACGCATCGTTTCCAGCCGGACCTTCGAGAGCCAAGTGATGGGAAAATCCCGTGCTGGCGGTCAGAGTGCGCAGCGATTCGAACGCGAACGCGACCGCCAGAAACACGAGTTCTTCGAGCAGGTCGCCGACGCCGCCGAGCAGACGTTCCTCGATGAGTCCACTGTCGATGGCGTCATCCTCGGCGGGACGACGATCACCGTCGACGAGTTCCAGCAGGGTGACTATCTCCACCACGAGTTGCGGGACCACATACTAGGCGTCTATCCGATTGAGTACGCGACCAAGCAGGGTCTCTCGCAGCTCGCAGAGCGTGCCGAGGACGTACTGTCTGATGCTGAGCGCCGACGGGAGCGGGAATCCCTCGATCGGTTCTTCACGGCGCTGGGACAGGGTGGAGATGTCGCCTACGGAGCTGATGAAACGCGAACCGCCCTCGACTATGGAGCAGTCGACGTCCTTCTCGTTTCCGACGCACGGCCACCAGCGGAGATTCGTGAACTGGAGGAAGCGACGACCGACAAAGGCGGTGAGTGTCTCGTTGTGTCGACTGACACAGATCGAGGTGCTCAGTTCGATACTGCATTCGGGGGCCTTGGAGCGCTCCTCCGGTTCCGTATTAACTAAGCCGAATAATTTTGCCGCCATAGCTGTTCTAGCGTCCCAGTGTACGGGTCTGGAGGCAGTCATCGGTCGCGCAGACGACCCCAAATGGCCGTAAACCGGGCGGGTGCGGTGTCGCTCTTGGAGACACGAATCGCTCACACCGATCTCAGCCGTCGTCCTGTGCGTTCAGTTCTGTCAGGAACCGGCCGGCTGCCGTCCCGATACGAATGCCATCTACGTTGCGCATCTCGAGGTCGTGCGTGGCAGTCCGAAAGGGGTAGTGGTCGACGAGGATGCGATGGATAACGGTTCGGACGGGATCGGTCCCGTATCTGTCGACGACAGTAGCCATCATCTCGTCGAGATGCGCGTCCCGGTGCTCCGTCCGGGGATGCTGTGCGCGTTCGAGCAGGAGTTCGACTACATCGTCAACTGATGCGTGCTCGGGATTCTTGGTTCGTTCACGAACGTCGTAGAGAGCGTCGTTATCGGGCATTCCTGTTCACTTCGAAGTATCCTCCACGGTGTCAGGGCTCTTCGAGCAATGAGCGAGCTCGCTGCACGTAACTGTTCGCGCCCCAGCTACGGGCGTTGCTAATCTCATCGAGGAGCAACCGCGCATCGGCAGCTGATAGGTGTTCAGTTCGAACGAGAACCGAGAGCAGCGTCGGTGTCGTGACGAGTCGGGTATCAGCGAGTGAGGCGTGGATCAAGCCAAGTTGGTTGAACTCGTCACAGAGGAAGAGCGCAGCATCGAGATCGTTCGCGAGCGTGACCGCCGCGTTCTCACCGTCATCGAGGGGGAACTCGGCATCGAGGTCGACCGACTGTGTCGTGAATGACTCTGCTTGGTCGAGGACGGCGGACGCGGCGTGTCCATGGACGTCATCGTAGGAGGCGATCTCTTGGAGTTCATCGATGACCGCTGTTGGGACGACGACTTCGTACCGGGAGAGACAGAGTGCGAGTGGATCGGGGTCGTCGTCAGTAACGATCCCGAGACTCACGAGGGCGGAGGCGTCTGCGATAAGCCGCGACATCTATGCGTCGGCGACCTCGTCGATGAAGTCCTCGTCCAACTGCTGTTTCAACACGCGGAGGTTTGCCGCCTCCTCGGCGCCGACGAGTGCCTTGAGCTGCTCGAAGCTGATCTCATCGTCGTAATAGGCGGCGGCGATCTCTTGGGTGAGTGCGTCGTCGTGAGCGGCGTCTTGGAGGTACTCCCGAAGCGCGGTCACGAGGACGTCTGTTCGGTCTTCCCCGAGGACTGCGGCAAGTGCGTCGGCGCGGTCGATGAGCCGATTGGGGGCCCGAAACTGCACGCGCTTCTTATCGGTGCTCATGATGTGTACATTGTGAGCCAACGCACTTAGACGTTTTCGTGTGTACGATGTGAGCCTCACTCGGCCACGAGATGCTCCTTGAGATCACGTGTCCAGTACGTTGCGAGCCCCCCTGGACTACAGTGCTCGCACAGTTGCAACGGGCCTTCGAGATGCCCTAGTTCCACGCGGAACCGCGTCAGCGCAGCAAGCGCGTCGACGACGAGTCCACACCCGTCGCAGGCGTAGTGATCGCGCTCGTCGGGATCCGGCCCCGACTGGATCGCACAGTCGACGCAGATGGGGTGAGTAACCCGATCATCCTGACCCCACGTATGCGCCTCGCCAGCCTCGGCGCCGGGCGGAGTGTCGCAGAATGCACACCCCGTGAGCGTCTGCTGCATTACTCGGCCTCCTCGTCGGCATCGCAGGCGGCCGTCCAGCCACGGTGGAAGACGGCTAGCTGCGTCGGTGAGTCGAACGCAGTACCACTCGGTTCGTGAACGAGAACGCGGTCCTCGGGAACTGGAGTGACGACGTCCGCGTCGAGGAGCTCGTTGATCTGGCTCTGGGCCGTCGTGTCGTCGATGTCCGCCGTGTTGACGCCGGTGACGTCGCGGTCCTGTGCGAGGAGCTCAGTCTCGAACTGTTCATAGTCGGCACTCGTGTCGTCATGTGGATCGGGATCATCCATGGTGAATCACGCTGCGCACGTTGTCGCGCGCTGCACGCCTTCTGGCGCGGATAAACACTCCACGCGAGACCGCGGCCCTTACTCGCTCCAGAGGGCCATGATCCGGTCTTCGATTCCGCCGACAACAAGCGCCAGCACGTCGTGATGGTCGGTTAACTACGATGCGTCGTCACTGGATACAAAGCGGTCGCCAATAGCTACGGAGCCGCTGAGAGCCTGTTGACTCACTCGTCTTCGAGCGCGGCGTAGATCTCCGCGTGGCGGCGTCCGTCAAGTTCCCCCATCTCGAGGGCGATCTGGTGGCGTTCAGCGTCGCTCTCGGCCGCCTGATACCGCTCGTACAGTCGGCGGACTTCTTCGTCGACCGTCGCCGAGGAATCGGTGCTGGACGCCATCTCTGTATCGAACGTACTCATTGTGTCCCTTTATTAGTGGCGACGAGCTGGTTGATGCGTCGCCACTCGAAGTACGCGTTGTTGCGCTCGTAGGTGGCCGGATGGCCGTCATGGCGTATGACGATGCCGAGTTCTCCGAACCAGCTGAGGTATTTCCGGGCTGTCTTCGGGTCACACTCTGCTCGTTCGGCGATCGCGCTTGCCGTCGTCGGCTCCCGGGTCTGCAGGATGGTGCCGTAGATGCGTAGTTCGACGTCGTCCTCGCTAAATGGGTCCTCGAAAGAAGGGGGACCGTCCGTGGACGTTGTGTCGGGCATACGTATTCTTGCGGGGCTACGAATATCGTTCTTACTTCGAGGAAGAGTTCTCCGTCAAGTGAGGCGTACTGGGTGCCGCCTGGTTGGCTTCGAATGGAGCACGATATTAACCAACACTAGACCCGATCCCAGGAGGTTGTTGGTTAACTCAGATTCGGTCAGCGCATCTGGAGCTTTCGAGCCGGTTTGACGCTGAACGTATCTGGGTTGTTGACTGGCACGTCGTGACTGCGATCAGTTGCCTGGGACGACGACCGAGTGAGCCGGCTGATGAGATCCTCACGAACAGCCCGCCGACTGACCGTCGACTCGTGCCACCCAAGTCGTTCATCGTAGTGCCGTTTCCGGAACATCTCGCCGTTGTCGTCGATGGGGATGAACTGGGTTCGCTTTGCTCCCCATACGTTCGTAGAGACGTACTCCGCACCAACCTCTTCGTGGGTAAGCTCCACGAGGACACACTCGACGAAGGAGACGATTGAGAGCTGACTTCTCTCGTTGGGAACCGTCAGTTCGAGATCCGCCCACGGCGCATCGCTTGATTGTTCTATCTGTTCGCTACGTAGCCGCGATTGCTGTCGCTCGTGTTCTGAAGACATAGTAGTTGAGTGGGCGATCACTGCGCCCCCTCACCCCTCTTGGGGGTGAGAAAATTCCACCGCGAATCGCATCACCATCCAATGAGCGGCTTCTGATATGTTTGCTGTAGACACTTGTCGTTTGATAGCCCCTCGGCCGGAGAGAGCCAGCGGCGTTTGCACCGGTGTACCTTAGCCTTCCTTTGGATGATTTTGGAGGTGCAGAGAGTGATGAAACGGGCTTAGATTTAGCAAGAGGGGCGTCGGGCAGTTCTCAGCGGTTATTGATGTCCTCGACGAGTTCTAAGATACGGTAGTTTGGTGGGATTGTACTCGACGGGGTGGTGAAGTCCTTGATTTCGAGAGAATCGGATTCACATTGTAATTGAGGTTTGGTATAACTGACTGACGGCAAATGATGGGCTACGTAATGTTGGTTCTAGTGACTCACCCGTTCTTGGCCAAATTGGTCGATACAAGGCCTGAAAAGTGGATGACGAGATTTCAATATCCGTCACACCCCCGTCTTTTGAATAATGATGTGGTACCTGACAATCGACTGTCTGCGTTAGAACTCGTTTCCCTTACCCTCGGTTTCACTTAGTCGATCGTACATCTCATCCGGGAAGGGGAGACTCCCCCAAATCGAGTATGGACACTCATCCTGTCCGATGCAGTACCGCTGCATATCGTCGTTATCGCAGTTCATCGGAAGCGGGGTGTCGCCACCAATCGTATTCGAGAATTCGTAGCGAATCTGGTAGTCGGTGACCTGTTCGTCGTACCACGGCCATCGTGAGAAGATGTCCTTGAGGTCTGCGACAATCGTCTCGAGGTCACTGTCCTGGTACTGGGGCAGCCACATCACCATCCGAGCAAAGCTGTACAGGTCCTTTCGGACTGGCTTCTTTTCATGGAGGCGTTCGGCCATGTTCGCCATACAGGGGAGTTCGAACAGATCTTCGATCGACTCGACGTCAAGAGGCTGGACGTCACGCGAAGACTCCTGAATCCGATAGTGGTTCGTATTTCCGTGCTGTCGGATAGTGAGATTCCGGTGGTCGCGTTGGGATGCAAGGAGATTCCCAAGACTCCGAGGACTGGAGATACGATTACACACGTCTCGCTTCCAGTCCGATTCTGGGTCGTACGCCTCTACTGCTTCAAACAGCTCCTTCGCCGAGTGGAACTCCCCCAGTGAGACGACCTCATCTGGAACGTCTCGAATCGCGTCCCGGAGCACACGGATGGTCCGTTCACCTGGGTTCCAGTCTCGCCAGATTCGTTCGTGGTGTCCTGTCTCGATGAAGCGGTCAATGCGCTCTGTGATGGCCGACTCATTCGTTGTCAGCCACGTCAGCTGGTCTTCCGAGAGGTTCTCCTCCTGGACTCGTAGAAGCTTCTTGAACGCGCGTCTAGCGTACTCGCGATACTTCGTGTCGAAATCACCGACCGGTACGTAGAGGCAGTTGTCCTTGACGCGAGTGAGCAGTTCTCCGGTCTCACCTGGCTCGGTGTCGGCGTGAACGAGACAGTCCCTCGACGCCGCAGCCATCGGGATTTCGAGATACAACCCCTCACTGAACTCGGGCATCTCCTTGATCCCAGTACAAACGCGACCCGGGTGCGGACCATCCTCTCCGGGGCCTTTCGCGTACAACACCTCTGCAATATCCTGTTGAAGACTCCCGTCACCGAATTCTCGCAGGAGAGAGGCGAGATTGTTGACGTAGAGCTCGCGAATATCGTAGAGGACCTGCACCTTTCGCGGTGGGGCGTGATCGAACTTCGGGTGTGCCTTGACGCAGACTGCGCTCAACGTCGCGAGAACGGCGAGCGTTCCGGGCTCGTCGACGAAGGGTTCCTCTGCGGCGTTGGCCCTGATATCTTCTTTGAACGCCGCTGTCCCGAACCGTTCGAGGTCATTCAACAGATCGTCTGGTTGGTCTTCGCCGTCGACGATGTAGCGATTGTAGCCACGCGTGAACAACTGGTTGATGCGAGTTGTGCCGTATTCGAGCGGGAGCGTTGCAACGCAATAGGCGGTACGCTCGTCCTCGACAGGCGTCGACCGGCTCATGACTGGAGCACCTCCGGTGTCGCAGACCGAACGTCGAAGGTCGGGCTCTCAATCGGCATGACGATGCTACAGACGTCAGCGTGCAACGAGTAGGGTAGTCGGGCGACTCGACGACGGTCGGCAGTAACCACTGGGTCGATAGGGATCTCGTAGGTGTCTTGCAGAAGGTCGTTCAGCACTTCTCGACTCTTACCGTCGTACCGATGGGCAGGGTCCGTATCGAGGAGGTAGACGTGAACGCCCTGGCCGCTGTACACCACCATCGTCTCCTGGGCGTTGAAGTCATCCTCGAAGATATCCCGCAGCTCGAAGCCGTACTCGATGGCTCGTTCGATATCCTCAAAGGCATACGGATACCCCTCGGGAGCTGCGTCGAGGATTCCTGCGGCGTTGAGGAACGCATCGTTATTCTGGTCGTCGACGTCTTCCGAGACCGTATCCGCTGCTCGGTTCCTGGCGATATCTTTCGCATCGATGTCGACGAGGAGGACCCACGGCCGCTCCCAGTGATCGAGGGCGTAGTAGACTGCATCAGGACACGGGTCTGGTTTGTCAAGCAAGTCTGGGTCTGCGAGCGCGAAGTTACTCCGACCGAGTGGATCATTTCGTGCTGGATGGCGGATGAACTCGAGGACGTCGTCGAATTCCTGAAACACTGCGGTGGTCCGCTCACCGGAGGTGTTCGTCTGCCACGTATCTCGGCGAATGAAGTCCTTGTCTGGGACTCCGTCTTTCCGTACCGGGTGGGGTTCCCGAAACGCGAGTGCATACTGTTTCGGTCCCTTCGCTGTGATGAACGACGGGAGTTCGTCACGGTATGAGGGAAACTCCTCGGCGTAGTACCTGTAAATCTCTTCGCGAGTCGCTTGTCGCCAACTCATGAATTGAACTCCTGGTCGAGTTTGTTGAAGCTCCGAATCGTCGTCAGCCCAGTTGCGTCGAACGATTCAACGGCCTCTCGAATATCTGAGAACGACCGGGCTGCACGGCCGCTCACACTGCTCTCAATTCGATTAGCCTCAGAGAGACAGTCCAGCACTTCGACGGCTGTCTCGCGTCTGTTGAACGCCCAGACAGCGTTCGCATCTACCGCACTCTGCTTGTCGTAGTCGTCGACTGGCGCGTGTTTGTTGTTACTCGCGAGTTCAGCTTCACCGACCCACACGAGTTCCCCGTCAGCATCGAAACCGGCAACATCGAACACCGTCTCCTCATCGTACTCATAGTAGGATTCGACCTGTGCGACGTCGTCGCGGGAGTCTAACCACAGTTTGAGCAGCTTCACACCGACCTTGTGCGGCGTCTTCTCCCCGACATCTCCCTGACCAGGGCCGACCTTGAGTTTCTGGCCGAGTAGTTCTCGCCCTGCCGGGAGTACGGTGTAGTACTTCCGACCGCACGCTCGTCCTTCCTCCAGCAGGTCTTGATCGACGAGCCGTTGCACGTCCAGGTCGTCAAAGTCGTTCTTGAACGCACTCATTGAATCCAAGAGGCCATGATTCGGTGCGTCACCATTCATCACGTCGAGGATGCGGGTCAGGAATCGGACGTCGTCGTGAGTAAGCCCGCGCCGTCGAAGCTCGTCATCTGGAACGGTTACACCACCAGCCTGTACTGGTAACGATCTGTTCTCGTCGACAACCGTCTCCTCTTCTTCACCGACTAGCTCTTCTGACTCAGTTGACTCAGGATCCCCAAAGAGTGGGTTGATGGTATCCCTGTCTTCCCCTTCGTTTCGTTCGTTTCCTTCGTTCTCTTCGTCGGCTGCTGAACCACTGGTTGCCTGTCCGATGAACGACGACTGCGTCGTGTCCACAGGGCTATCCGATTCTGTGTATGTCGACCGTTCATCCATCGATCTACTTCCCCATCCCTCGGTGTCTCCGGGCTCTGATTCGCTAGTGGCCTCAGCAAGCCCGTACTGGGTCTGTGTCCGCTCGGACAGTCGAGGGAGGGCCACGGTCTCGAAGTGGTCCTCCTGTTCGATAGAAAGCGGCTCGTCGCTCTCTGGATGGCCGACTGCTATCGGGAGCGGCTTTACAGAGAACGGGGCTGGCCCTGTCTCCCCGAATGATGGGCTTGGGAGTTGTGCAATCCACTCCCCGCTGGGGAGCGTGTTGATCCGATTTCGCAGGTCAGTCGGACTCAAGTCTTCGTGGGCCAGTGACTCGGCGAGGTCGCGCTCGATGGAGATGTTCCCGATGAGCTTCGTCTTGATGTTGTTGAGGACCTCGTTGTAGGCGCGCTCGCTTCGATTCCTGACTTGCTCGGGAAACTGCATCACTAGTCCCATGCTCAGGCCAAAGGACCGGCCTTGGGGAAGCAGCTGCTCGGAAACAAGTTTCGTTGAGGCGACGGGAGCCGCCTCCTCAATGATGAGGTTGGTGAGCTTCTCGTAGTCTGTCTTCCCGTCACGTCGACGCACCTGTACCGCGTCCCAGAGGTTACTCAACAGAAGAAGTGTGATTGCTCGCTGTGCCTCTGGACGGAGATCACCCAGATCGAACAGGATCGTGGCATCTTCGTCGAGAAACTCGCGGAAGTCGAATCGGTTATCGACGTATTCGCCATCATCGCCCTGTTCCGGAACGTGACTGAAGATGTGTCGCAGGTGCGCGTCTTCTCTGAGTTTGTCGAGACGGTTTCCAACGGCATCCATCGACACCTGGAATCGACGGTCATCCTTCTCGAAGTGGCGCGTCAGCGACTCCTCGACATTTTGGTTCTCAGCAGCGACCGGAGGGACTGTCCGCTCGCGTTGCATCTGGAGTGCAGCCGCAAAGAGATCATCAAGGCCGAAGGCATCACTACCGTATTCCTCGTCGAAGAGGGCCTTGATGAGGTAGCTGAGGATCTCGTTCGCGACGAATGCCTGTCCGTATTGTTTGCGGCCCATGACCATCCGCATGATGTCGTGGAAGTGGTCGACCTTGTCCTGAATCGCGTCTTCACGGTTCCGTCCGGCCTTGAGCGCAGGCCGGATGTCGAAGAAGGAGAACGCAGGGACCGTCTCTGGGACGCGGAACTGGTAGACGTCGTCCACTCCGTTGAAGCGCTCGTAGTGGCAGCGAAGGTAATTCGCGCACATGCCGTCGCCTTTCGGATCGACGATCACGACGGGTCCGCCGGTCGTCGCCCGGAGGGACAGCGCGTCGTTGATGATCGCCTTCGATTTTCCGCCACCGGTCGAGGCGAATCGGCCGTAGTGCGTCGTCAGGAGATTCGGTGGAATCCGAATCGGGTCCGGTTGGGGAGATCCGTTCTCATCGAGTGCATACCCGATCTCCATTCCCTCTTGGAACTGTTGAACCAGATCTGGATTGGGCCACGGAAGCGGGTTCCGGCTTTGTTGTTCAGCGCGAGTACCGCGTGTTCCCTCAACTGTGAGCTGCTCAGACGATGGGACGAGCACAAAGTTCGCGAGTTCCGTCCCACAGAGGACGAAATCTGGTCGGGTCTTACCCCGGCCCGTCGTAATCTTTCGGTCAAGCAACTGCTGGAGAGCTCTCTGAGCGTTCTTCTCCTTCGTCTTTTCACGAAAGCCGCCAGTACGGAGTCGTTCTCCTTCGACTTCGTAATAGGGGCCGTCGATTGGGTCAAACACAGGACGAAGCGCCTTCATCTGGGCCGCGAGGTCGTCGCGGGCTTCGTCACCGGTCGGAACGCCGACTGCTCTAATGTTGGCAGTGAACGACCGCTTGGGACTCTTCGCGTCGATATACTCGATACGCTTGGCGACTGACTCGCTGAGCTGTTTCTCGTCGTGATTGCTCCGCTGATCTTCGACCTCGAGGAAGGAGCCAACGATCTCCTGGAAGAAGGTGTCCCGTCCGTCGACAAGATCCTCTTTTCTGATCTCGACGTCGGACTGCCAGCTTGTCCGTCGCTGGAACACAACCTGAAACGCTACTGGTGACGCCGCCTCCATCAGGTGGTCGACGAGTGACGCGAGAGTCGCACCGGGCTGGTCGATAGCAGCCAATCCGTCGTCTTCGTCCTCGGATGCGAAGGGCGTCAACGACGTCATCCAGTCTTTCTTTCGAGTGGTTGAACCAGACCAGCGTACCCCGACTGGCGAGACGGCGTCGACGGTGGGCCGAGCGAGTATTGTTCCCTCGGCCGTCTCCGTCGGCTTTTCGAGTGTTGTCAGTGGTTGCTGGTCCGGTATTGCTCTCTGCGGTGCAAGTTCAAGTGCCGTCTCCCCAATTTTGACGAAGTGATCAAGAGATAAACCAACGGTGGTACCACCATCTGCAACGGAGGGCGCTTCGGTCGTTAGTGCCTGGTCTTGGTCACGCACGTCGCTGCCAAGCTCGTGCTGCTCGTCGGGACTAAATTCGTACTGTAGTTGCCCTGCTTCGTAATATTCGATGAACTCTGCTGGTGTGAATTCGACTGGCTGAATGAGCTGTGAAGCGATGTCGACGTTAACGCGTTCGATGTCGAACGTCTCGGGATAGATCGAACGAAGGCGTTTTTCGAGCGTGTCGAGATGCTCGTCGGCGCCGTAAAAGAACTCGACAGGGTCGTCCGCTCCCTCAGATAGTGCGAGAAACTCGAACTTGGGTGGTGTCTTACTGTGGAGTGGGTTCAGCTTCTGCGCGAGTCCCGTTGATTTTGCCGTCGTCAGTTTGTGCAGGCTTTCGAGGACTCGAGGGATTCCCTCGGGATCTAGGCCTTCTGATGTTGGCGTGACTCGGAGATACTCACGCATTGTCTTCTCCCTCCATCGAACCGCCGTCAGGCTTGGCAGAGATGGATTCCGCGTCACTTGACTGTCCGTTAGTCGTTTGCTCTTCCAGCTGCTCTCGGAACTCCTGCACGTCGGTATCAACTGCGCCTTCACCAGCGCCGGGGAGTGAGGAACGGCGCTGCTCGGTCGGGTCGAAGTCGATGACTTGCTTCTCTTTGGGCATCGCCTCAACGTTGATGCCGCGCCACTCACCGTCGACGCCGACGAGCGCCTCAGAGAACCCGGCGTCCTCATTGCCGGGGACCGCGTCCTGTACGTAGCGCATCTGTGCGTAATTCAAGCCGAACTCGTCGGCCAATTGGTCGTCCATCCCGTCCAGCCGATGGAACTGCTTGACGGCACACTGGTCGAGGATGGCTTCGGATTCGGCGTGCTCGAAGAACTCGTCGACGGTCTGGGTGACGAGCCGGATCGAGAGGTCGTGGTGGCGATGGTGTCGAAACACCGTTTCGAGGAACGCCAGACTCGCGGCGTCCTGCATTATGTAGCGCGCCTCGTCGATGACGAACACGACCTCCTTATCCGTCTCTTTCGCCCGCTCGTACACGAGCGAGATGAGCAACTGCATCGTTAGTGCCGTACTGCTGTCGACGCTGCCTTCCTGCTGGGCGAGATCGAGATAGATGACCTTCTCGTTACGGATATCGAACTCTGAGGACTTCCCGAGATTGGCGTGGCGACCCGCCTCCTCGAAGGGGCGAAGCTGGTCCAGAAGCCACGTCGCGTCCTCGCGAATCTTCCCGGACTCTTCATCGGAACGAACGACGAACTCCTTGGGGTCGCTGACCATGTCCTCGAAGACGTCCATCATCCCCCGGATAGTCGGACTGGGGTTGCTGTGCGTCGAAATGTCGTCGGTGATGTCGTTGCGCTTGTAGGCGCGCTTGAGGCCGAGTTCGAGCGTCGTCCGACGATCACCGAGCGAGATACCCCGCAGTGCGAAGAAGTTTGTCAGGAAGCTCATCGCGTCGTCGAGCTTCTCGTTGAACGGGCTCGCGTCCTCACCCATCGCCCGCTGGACGTGATCTGGTGTCTGGCGAATCTCCAGAGGATTCAGACCGAGCGTCCCACCGACAGTGATGCGTTTCGCACCGAGTGCTTCGGAGACACCTGCCCAGTTGTTGAGCGGTTCGAGGATGATACCGATGCGGTCCTTACTCTGCTCGATAGAGCGGATGAAGTTCTGTTTCGAGCCGAACGACTTCCCAGACCCAGTATCGCCGACGGTGAACATCGCATACCCGCTGTCACGGGCGAACGGGTCGATGACGACGGGGCTCTGGTTGTCCTTGTGAATCCCGAACTCAACGCCACCCTCTTCGAGGATCGTCGCATTATGGGGCGACGAGAGCAGTGCGCCGACGGCTCCACCAAGGGCGATAGATTCTCGCCCGAATACGTTGTCTCCGATGGGGGCTGCCGACTGCAGCGCGAGGTCCTGCCGACAGATTGCGGTCTTCGGCGTGAGATTCGCTGGATCATCGCGGAGAGCACTCTTGACTTTCTGGACCGAGTCCCTGAGGTCATCCTTGTCGGCGGCGCGAACCGTGACGAACATTCCCTGGTCGAAGACGTTCGCACCGCTCTCGACGGCCTTGTAGGTCGCAGCGGCTTCGTTTGCTCGCTCCTGAAGGTACGCACTGCGGACGCTCTGTTCAAGATCGGCGTCCACCTGGAGGTCGTCAGCGATGTCCTGTAGTTCGTTCCGCGCTCGCTGCTGGTTCTTCGGCGAGATGTGAGCTGTGAGGTCGAATTCGACGTCGGTCAGCTCGAAGAGGTCACTCAGATAGCCGTCGTTCGGGTAGTCGGCGTAGTCAGCGATGTAGAGCGTCGTCGTCCACTGCTCGCCAACGCGTGCGGCTCGTGTCTCCCACTCGATGGCTGCTGGCGCAGTCACCGTCTTGTGAGACTCGGAAACGTCGTCGAGGAGTTGGCCTTCTACATGACCCTCCTTAAGCGTCTCCTCGTCAAGGACGTCCGAGAAGTCGACTTCGGGTTCGTCGTCGGCGGTATGCCGGTTCCAGAGGAGTTTCCCGGCGACGCCGAGGGCCACAACCAAGAGGAGGTAAACCGCCACACCCTCAGGTGATGTTGGATCCAGTAGCCACTCTGTGAGCTGGGCGAGAGGCCCGCTGCTCGCTTGGAGAGTGACACTACGCATTGGTCTCATCCTCCCGGCGTGAGTGGCCGATGATCGGTTGCTCGCGAATGACGCGGTCTGCGTCGTCGTAGTCGTGCTCGCGTCCGTTCCAGAAGTCCATGTTCAGAACGAACAGCTCGACCGTACTGAGCCGGCGAGCAGACCAGCCAGACGCTTGCTGAATGAACTCGGCGCGAACGTCGTTGACGCGGCTGTCGAGTTTCTCGAACATCTGGGCGCGACGTTCGACATCGGTGAGGTCCTCACGTCGCGTCACGAAGGGATTGAACAGGAACCCGATGACGGGGAACTTGGTCAGTTTCTCGGCGGGCGTCCCCTCGTCTCGGAAGCGGTCGTAGACTTCGAGCGGTGTGACCTCGACGCCAAGGTAGTATCGCATTTGCTGAATACCACGGTCACGCATCTCTCTGGGGCGTGTTTCTCGATATTCCTCAAGGAGTTCCCGGAAGATCGGATTCTCCGTGACGTCTTCGTCGGTAAGCCGTTCCTCGATGGTCTCTGTGATTTGCTCGACCGGGAATGAACGGGTTGTCGCGTGGAATTTGAGCTTCGAGTCGAGTTCCTTGTTGGCAAAGTCTCCGCCCGCGTTCTGGAGCTGGGCCCAGTCGTTCGACATCGCGAAGTCCATGTTCCCCGGGTCGATCTCGATGAAGGCCTCCATCGTGCCGTCTGTCCGTTGGATCGCGCCAGCACCGGGCCACGCCCGCTTGATGTTCGTGAGGTCCTGCGTTCGCTCATCCGGTTTGAACGGTGTGTAGTTTGCGAGCCCGCCCTCGTTTCGTTCGGTCTCGTTCGTGGTACTGTCAGCTGCTTCTGGGGCACTGAACGTGACTCGCGGGCGCTTGGCGTATCGATAGACGCCCTTCGTCCACGTCCACGCGTTCAGGTGGTCGGGAGAGACGTAGATGACTGCAACACCGAACCCGAGTCCGCCAGCCACAAACGGAAGAGCTAGTGATTCGACGCCAGTGAGACTCGCGATGAAGAGCCCGATTATCGGGAAGGTGATGAGCACGCCGACGTCCCCCTCCTCGATGTTGAGGTAGGGGATGCGACTCTCCTCGCCAAACTGGTTCATGATACGCCGCGCTGCCGCGTCTGGATCTGTAGACATTA
This sequence comes from Halapricum hydrolyticum, assembly GCF_025517535.1. Lineage (NCBI taxonomy): Archaea > Methanobacteriati > Methanobacteriota > Halobacteria > Halobacteriales > Haloarculaceae > Halapricum > Halapricum hydrolyticum. Next base: position 23,474 of record NZ_JAOPKC010000033.1, read on the forward strand.
GTGAATACCTCGATCGTACTCCATTCCGGTTTTGTCACTCGATGCGTCTGCAGTGGCCCCACTGGGGTCATTCTCGGTTCGACGGTACGATGGGGATCCGTCCTCAGTTCCGTGCCCGCCTCGAGCAGCAGCTTTCTGTGCGATAGCTTGGCCAGCTGCTGCTTTCGGTCCCCACCGTGCGGCTGTCGTCGCGACACCCGCTCCGCCAACGTAGGCGCCAGCCGCGACACCGCCGATGAGAGCTGCACCTTTTGCAGTCCCTCCAACGACTCTGGCTGTCAGCGGGGTCGCATACTTGAACGTCTTCCAAGTGATGTAGAGCGCAACCAGCGGGAGAGAAGAGGCAACTAAATATTTGAGAAACGCCGTTCCGGGCGTTAGTGACCCGCCAGCGTATATGAGATCATATCCTTTGAGGACTATTGCTGCGGGCAATGGAAGTACGGCCAGTGGAACGAACCGTTTTGAGAATCCCGCCGCAATGCTAGAGATGACAGGGATATTTCCGTAGGCGAGTGCGAACGAAATCGGCATCCCGTACAAGTATACGTAGAGTAAGACCCTGCGAATGTAGAACAGGGCCTCCAAAGCCCACATCGAAATGCCACCGATGAACGCGAACAAGAATCCTAAACCAGGATTTGTGATCGTCACTTCTAGGAACCCGAGCATAGCTTCGGCAACTGAGAAGAGTTCTGGCATCAGTGCAATTGTGAATCCGTCCACTAGGTAGAGCGCCAGAGTTCCAACCCAGTACCACGTGATGATTAGAAAAGCCCCGACCCACGCTGTTTTCTTAGCTTTCTGAGCTTCATAGGCACTGCCAATGTTGAAGATCCGGACTGTGTGACGCCCTTGAACACTCATCACGAGGAGCAGGAGCGCGAGAAGCATGATCTCGCCACCGACAAGAGCATCTTGAAGTGCTGGCCAGGGTGCATTGGTCGGTTGCCCGAAAACAAAGGCCCCGTTCGTCTCTGGAGTAGGAGTTCCAAACATTCCCTCAGTCAGAGTCTCATATCCCGTGACGAGGCCGTCCATGAACAGCCCGATGAACCAATCAACGGCGCCTTTGATTCCCTCGAGTACGACGTCAATTAGATCAACCATGGTTATGTTTCCGTGATTGTGACCTCACAGTCCGTCATGTCGTCGGACCCTGAGTACTGGACTTCGTAGGATTTTGAGATCCGGTTGCCTTCGACTCGTGTCTCAACAGTAACGGTGAATTGACCACTATTCCCATCTGGCGAACATCCCATTCCATTCTCGGTTTCTGTACCAAATGGGAACGAACTACTGAACAGATCAATTGTCTCGCCTGGAGCGATTACAACTTGTTCAGCACCGTAGATTCCACCCCCTCTTGGGTCCTCAATTGGATTCGGAACATCACCAGAGAACAGAAGTTCTACGACAGCATCCGGCCCACTACCAACGTTCTCGACGGTAACGAATGCTTCTCCGTTCTTTTTTCGATCTGTCTCAGTGTCTCCGTAGACCTCGTCCCACGGCTTGTCAGGATTATTCCGGTAGAGTCCAACGTCCTGAATCTGAATCTCCGGTACGATATCCGTTGTACTCTCTGTGACCGTCTCCTCGCCTTTCAGTGCGACTACGCGATACTCACCAGGGTCATATGCGGTTCCAATCTCGAACGAGACCTGTTGGGCCCCTGCGGCAACGTCACGGGTTCCGAAGAGCTCTCCGTTCGGCTGAATGAGGTTGACCTGATCGACATCAGCGTCAGGCGAAAGTTCGACAACGAGCGTGGTCCCTTCGACAGCGGCTCGTTGCAGTGGGCCTTGACCGTCTGGAGAGCCAGTTCCAGAGTCTCCATCGTCGGTCAGGCAGCCAGCAACGCTTACAAGCACGGCACCTGTGGCTGTTCGGAGGACGTTTCGTCTGCTGATGATTGGGTTGTTTCGTGTCATGGGTCTCGTTGGAAGAGATCTTCTGGACCGAGCATTCGGAGGAGACGGTGTCCAGCGTAGAACATCACGAAGAACGGGATGAACTGCCAGAAGATCTCGAAGAGAAACGCGAACCAGCCGTCGATGGTTCCGAGTGGATGCCAGCGGGCAGTCGCCGTATCACTCACGTAGGCTGGGTTATGCCCAAGCCACGAGCCTGGGTGATATCGGGCTGTGTAGATCCCAGGATCGTCGACGGTTACAATGGCTACCCCGGACGCATTGGTCTCGACCTGCTGTCCGGCGATGGTGATGTATCCGTTACGGGTGGTTCCCCCAATCGGATACCAGCGACTGCTGTCGTCGAGGATGATCGGTGCGCCAGTTTCGTTGTCACGGAGTTCGATTCGGAGCGTGGCCTGTGACTGGTTCTGTCGAAGAACCTCCGCCGTAAGGGTACTACGACGGAGCTGTCGTTCAGAACCCGCGACAGGCTCGACGATTGACGCGTTGACTCCTCGAACGATACCTGCAACGTGGAGAGCGTCCCGATCGATAGCCTCGGCTCGAACGGCGACACCGTACGTCGTCGTGTAGGACTGATTTACGACCTCAGCTTTGCACGTTAGCGTCAGCTGTTGAATGAACGAACAGGTGATCGATTTCTTCCATCAGGTCATCGACGCCACGATCATTATTGTCCCGAA
>NZ_JAOPKC010000034.1:0-24237 GCF_025517535.1 Halapricum hydrolyticum
TGTCGAACACGCGCGTGCACGACAGAAAGTCCGTAATCGGCATCATCTGTCCTTGCTACCGCCTACGTCACGCTCCTACTTCAACGTGCAAAGCTGAGCCTTTAAGTAAGTCCGGAGTGTGGATATGACACTATGGGTGGGACACAGCAACGTACTCGTACGGGCGATCATCTGTTCGGACGGGTGTGCGACGACACAGGGCGTCACACTCTGTCGAAACGGCGCGGTCACCACTGCCAGCCAGAGATCGGACTGGTGACCGACATTCATACTGGTGGCGATATAGAGGTATTCGGCACGCCGGCGTGCCGAATCATTTCGAAATGGTATAGCCACCAGTATCTGGGACAGGTGAGTTGACCAATGGGAATCGTTACCGAGATCACTGTCCCCGGCGATGCGTTCGAACTCGGGGCGTCGCTCGCGCCGATCGAGGACGTGTACGTGACGTTCGAGCGAGTGATCCCGACCGGTGGCCGGCTGTTTCCGTACATGTGGGCCTCGACGGACGACCACACGCTGTTCTGTCAGCTCCTCCAGCGGAACCCGGCCGTCGGGGGCCTGGAGATGGTTCACCGGGAGGACGAGCGGGCGCTGTACGACGTTTCCTGGTGTGACGACACGGACGGGTTCCTGTCCTGTCTCCGGACCACCGACCTGGTCGTGCTCCGGGCTGGCGGCACAGCCAGTTCCTGGGAGTTTGAACTCCGGTTTGCCGATCAGGAAACCATCTCCGCCTTCCAGAAGAAGTGTGCCGACCGGGAGATCTCGATCTCCGTCGACAGGGTCACCACCAAGAGCGTCTCGGACCCGCTGGAGGAGAAGCTCACGGAATCCCAGCGTCGGACCGTCCAGCTCGCCCTCGAAAAGGGCTATTTCGACGTGCCGCGAAAGACGACGCTCGTGGAACTGGCGGCGGAACTGGACGTGTCCGATCAGGCAGTCTCAGCCCGGATCCGTCGAGCCACGAAAAAGCTCTCACAGCAACTGCTCTTGCCCTACCAGTCCGAGGAACACAAGCAGGCGTCACTGAACCAGCGCTAGTGCAGTTTCCACCATCGACTGAGCACTCGAATCGATTGTCTTCGGCTGGTTCGAGTCCCCACTGCAGGCCGGAAGCGACGTGATACTGCCGGCTATGCAATTTTGGCCTTGTTGAAACCCTCAATCGGTGATAGGTTTCAGCAGTCTTACTGAATACACAGCGCGAGTCGGTCACGAGAGATAACTAAAGAGTTAATGCTGTTTAGCCAGCGGGTAACAAAATGTCTATATAGCCATTTCGTGGTTATGGCATTAAATAGGTGGCTCATCGCGGCACTTCTGATATTACAAGCCCACTTCTCGGCCTCGTATCTCGTTCCTCTGGACAGACAGGCCCAAGGTGAGTTTGGCGGCCTGTTGAGGTGGGTCTGGCCCTGGAGCGGGGGCGACAGCGGGCTGTTGGGCCAGGTAACGGTGTCTTCTTACCCGACTTCCGGTATATTCCTCGGTGGGTTCGCGGCGGTTCTCTTTCTCCTTGCGGCCCTTGCGGTGGTGGGATACTGGGTTCCGTTCGACTGGTGGAGAGTGCTGGCTGGGGGAGGGGCCATCCTGTCGCTCTTGCTGATGGCGGGATTCTTCGGCGCTACCAAGGTGCTGCCAATGGCCCTCAATCTCGTCGTGTTATGGGCTGTCATTACGGATTGGCTCCCACCCACAGGCTGATGGCGACAGCCCCAGCACGCGGTAAGCGGGGAGACATCATCAGGACGCGGCAACGAATCCGTATTGCTGAACAGAGCCTCTATATTCAGATACCTATCCCTCTCAAATTAGGGACATTCGCACTCTTCATGTGAAATAGCGATACTTCGTTCCAAGTTGTAAACGACGCACTTGATGACGAGTTCGCGGAACTGCTTCCACCACCGGCGTGACCGCACGAACGCACCGAACTTCTGTTTGATCGTCGCGTTGACTGTCTCGCTCATGTTTCGGCGATGGTAGAGATTGCTGTCCAGCCGTGCATTCCATGCTTTGTGGAGTGAGATGAACTCTCGATGCTTGATGAGTGGTCGAATATCGTGGTCACGGGCGAGCAACCGGAGCTTCTGGTCGTCGTATCCCTTGTCACCGGTCAAGATCGCGATGGACTCTGCGTTCCGCTTCACTATCTGTGGCGCAATCTGCGTGTCGTGCTTCCGCGTTGTCGTGACGTGAATATCGAGAACGGCGTTGGTGGCTGTATCGACCAGCAGCGTTGTCTTCAACTGTTGGATAGTGAGATTTGCTCGCCTCGTATAGTGAGTTGAAGCATGCGCCCGCTCAAACCCGGAGGCATCGATGCCGGTGACACCGTTCAGCGGCAAGTCCGCGAGTGAGACGTTCAGGAGAACCTGCCAGACGGCCATCTCCAAGCGGTCGAACGCCTTGCAGAGTGTCGAGGGGGCGGGGATTGAATCGAGACCGAGGGCGTCAAGAATGCGAGGCATCTCGATGAGTTCATCAACAAGGTCGCGGTACGTGGTCGTCTTCTTCACTTTGAGACAGAGCAAGACGACGTGCTGGCGGAGCGAGAACCGCTTCCGCGAATAGCGAGTCGAGAATCGAGAAACAGCACGACGGGCCAACACGATTGCACGTTCAACGAAATGGAGGAGGCGTGACTTCGGAAGGGGATCCATTCTGTCTCGTGCTACTCATCAGTCGTGTTTGTCAGCAAGGGTTTCAACAAGGCCGCAATTTTGATTCATAGGGGTTCTCGTAGAAACCCGTAGACTTCGCCCGTGCAATCGAACTCCGACGCCCGGCCGGAGGGGGGTATTCCTCCGACCGGCTACGATAATCCCTATCAGTACGGGTGTGGCGCCTGTCTGTCCGAACGTATAGCCGTCCGTGTACAAGCGGTACAGGGCGACTGCCCCGGGGTCGTACGGAAGACGTAGTCTTCCGTGATGACGAGAGACGGAGTCTCGCGAACCACTTGACCCCGGGGTGAGTTCACGTCGTCTTGACGCCCCCTGTTCTGTCGTATGTCCCGTTGGATGTGGATATCCAATGTTAACGTACAACCCGATTCCAACCGAAGATATTGTCAGGTCGGCTGGCTGTGCCGGGATCGGCCACCCGCTGATCGTGATCGGTTACCGATCACGATGATAGATCCCCCAATCGATCGCCCCACCTCAGACGGGTATCTTCGTGCCAATCCTGGCGCGGACCTACAGCCGGCCTGATCAGTTGCGTTCCAACTGGAAGGAAACCGTCGAAGTAGCTCCCAAACCCACCCACCACATTCCGGCATTCCTTCCTTTTCGTGCCGACCGGGACACCGCTATCGCGAGAACTCGACATTTGCCGCCCGGCCGCGGACACATATCCTTCACAGCGGTTGCTGTCAGTGTTTGGGATCGCGGTTCTGTAGCAGGCCCTGAGCCATGAGCCGCCGGGAGACCACGACGAGTCCGTTCCCGAACCCCTCACCGAAAATAGCCCGCTCCTCCTTGCTCTCGGGCATGATCGAACTCACGAGAAGCGTCGACCGGTCGACCATGAGCAGCCGGCCGATCGCGGTTTCGTCCTGGGTATCGTTCACTCCCTGAAGCCACTCCAGCCCGGAGACGAACGTCGTTGCGTTCGGTACTGCGTCCCGGATCTGCTCCTGGAGTGGCTCGCCCAACGCGCCGACGATCAACTCGATGTCGTCGTCGACCGCGTTGAGCGTGTCGACGAGTTCCGGGGTCAGCAGTGACTGGTCGCCGAGTACCAGCACGACCTCGTCGCTCGCCTTGTTTATGAGTCCATTTGTCCGGTTTTCGATGGCTTCCTGACCGACCATCGACCACACCTTCTGGACGGGTGATTCGTCGTCTTGCTCGACCACCTCGATCGTATCGAGGGCGTTCTGCAACCGCTCGACGCGCGCCTCGTACTGATCACGGAGCGTCTCGGTGGCCTCCGCGATCGAGACTGCCCGAAACCGCTGTGGGCTCGAATGGTGGATCTCGACCAGTCCCTGTGCCTCTAGCACCCGGATCGCGTCGTAGACGCGCGTGCGCGGTACCTCCGTCATCTCGCTGAGCTGTTTGGCCGTGCCCGTCTCCAGGCGTGACAGTCCGACGAAACACCTCGCTTCGTACTCTTTCAAGCCGAGTTGTTGGAGGAGTTCGATCGCTTCCTCCAGGTTTTCCTTCGTGCTCATTGTGTCCCAACCGCCCGGGACAACTCCCGGGCCTTGTATACAGGTACGCGTCGACAACAGATATGTATTGTCACTCCATTCGTGACTGGACGGACAGCCCGACAGGCGTCTGTCGGATGTCATCGCTTTTTTCGCCCGTAATACGACTTCCCCGAATGATTTGTGAGTATCCGAGTAACATTTCTGGAGTCCGGACTGGGGTTGGTCGCTCCCGAAATATATCTGTGATATCACGTAACCCAGTTAATCACAAAAGGGATATACGGTACGGTTCGTACCTTGCAACTGGCACGCAGACCAGTGCTGTGTCCCAACCCAACCACCTTGCTGCTGCGTGTCACCCAGCCTACCTGGCTGGGTTCATGCTACTCTCCGAGTGGTGACACCAGATCCAACAGCGGACCCATCGTCAGTCGCCATCGAGCAACTCGAACGGTTCGGGTTGAGTGCGTACGCAGCGCAGACGTTCGTCGCGCTCGCGAGTCTCGGCACGGGAACGGCAAGAGACGCGAGTCGAGTGTCCTGGTCAACGGCGACGACGCGACCCCGTCCGACCCACGGTCGGAAACCGCGATCTGGGGCACGGGCGAGACGAACAGCCCGGTCGTCGTCCTGAAAACGATCTTCACCTGGCAACTCGACAGAACTGACGAGAGACCCGACTCGTCGACGTGATGCTACCTGTTTTTCGCCTTGGCGGGCGGAACGAGCGTCTGCTCCGGCAGTGAATCCAGGACCTGCTCGAGCCCGTCGTGGGCGTGATACCGCACGGCCCCGCTGTCGCGGTCGTAATCGACGATCCCGTAGGACTGGAGCTTGGGCAGGTGCGTGTGATGGAGCTCGGTGTGGATCTTCTCACGGGAGTTATCAGGGATATCGGCGAGTAGCTGTACTGCGAGGTCTTCGACTGTCGTCCCACCCTCTGCCTGCAGACACCGGATCACCCGACGCCGTCGGCTGTCGGCGAGCAACTGGAGACACTCGTCCATGATTGGCTCTCTCACGAGAGAACATTCGGTCTCTACACGCATTACTGTGCCATGTTTTCACAAAGGGGATGATTTTGATTATGTGAGTAACATAAGCCGATATGTACGGACACGAACGCCTGCGGTCCAGATAGCGTGCGACTAGATGTATATATACCAATTATTTAGGGAAAACTTATTTATCTTGTCGAATCCAATCGTTGCTATCGTGTCTAAAGATATAGAAAAACACGCTTCAGGGGGAGATATCGGGCCTGCAGGGGATTTCCACGAGGTCCTGCGAGAACTATTGGTTTCGTCACATCAAAACGGTATCGATGTTACTGGTGGATGGCAGATCGTTCCCGAGAGCGATACAACGCTGGCGTGGGACGTTGAGATCACGCAGCTTGCCCGGGAGACCACACACGAGTCGCCGACGACGGACGAGTTCCCGGTCGATTCGATTCTGACGGCTGTGGCGTCTCACGAGGGCGTTGAGAAGACTGAACTCCCACCGTTGCAGGATTCGATCGACGTCGAGTCCCTGGAGCACATGTTCGACGACCTGGCCGATGGACCGCCCGGCGAAGTGACGTTCTATTATTGCGGGTACAGGGTCACCGTCTACGGGGACGGACAGATCACGGTAGAAGGGTAGGTCACACCAGCCGGGGATAGTTCACGATCAGTTCGGTCGTCGTTGAGTTCGTCTCTCCGCTCTCATTTTCGACAGCGAGCGCGACGCTGTACGTGCCTGCCTCCGGGAACGTCCGTGAGATGGTCTCGCCCGTCTCGGTCGTATCGTCGAGTTCCCACGTATAGCTCGTGGCAGCTCCATCAAGGTACGTGGAGTCCGCCGCCGAGAAGTCAACCGTTGTCTCCCCGCTCTTGTTCGCGGTGATCGTTGGGGTCACGGCGTCGGGTGCCTGTGGACGTCTGCAATCCGATCGATCGGCGTTCACGGTTTCGAAACCTCGTATCGACCCGTTAGGCAGGTCGATACAGGAGTCACGGATCACCGATCCATCGCGGTTATCGGCGTAGAAACCCCGGCCGGATCCGGTGAAACTACAGTTGTCGAACACGACATCGTCGTTGGAATCCGGTGAAAAGGCCGCGTTGACGGTCAGTGTCTCCTCGCCGTCGTTGCGCACGACGCAGTCGTAGAACTCCGCGCTCCCGTGGGTAGCGTAGTCCGGGAACGTGATGACGCCTCGGGCGGCCCGTTTGGTCCACTCGATCTCGATGTCACGAAAGACCGCCCCGGTGTACCGTTCGCCCTCGACCCGGACGGCGTCAGTAGAGTTGCGCGATCCATCGACTCTGACGTAACAGCCGGTCGCGCTGGAGACCTTCGAGGGATGATCGCCGGCACCGAAGCGGATGTTCGCGTTCTGGTTGTTGACGAACTCCCCGCCCTCGATGGTCAGTACGCCGGTCGGTGCCGTCGAACGCGTTGCAGCGGAGTTGCGCTCGTGGATCACCGGATCCCTGAGGACGACCTCTCCTTTGTGTAGCGGCCCGGACCGGAGGAAGGCGACGCCGTTCGGGTACGACACCTCCATCGCCGGTTCGTCGAGGCCAGCGTAAATCCCGTCGATGACGAAGACGCCGTCCTGGTCAGTCACCTCCGCGGCCAGTGAGTACCCCACATCGGAGTCGTTCGGCGTCCGGCCGAGCCACTCGACGTTCTTGAGGACCGATCCCCCACTCGTGGTGAGTCGCAGCGACAACTGACTCGTGTCGTCGCTACGTTCGTGTAGCGAGAGGTTCTCGACCAGGTGTGGGCCGCTGTCGGTGGCGTTCAGCCACTTCAGTCTCGCGCCTTCGACCGGTTTGATCTGGACGTCCCGGCGGCTGGTGCCGAGACCCCTGATGCCGAACCGGGAGACGTTATCTCCCTCGTGTTCGCGTTCGGTCAGGTACTCGCCCGGCGGAAACTCGATGAGCGTCCCCGATTCGTATGCCGATTCGAACGCATCGTCGATCGGCTCGGTACCCGTGTTGTCGAACCCGAGGTCCTCGACGGCGTTCAGGACCGTGTCGAAGGCGAGTCCGTAATAGGTCCGGGCCGCCGACGGTGTCCGTGGCAGGCCGGACGCGGTGAGTACGTCGTCGGTCTCGGTTTGGTGGGACTTGCCGCCGTACCCTGGCGGGTCCATGATCGGGGACGTGATGCGACACGTTCGGAAGGTGTTGTTCCGGGGCCCGACGATACTGTCCCCGGCCGTGACCGTCAGGTGCCGCAACTGCCACGACGGGAGCGCGAGCACCTCGTGTTCGGACCCGAAATCCACTCTCGACTGATTTGCTCCCCTGCCGATCACGGTGATTTCCGGTATTTCGAGGGAGCCGAACGATCCGATAGGGGAATCGCTGATCGTCGTCGTTACCGGCTTCAGTGAGTAGCTCCCGTCTCCGAGACCGATCACGTCCCCTGCACGTGCGTTTCGGTACGCGTCGGCGATCGTCTCGTATTCGCCGACTCCGTTCTTCCCGACTGTGTGATCGAGATCGTACACCGCGTCTTCGAGGGGCGGCACGTCAGGGTGTATCGTGTAGTTTGTCGGCGCATCCGCTGGGACCGTGCCACCACTTGAGCATCCTGCGAAGCCAAAAGCGCTCCCGGCGGCCAGTAGGTACCGTCGGCGAGAGAGATCCATGGACGTACACTGTCCACGCGTCTGGAAAGTGTTTGTGTGCATACTACTGAGTAAGCTCCGTCTAGAACAGTAGCAGGCTCATAACACGACGTTCGACGATCCCCTCTGACAGCAGTGAACCGATCGAGACCGGTAGGACAATGATAACTACGCATCTCATGGATCGAGTGGGGTATGATGAATCAGCTCGCCCACGGCGGCGATCGGTTCACTGCGATCGCGGGGCTCATCGGGTTTGTGAGTCTCACGGTCGCCGTGTTGATCGCACACGCGAACCCTGCGACTGCCTACGAACTGTCTATTTACGCGTCGACACCGACGCTCTTCTGGGTCGGCATCGGCATCGCCTACCTGTCCGCGGCAGTCGTCTCGTTTTCGACGACCAACGCCCTGCACCGGCGTCTCGGACTCGTCCTCGGCGGGGCCGGGAGTTTCGCGATCGTTGCGCTTCCCCTTATCCGGGGATACTTCTACTACGGTGTCAACGACCCGATGACCCACGCCGGAATAACCAGAGAACTCACGGCCGGGACACTGACACCCTACGGAACGGCCTACCCGGCGGTCCACACGCTCGCCGCGTTCCTGTCCGGCGTGACCGGGTTTTCGGTGTGGCAATCCGCCCTGTTGATCCCGCCAGTCATCGCAATCACCTTTTTCATCTTCGTCCCGCTGCTGGTTCGTGCGGTCGTCGGCGGCGAGACGGCGCTGGTCGTCGGTGCGTTCACGGCGTTTCTGCTCGTCCCGATACACCAGTTCGCGACCAATCTCTTTCCGCACCCGAGCAGCCAGGCGGTGCTGTTCGTGCCGATTATCCTGTACCTCATCGTCGGCTATCTTCGATCACCCGATTCAGGATACGGGTCTGCCACGGCGTTCAGTGCCGTCGTGCTGGTCACGATCGGTGCGTCGATCCTGCTGCACCCGATGCAGGCACTGAATGTCATCCTGCTACTTGTCGCGTTCGCTCTCGTCGGCTTCGTGGCTTCCCGGTGGTCGAACACGCAGTCGTGGTGGGACCATCGGTCGCTGGCTCCAGTCATCCTCTTCTCCGTGATCGCCTACGTCGCCTGGATTATCCAGTCCCCTGGCGTGCTAGATACGGGGAGTATCATCGTCGTCTCGCTAGGCGAATACGTTTCCGGAGCGTCCCCCGGTGCCGGTGCTGCGATCGGCACACAGTCGAACTCCCTCCAGTCGATCGGCTCGAGTCCTGCGGTGATCTACCTCAAACTGTTCACCGTGAGTACGCTGTACATCGTTGCGGCGGTCACGCTGGCGGTTGCCGCCTTCACCAACCGCCCTGCGTGGCTAGAGGATTCGGCCGATACCCGACGGATGCTCCTGTCTCTCGTCGGCGGACTCGTTCTGACGGCACCCGTCTTCGGCGCGTACCTGTTCGGCAACGTCGGACGGTATTACTTCAGACAGGCCAGTTTCATGATGGTCATCGTGACGATTCTCGGCGCAATTGCGATGACATACGGGCTGATGAAACTCTCCCAAACGCGGTTTCGGACAGTCATGAAACCGTCCGCTGTGACCGTGTTCGTGGTGCTGTTCGTGCTCTCCGCAGTGGTCTTTTTCAACTCCCCGTATCTCAATCTCGCCAACCAGCACGTGACGGAATCACGTATCGACGGTTACCAGACGACGTTCGACGTGACGAGCGACTCGGCCGTGATCAGCGGCGTCGTCCAGGAACCGGACAGGTACCACGACGCGCTGCGCTCTGTCGATAGCGACCCCCGTCTGTCTGATACCATCAACGACAGTGAACTACGGAACCTGCAGGACCGACCGGGCTCCGAGTGGTATCTCATACTTTCCCGGAACACCTACGAGCGCGAAGTCACCGCGTATCGAGAGTATCGCTTCTCGCGCGGGTCTTTCGAGTCTCTCGAACGCCAGCGGGGCGTGGACCGCGTCTTCTCGAACGGCGATACGGAACTGTACTTCGTTCCCTGAAACCTGAGCATGTCCCAAAGAGATATCCTGTGGATAACTCTAGAGAGTATCCGCTTCGATCACACGTCGCTTGCGAGCCACGACCGAGAGACGACTCCGAACCTCTCGGCCCTCGCGTCCGAAGGCCAGTCGTTCGACCAGTGTTTCTCACACGACATCTGGACGCGTTCCTCGAGTGCGAGTATCCTGACCGGACAGGCCCCATCGGCCCACCGGACGTGGTCGACTGACGCGAAACTCCCCGACGTGATCACGACGATCCCCGAGGCGTTCGGTAGAGCGGGATATCGAACCGCCTGCATCTCTCCGAACGGACAGCTGAGCGCGAGCACCGGTCTCGATCGCGGGTTTGACGACTTCCACTACCTGGTCAAATCCAGTCTGCTCGCCGAAGCCGGGCCGACGTCCGTCGCGAAGTGGCTACTGAATATCCGACGGCACTCCGGCGGCCTGACGACCGACGGCAACCAGCACTGTGTCGGCTATCTCAGCAACGAGATCGCAAAGAAACACATCAGAAACGCCGGAGCCGACGACGAACCGCTGTTTCTGTACATTCACCACGGCGACTCACACCACGCGTACGTCCCCCCGGTGACGTGGCGCGACCGGTTCGTCGATGACCTCCCAGTGACGGTCGACGAAGCCGTCGACATCGCACTCGACATGTCCAGTAACCTCCATCGATATATCGCGCAGGACGACCCCTTCACCGACGAGGAGTGGCAGGCACTGCGTGTCATGTACGATTCGGCGATCGCGTACGTCGATTCACTCGCCGGCGAACTGATAGACTACGCGCAAGCGAAACTATCGGATCCGATCGTCGTGGTCACGGCAGATCACGGCGAGCTGTTTGACGAACACGGGCTGCTCGCACACATGTTGACCACTCACAGCGCTGTGTCACGGGTACCGCTGGTAGTCAGTGGTCTCGACGGGCTACCGAACGGGGGGCTCGTTCAGCACGCGGACGTGATGCAGATGCTCTGTTCGGAGCTGGATGTCGACCACCCCGTCCCGGCCGGTCAGGACGTACGCGATCGACAGCGGGACGTCGCCGTCACCCAGCGTGGCGGGATTCGCGCGAGAGGGAAACTCGAAGCGATCAGCGCCTATAATGAACGGTTCCCCGTCGAGGACTTTCCCGCTGGCGACCTCACCACGCTCCGAACGCAGGGATATCGATACGACACGGCAGGGTCGTACTCACGGCTGTTCGAGCGTCCGAGCGAGCTCGTCGACCGACGTGACGGAAACCAGGACACAGTCGATAGATTCCGGAACCGCGCCGAGGAGTGGATCGAGCGATTCGGCCAGCCGATCGGTGAGACGCGCACCGCCCAGTTCAATGCGGAAATGCGGAAACAACTCGATGACCTTGGATACCTGTAGCGACGTGCGTGCCAGCCCGGATATACCGACACACAATCGACATGACGAGACGGACCTGACGACACTGGCCGGAAGGATCACCATTACAATGGGTCTATCGAGAGTACGTAGCCGATACGGATGAAAGCAGAGAGAGAGAACCCGGATGGAGAAGCCCCCATATCGATAGCCTGCGGTTGCTCGGGGGAACCATGGTGACTACAAAAAACACGACGAAGGGGATCGGCGGGATCACTGCTGCGATTCCTACCGATCTCGTCGGTATCACGGTCCTACTCATCGTCTTCGACGGACTCGTGTTTGGTTACCCGGCTGCCGTTCCGCCGTTGCGTGCAGTGGTTGGTCTGGTAGTCGTGTTGTTCGTCCCCGGCTATCTCTTGCTGGCTGTCCTCTTTCCACGCCGACAGTCGACCGTCGACGGGAACGATCCGATCGAGTCGGCCACGCCCACGGTCCACAGACTCGCACACGGAGGTCGTCCGTCCTGGAGCGAGCGCTTGGTGTTGTCGTTCGGCCTCAGCGTCGCGATCGTTCCGATACTGGGCCTTCTCGTCACGCCGTTCACTGGCTCGCTTTCCTCACAGTCGGTGTTTCTCGGACTGAACGCATTTGTTTTCGCCGGGACGGTTGCCGCGGTCACTCGACGGGGCGTCGTCCCCGCCGACGAGCGACTGCAACTCCCGTCCTGGGCGGTGCGTGATTCGCTGGGAACAATATTTGACCGGGACGGAAACCGCTTGCTTTCAGTCGTACTCGTCCTGGCCGTCGTCGTGGCGCTCGCTTCGATCGGGCTCGCCGTTACGTTCCCTGCAAGCGGTGAAACGTACACCAGTACGACACTGCTCACCGAAAACGACGAGGGAGAGCTCGTCGCGTCCGGATACCCCTCGACACTCGATGCCGGAGCGAGCGAACAGTTGACGCTCCGTGTCGAGAATTACGAAGGCGTCGAAACGACGTACACGGCCGTCGTGTCGCTCCAGCGGGTGGACGCGTCGGGTGACGTCAGCGAGACTGAGCGGGTCCTGCAGGAACAGGAAACTGTCCTGCCCGGGCAGACTTGGACTGAACCCCACGCGATCACGCCGACGATGACCGGCGAGAACCTCCGCTTGCAGTATCACGTCTATCGGGGTGAGCCGCCGCAGAACGTCGACGAGGATACCGCGTACCGTACACTCTCACTCTGGATTACTGTCGATTCGAGTGAGTGACACTGCCAGCTGCACTATTTCCGCATTCGGTCTGACCGAACATCTCTAGAACGTCCAGCCTGCAGTGTGATTCTGTCGGCCGTGGCTGTGGATCTCGCTGCGCCGAGACAGTCGGCCCAGTGTGCAGTAAACAAACTATAACAATACGAGGGAGATGTCTGTGTACACTCGATGTCGTCAACTCGTCTCCGCGAGCGATACACACTGTCGAATCTGCTGTACGCGATCCGATCACCGCGTGTGTTCGTCAGAGAGGCGGAACGGGCCCTCTCGAAGGTTCAGTTTCGACGTCGATACGGGCCGGACGTGAACGTGATGGACCGAGACTGGGATAATCTCATCATTCTGGATGCCTGTCGCTTCGACTACTTCGCCGAACACAACACGATGGACGGCGAACTACACCGGATCGTCTCTCAAGGGTCACATAGTCGGGAGTTCATCGAGGCCACGTTTTCGGGAGAAGCGTTCCACGATACGATACTGGTAACGGCGAATCCGTTCGTCGAGGACATCGATGACGACGTGTTCTTCCGTGTCTGCTACGCTGACGTACTTGATCACTGGGACGAGTCACTCAGGACGGTTCCCCCGAGTGCTATTGTCGATCTCACGGTGGAGATGCACAAACAGTACCCGGACAAACGGATCATCTCCCACTTCATGCAACCGCACGCACCGTATATCGGTCCGACCGGGATCAAGCTGTCCGAACAGAACCAGTTCGGCGTCTTCAACCCGAACAAAGACGAGCTGGACGTTCCGGACGCTGGCATCTCCAGGGCTGTGCGTGAGGGATACGTCGATCCGGACGAGCTCCGGCAAGCGTACGCCGAGAACGTCGAGATCGCGATCGAACACGCCGAACAGCTCGTACAGCGGCTGGATGGCCGCTCGGTGATCACCGCCGACCACGGCGAAGCACTCGGTGAACGGGGGGTCTTTCTGAAACACTACGGCCATAGCCCACACCTCTACGTGCCGGAACTGCGAACTGTCCCGTGGTTCGTCGTTCCGGGGAACGAACGGCGGAACGTGACTGCTGGGACGCCAGCGAGCTACGAGCGGCTGGACGACCAGACGCGTTCGTCTCGGCTCCAGGCACTCGGATACGTCCAAGAGGATTGACCCGTCTGAGCACACGCTATGAGTGCAGAACAGAGCGACCTTGGGAAGATACTGTCCAGCGCCGTCTTCGTGTTTGTCGCCACCATCGTGAGCTCGGCGGCGAAGCTACTCGAACGGGTCGTCATCGGGCGATTGTTGACTCCTGACGGCTACGGTGAGTTCAGCGTTGCACTCGCCGTGTTCACGCTCGGGACGACACTCGGGGCTGCCGGGTACACCCAGGGTATCCCGCGTTTCATGGCCCGGTTCGACGACCTTGAAGACGTCCGGGGCGCGTGGCTCACTGGCCTGTTGTTCACCACCGGGCTGTCCGTTTTGATCGCCATCGTACTCATACTTGGCGCACCGGTTATCGTCCCACAGCTGTTCGAGTCGAACGAAGCGGCCGCTCTGTTCGTCGTCTTCGTGATCGCTATCCCGGTGTACGTGGTCTACACCGTCGGGGTCGCTGCGATACGAGGGCAAGAGAACACGACGTACAAGGTTCTGACGTCGAACGTGTTCTATCCCGGGTTCCGCCTGGCGCTGGTCAGTATCCTCCTGGCATCCGGTGTGGGGATCATCGCGACCGGGTTCAGTTACCTCGTTACCCTCCTCATCACCGTGGTTCTCACGTACGCGTTCCTCAATCGGCTGTTTCCCATTCGCGGGGCGTTCCGACTGCACACGCGCGAGATGACGCGATTCTCGGCCCCCTTGATCGTCTCGACGATCGTGGGGACACTCCTGACACGGACGGACACACTGATGCTGGGGTACTTCCGTTCGTCCGCCGAAGTCGGCGTCTACAACGCCGCGTATCCGCTCGCTGGCGTGCTGACGCTCGCTCTCGGTGCGGTCGGCTACATGTACCTCCCGGTTGCCTCCCGGATCGATAGTGACAGCAACAGTTCCGTCGAACACGTGTACGAGATCACGACAAAGTGGATATTCGTCCTCCTCGTGCCGCTGTTCGTGACCCTGTTGGTGTTTCCCGACCAGATAATCTCGATCGTCTTCGGGAGCCAGTACGCCGCGGGTGGCAGTGCACTGGCCATCCTGGCGATCGGATTCTTTACGAACGCGGCAGTGGGACGCAACAAGGAGACGCTGTCGGCGCTCGGAGAGACCAGCGTCATCCTCGTCTCCAACGTCGTCGCGTTCGTTGTCAATGTCCTGCTGAACCTCTTTTTGATCCCGCGGTACGGATTTATGGGTGCCGCCGTGGCTTCAGCGGGTTCTTACATCCTACTGAACGCCACCGTCTACGTCTTCCTTCGGTATCGGTTCGGTATCACGCCGTTCACTCGCCGATCCCGGCGGGCATTTATCGCGATACCGAGCGTGCTCGTTCCACTGGGCTTCGGCGTCCGACAGTTGGTCCCAGTCACTCTCCCGATGATCATGCTCTTTGCCGTCTCGTTTGCGCTGCTGGCCGTCGTGATCGCCCTGGCCGTCAGGAGCCTCGAACCGGACGACATATTGCTCGTCGAACTCGTCGAGAACCACACGAACATGCGACTGGGCTTCATCCGCAAATACATTCCCGAACAGTGATGCGGATCGCTGTATCGTCTCGAAACAGTCTGTGGTCGCACCCCCTGTGCGATCACGACGCCGTGACCGGGGCGGCGTGCGCCGTCGAGGAGTCGTCCACCGTCGCGTACAGCTCTGTGAGTCGGTCGGCAGCGGCCTCCCAGGAGTAGTCCGCGACGGCGACCTCTCGGTTGGTCCGGCCCATGCGATCGACACGATCCGGATCGGCCAGCAACTCCACGAGGGCTCCGGCGAGCGCGTCGGCGTCGCCGGGCTGGACCAGGAGACCGTTGTCCTCGCCGACGACCTCCGGGATGGAGCCGACCGGCGTCGAGATGACTGCCATTCCCGCCGCCATCGCCTCCAGGATCGCGATCGGGAGGCCTTCGGCCCGCGTCGGCAACGCGTAGATCGTCCCCGACGAGAGCAACGCCCGTTTTTCGGCCTCGTCGACGTAGCCGAGGTAGGTCACGTGATCGTGTTCGGCAGCAAGTCGCTCCACGCGGTCGGCGAGTGGTCCGCTCCCCGCGATAGTGACCTGGAAGAGCGGCACGTCAGGGTCGTCGCTCGCGGCTTCGACGGCGGCCACGAACTCGGTGATGCCCTTGCGCTCGATGAGGTTCGAGAGGAAGACGACGTGGGGCGTCTCCGGATATTCGGGGTCGTATTCCCCGGTCGGAACGGCGTTCGGGACGACGACGATTCGGTCCTCGGGTACGACCTCTGCGAGCACCGACTGCCAGTACGACGAGAGGACCACAACCCGCGTAGTCGCGTTGAGAACGGTCGACTGGAACCACGACACGACCCGCGAGTCCGGCTGCAGGAACGTATCGAACGAGGATCCGTGGACGTGGAGGACGACGGGACAGCCCCAGACGTACCGCCCGAATAGGACGTAGAACGAGTTCCGATAAAACGAGTGACGAAACGACGAGTGGACGTGCATGACGTCGGGCCGTCGCTCCAGCGGAAACTGCACCATCCGCCAGGCCGACAGGAGGACTCCGACGAGAAGGGCCTGTGTCGTGGCGGCGCTGGCAGGTCCAGTCTCGTACACGGTTGTCGTGACGGCATCGAGATGCCGCTGTTGCTCGGCCATGTAGCGGGACACACCACCTGTCCGGCTCTGTTCCGGTCCCACGATCAGGATTTTCTGTGACGACATTCGTGTGGGGTCTTGGATGCCGACTCCTTAGTCAAAAACTCCCTACTACATTGATGGACCGAGAGTCCTCCTCTCGGTAGCTTCTTGTCCGCTGGCGCGGACTGCGATGTCGTTCGAAAGCCTCCGATTCTCGTGACCATGAGTGGTTGTCACTCGAACGACTCTCTGATACTGCTGGCTGTAACATTTCGAAATAATTCGCCACCCCGGGGGTGGCGAATATCTGTACGAACGTACAGCCGGCAGTATGAGGAGGGGTACTTGTGACCTGCAATCAGCTAACAACTGTCGATCAGATCGACGAGCAAACTCTTCTGGGCGACCATGAAACTTTTGTCCCGAATGGATTCCTCGTCCGGTGGAAGGAGCAGGATCTGTCCCGAGCCGTTGTTGGTCTCGATAACGTCTATGTCTCCGAGCTCGTACCCGAGATCGTCCTTCAGGTCGGGATCGGGAGACACGGATTCCCAGTCGACCGGTTCAGAGCGTTGCTCGTCGCTATCGATATCACTCGTCATCGGCCAGTCCCTGTCCATCCGAACGGGTCTGCGGCCGGTTCGAGTACCCTCGTCGGGCCGGAAACGACACTCGATTCCCGTGAGTGTGTTTGGTACATATTACTCTCGGTAAGTGATTCCTTCCTTGCCGACGAGATGCCGGTAGGACATTGTTTCTCTCCGTCGCTATGAGCCATACATTGGTATGAAGGCATTACCGCATTAGGTGTTCTTACCACTTGTTCACGAATACATCCAGAATAGTTGCCGCTCTGTCTGTGGCCCTGTTGGCCGTATCGGTTCGCTTCCGTGACGACGCGCGGTTCCCAGGTACTTGCCACATCCCTGTGATTGGTCTGTTTTAATTCAAAATTGAAAAGGTGAGATTTATACGGTGTTCGCAATTACTGGCGGTCGTGCAATCTAACACTCGTACCGAGTCGTGGACGGTTCTCACTCACTGGAGCCGGCAGGAAGCCATCGTACTCGCGCTGGACCGTGCGTTCGACGAACTCGATGGTGTCGAGGACGACGTCGTCATCTTCGACTATATCGACCCCGAGGCGATCGAAGCAGTCTTCGGAGGGCCATCACCCGATCGCGGGGCGAACGAGCTCCGGTTTACCTGCGAGCAACACGAGATTCGGATCAGTGACGACGGAACTATCGAAGCCAGATCCGACTCGGAGTACCGCATCTGCTAATACAAATCGCTATGCTGAGGTGCCGTTGTGACCGCCCGAAGTCGATCCGGAATTGACGGATAGCAGTCCGTGGGACAGCTCTGTCCGTTTGATCGCACGGGGATCACTCCGTCGACGGACGAAGCTGTCGCCTGAACCACGACAGCCCCGGTCGCCTGTCGAGGTGCCAGAGCAGGGTGGCACCACCCAGTAGCGTCGCCTCGAAGACGAGATACAGGCGCCCCCGCGGCGTTCCCAGGAACTCGACGAACGCATCGAAGAACACCCCCGCCTGGGACAGGAGTCCGATGCCGGCCTCGGGCGAGGCCGGGATCAGCGGCCACAGGAGGAACCCGGTAGCGAGTTCACCGCTGGTCAAAAGCGAGTACGTCGCGTCCCCGAGCAGGTGCGAGCCGTAGGCGAGTGCGAACACGATTCCCAGAGTCGTTTTCCCGTTGGCGTGCGCGAGCAGGATCACCAGTGCTGACAGCGGAACCGCAAACAGCAGGGAGTGGCCTAGCGAGAGCCCGCTGGGAAGCACCCCAAACGTCCAGGCCAGCGGCTTGTCGATCAGATCGGGCAGCTGGGAAGCGATCGCGATCGCACCGACCGCTGCAGTGGCCGGACCACGACCGGTCGCGACTCTGTGGAAGACCGATCCGAACAGGTACGCCAGCGCGAGATGTTCCCAGGGCCACATCAGGCGCACCTGTCCGGGGACAGCGGGACCGAACTCCGTTTCGGGTGGCCCGCGCACCGGTGCTGACAGACGAAGTAGTTCATGCTGCAAATGCTTGTATCTGGCTGCCGTCGTTGTTATGAGGAGCGTACACCTGACTGTACCGTTTCCGAACGCGTAGGAGGCAGTTACCGTGAGACGGGTGAGACGAACACCCCTCGTACGGATCGCTGTGCGTCCCTTCCGTATCGACCACCCGATAGCGGTCGGAGCGGTAACTCGGTTCAGCGATCCGTATCACTTCTCGACCGCCGTCCCCGGACAGTCGAGACGTCCGTCGGGCCAAGAGGTGGATCGGCCCACCTGAGAAAAGTCGGGATAGGTCGTGTTCACCACTCGCAAGGGCTGACTAACAATACCGTCACAGTTTGAACTGTGTAGAGAGTGATGCACTATCTGTTCTTTACGAACACGCCTGCCCACGTCCACATGTACAAACATGTGATCGGGAAGTTACAACAGCGCGGTCATCGGACGTCCATTCTGGCACGGGATTACGGGTGTACGCTCGCGTTGCTCGACTGGGAGGGATTGGACTACACGGTCTATGGGAGTTGTGACACCGACCGGCGATCGCTGTTCAAGCAGTTGCCCGGTCACTACTACCACATCGCCCGATCGGTCCGTCGACTCGATCCGGACCTCATCTTCGGTATGGGGGCGTACGGGGCCCACGCGGGGCTCCTCTCTCGAACGCCCTCGATACTCGTTCTCGACTCCGAACCCACGTCGCTCGATCACGCGATATCGACGCCGTTTGCACGCGTGATTCTGACGCCGTCGGCCTTCCGGAAAGACCTGGGTGAGTCTCACTACACCTTCGAGGGGTTCAAGGAATCGGCGTATCTTCACCCGTCGGTGTTCGAAGCCGATCCGACGATCAGGGACGATCTCGGTGTCGGGCCCGACGAGCAGTACGTCATCCTCCGGCTGAACGCCTTCGGCTCCCACCACGACGTCGGCAAGGACGGCCTCACGCCGGAGGTGCGAGGGCCACTGATCGAGCGCCTGGCAGAGCAAGCGACGGTATTCGTCTCCGACGAGGACGACTCGCTCGACTTCTCGACGGTCCCTGCCCGCCCGTTCGATCTCCACCCGGCGAAGCTTCACGACGCACTGGCCGAAGCAAGCTTGCTCGTCGCGGACACACAGACCATGGTTACGGAAGCAGCACTGCTGGGTACGCCGGCCATCAGATCGAACTCCTTCGTCGGGGAGGACGACATGGGCAACTTCCTGGAACTGGAGCGGGCCGGGCTGATCGTCAACCTCCGGGACGCGGCCGGGATTGTCGACAGGGCTATCCCACTGCTTACCGACGACGAGGCCCGATCGGCGTGGCGACAGCGACGGGACGCGTACGTCAAAGATATGGCCAACCTCTCGGATATCCTCGCGGAGGTCGCCGAATCCTTCGAGACTATCGAATCCGTGTCACACCTCCGGCTAGCACGGCTGCGAGCAGAGCAGACACGCGGGGACAAAAATGTCGGATGAATGGGACGAAATCGGATTCGTGATCAGCTCCGATTACCGGGTCACTGCACTGAAGCGCCTCGCCGAGGGGCCGGCCACGCCATCACAGATCGCCGACGAAGCCGATATCGGTATCGCCCACGTCTCCCGGGCGCTCAAGGGACTGCGTGACCGAGGGCTCGTCGAACTCCTGGTTCCGGAGGAGCGCAAGAAAGGACGCGTCTACGGTATCACCACCGACGGGAACGACGTCTGGCAACAGATCGAATCGCAGAATCTGGTCGATTGAAGCGACCGCCCCGGCGGTACGCTCGGGAAGATGTTCGGCTAGCCGTGTGGCGAAATCGGATCGCCGCGTAACCGAAAAACACCGTGGCGATCCAACGGAGGTGTTTTGGACGGTAAACCCCGAACGGCACAGTTAGGATAATCGTGAATGTTATGACACAAGGCCGACAAAATTCGCTCGAGCTCTACGTTCGGTCGCTGGCTCCGCGGACTGCGATCAGGCCACATCTCGACCGACTGCAGACCCTCGAGGCACTGGCGGCGGACGGTTTCGTTTCCGAGTATACGATCCACGTCGTCGGGGACGGAATCATTCACGAGGGCGACTACGAGGGGGTTCCAGTCGCTCAACACCTCACGCAGCGCCTCAATGAAATCGAAGCGTGGGCCGAGGAGAACGACGCCAGCATCCCCGGGATCAGAACGACGACCGTCTCGGAAACTCGTTTCAACGACATGGAGTACACCGTGACGAGGGTCCCCCACAAGATGGTTCTCGAATACACGGGCGGGCAACTCCGGTTTTGCTCACCGGCGATCACCGACGGGAAACGGTTCAGTGTCGACGAACATCTCGCCGACATTCGCACCTCGGCGGGATACTCGGACCGATCGAGAGTGGAGCGAAATCTGTAGCGATCTCTCGGCGACGTGTAGCCGATTCTCGAAGAACAGCCGTGTTCTTTCCCACAGTGCACTCCGTCTGTTTTTCAAAGACGGATTCTCGTAGTACAGCCGCTAGTCTGACCGACACTAGAAGGGCTGGGCCAGGTATATCACGTGATAGAGGTTCCACGCGGTTACCGATATGCCAACGAGTGCCAATCCGAGTGGAACGGAAACACAGTGTGGCCGGGGCAAGCGCATCCATACCGCATAACAACCACCGAAAAAGGCAGCTTTCACCCCGACAGCGGCGACGAACGTCGCCACCAAATCCAGGTCGTACTGCTCGATGAGAAACGCCAGGAGCGGCCCCATTTCGGTGAGCCCCTCCATTCTGACTCCGATTCCAGTCGTCACCACGTCACCGACACCGTAAAACAGGATCGCAGTCATCCAGATCGAGCGGTCCGGCGGCGGTTCGATCGAGGGTGAAACCAACCGTGAGTGCATAACCCGATACTCGGGCGGGAACATCTTGGTTAAACATAACATATAGCAGAGATAATCCGATACAGATCGCAGTTCGTCGATTGGCCGTCCCCGGCGGTCGTCATAAGTACAACATTCATGACGCTGAACGCCGAACAGTCGGTAGATGCGACTGGACGACTTCATCGAGGACTTTCAGCGCGACGAGGCCGCCGAGAAGCGACGGCTCGCGGAGGAGAAGTCCTACGAGATCACCAACTACCTCGATGAGGTCGAGCGGGAGTTCGAGCGGGCAGTCTCCGGGGAGTCGCTGTTCGGCGCGACTGCCCCCGAGATATTCGTCGGCAGGTCGTCGTACCCCAACGTTTCGACCGGTGTGCTCTCGCCGGTGACGGACGGCGACGCCGCTGATTTTGCCACCTCCGGGGAGTGGTACCAGCAGGGGCTGGGCGTCTCTGAGGTCCTCCAGCGACGGACCGGCCTGCTGAATTCGACGCGGTCGGCCAACGTCGACGT
Source organism: Halapricum hydrolyticum (assembly GCF_025517535.1). NCBI lineage: Archaea > Methanobacteriati > Methanobacteriota > Halobacteria > Halobacteriales > Haloarculaceae > Halapricum > Halapricum hydrolyticum. Next base: position 21,500 of record NZ_JAOPKC010000034.1, read on the forward strand.
CAGAGACGTCTGGGACGGGTTCGTCGGGGTCCAGCGGGAGGTTGCCATCGCCGACCACCCCGTCGACGTCGAGGTCGGCCTGGACGGGGAGCCGGACATCGATCTCTCACTGGACGACGTGGGTGCACCGACGGGCCCGCGCGCCAGCGCCGAGTCGGCGACGCTCGCGGAGAACCCCCACGTCCCCCGACCAGTGAAGAAGACCCTCGAGGACGACGACTGGCGGGCCGAGGGTGCGATGACTTACCTTTACCGACGCGGGTTCGACGTCTATGACATCAACACGATTCTCTCTGCGGGTGCGCTGGGTCGCGGGCGAGACCGGCGACTGGTCCCGACGCGGTGGTCGATCACCGCCGTCGACGACACCGTCGGGCAATTCCTCCGCGGGGGGATCCGGAACGCCTCGACCATCAGTGAAACCGAGGTGTGGTACAACGAGTACATGGGCAACCGCTACTGGGTCGTCCTGACGCCCGGCCAGTGGGAGTTCGAACTCGTCGAGATGAAAGCGCCCGACAGCGTCTGGAACCCCGCCGGTGAGGCCTACTACCTCGCCAGCGCCCACGAGGGCTACGAGGGCCGCACCGGCTACGTCGAAGAGACTGCCGGCGCGTACTACGCTTCGCGGCTGGGCGTGCTCGAACATCTCAACGACCGGGGTCGCCAGGCCAAGTGTCTCGTCCTCCGGGAGGTGACCGACGACTACTGGGCACCTGTCGGCGTCTGGCAGGTCCGGGAGGGCGTTCGCAACGCCTTCGATGGCCAGCACGGCGAAACCGAGACGTTCCGACAGGCCGTGACCGAAGTGACCGAACAGCTGCCGGTCTCGCTTGGTGCGTTGCGGCGCAAGTCCGAGCTGGTTGCCGGACTGCAGGCGAAACTGAGTGACTTCTGACGGGCGTCACAGGCTTTTTGTTCGCTGCTTGCGATCTATTACCATGAAATCGATCGTTCTACAGACATTCGACACGCCCGATCCCGGTGGTATTGACATCGCCTTCAGCCTCGGCGGTGGGGCCGCCAGCGCGTTCCTGTCGACGCTGCTGGTCGGGGCGATCCTGGTGGCCCTCGCCCCCGATTACACCGAGCAACGGATCGCCGAAGTGCGCGAGAACCCCGTCGGTGCGTTCGTCTACGGCGTCGTCTCGCTGATCGCGCTGCTGCTCCTGTCGCTGGTGCTGTTCATCACGATCATCGGAGTTCCGGTTGCAGTCGCGCTGCTCGTGCTCGCGATCGTCCTCTGGGCGGTCGGTGCGGCCATCGCCTTTCTCGCGATCGCCGACAGTCTGGTCGGACACGACGACGGGTGGTTCCTGACGCTGGTGATCGCTGCAGGGATCAACGGCGGGCTCGCGCTTACTGGAATCGGTGGCCTGGTATCGTTTTTCGTGGGCGCCGTCGGCTTCGGGACGGTGCTGCGGAACCTCCTATAATCAGTCGACGATGACTTCGACCGGTTCCTCGTCTTCTGTCTCTTCGGTCGGTTCTTCGGAGCCGCTGGTTTCCTGATATAGCAGGACGCCGGCGATCGCCAGCACGATCCAGGACCGCCAGTTCGCGAGGTTCAGCGTGTAGCCGACGCCGAACGGTTTCTCGACGAGCATGCCCTCGCCGGGCTGCCAGTAGGACGACAGCAGCCGTTTCATGCTCGGTCGCTCGAAGTTGTACGGCACGCCGAAGATCTCGCCGGACTGTGGCTTGTCCGTCATACCTGGTAGTTTGTCGGCCGACACTAAGTCGTTTGTCCTCGGGCTGTCACAGGACTTTTCTCTATGGCTGCTGAGCATCGAGCATGGCCGCCTTTCGTATCGTCTTGCAGTCCTGTGCGCTCGGGGAATCGTCGGACCTCGTAATCGGACTCGGTGGCGGCGCAGTGATCGCGTTCGTGGCGACACTGTTGGGTGGCGTGTTCCTGACGACGTTCACCCCTCGGTACACCGACCGGATGATCGGCGCGGTTCGCGCGCGCCCGCTCGGATCGCTGCTCTACGGACTGCTCTCGATGCTGACTGCCGGGCTGGTCGTGCTGTTGCTCTGGATGACCGTCATCGCGGCTCCGGTCGCGCTGGTGTTGCTTGTGGCTTCTGTCGTCGCTGTCGTGCTGGGCGCGACGACCGTGTTCCTGGGAATCGCCGGCCGACTGGTCGACATCGACGACCACTGGTTCGCGACGCTGGTGCTCGCTGCGGCTCTCAACGCCGGACTGGTGCTTACGGGTGTCGGTGGACTGGCCTCGGTCGCCGCTGCTGCGGCCGGCTTCGGTGCGATGTTGAACGATTACATCGGGTGACGCTGTGTCCCTCTCCGCTTAGGGCTCTTCGTCGTCTGCGCGTTCGATGATCTCGTCGGGATCCTGGATGTCGTCCCCGATATTCCCGGACTTGACTGCTTCTGCTTCCCGCTCCATCTCTTCGATGTCGACGCCGTCGGTCGCCTCGAGGATCTCCTCGATGGCGTCCAGTCCGAGCATCTCCCGGGTCTCCTCGTCGAAGTCGAGTCCTTCGAGTTCGTGGCCGTTGGTCTTGGTGTCGCTGCCGGTGAGGTGTTTGCCGTAGCGGCCGACCAGCGAGGTCAGTTCCTGGGGTAGAACGAACGTCGTCGATTCTCCTTTGCCGATCTCTTCCAGGGTTTCCATGCCGCGCTCGATGACGGCGCGTTCGCCCATCGCTTCGGCGGATTTGGCGCGGAGAACCGTCGAGATGGCGTCCCCCTGTGCTTCGAGGATCTGACTCTGC
>NZ_JAOPKC010000035.1:0-22235 GCF_025517535.1 Halapricum hydrolyticum
CACCTGCGAGAGCCACGCGTCGCAGGTGCGACGGTGGCTCTCGCCCCACCGAGGTGTCTCAAAGGACAAGCTGACACAGTATCTCAGAGCGTTTCAACTGCGACGGAAGTTATACCGAAAACCGGGCCGAAAAGCGCTCAAACGCGCCATCCAAGCGACGCTCTGAAATCAACAATGTGCTACACAAGAGCGTTAGTCGAAAATCGCACCGAGTACGCCAACAAGATTCACGGACTTCTCTCTGATCACGGTATCACTGAAGACCATTCGTCTTTAGCTAAGACTCACACCTCGGTTGCGTAGCGGTAGCGAGCGTCTCTTGTAAGATCGGTCGTTGCTGGTGGATCTTCTGTGCATCTTCAATCAGCCGCTCCAACAGCGGCGGTGGCGAGTAGCCAAGGTACTCACCGAGTTCGTGGAGGATAAGCTGGGCGTGCGACCGGAAGGTCGCCGCCCAGCGTTCCGGCGGGAACACGATCTCATTATCAGCTTGCTTAGTGACCAGATCCAGCAGATCACGGCTCACCAGTGGTGACAGCAACGCCGCGTACAACAGAATTTTCACGACATCTGGGTTACTCGTGGCGAATTCGTCCAGTTCGTACTGCGTCTTCAGCTCACGGAACAGCGTCTCTACCTCCCACCGACACCGATACAGAGTCGCTAGATCCGACGGCAGGAACTCCTTTCTCGGCAGATTCGTGATGTAGAGATGATAGTCGTCGGCGTCCTCATCGCGGATGCCGACGACTCGAAACTGTTTAGGAGTGACCAACTGCGTCTCGTCATAGGGAGCCGTTCAGCCGAAACCTCCACCGTCACGTCTATTTCCTTCTGATGAAGGTCGCCAACGATGTCGAAGACATGCTTGCCGACCAATGGAATAGCGCGCCCGCGCCATTCCTCCAGTTCCTCAGTAATCAGTGGATTCGCACTCCGCTTGAGGCGACTCGGGAAGAAGCCGTCATTTTCGTCGATAAGCGCGAAGCGACGGTATTTGAAAAAGCCGAGATCTAGCAGGAAGAGCCGTCCACGCATCCACGAGCCGGTTTTGAAGAGTGTGCTCTCGTGGGTACGTTCGTCGGTGATCTCCCGAGATCACCGACTGTCCGGTGACGTGATGAACGAGATAGAGTTAGAGGCCGGAGGCCCTTGTGGGTTGCTGGAAAGGCCGAGAGGAATCGATGTAACCGGACGATAGTGGCGTCAACAGCGATAACGCCGCGGAACCGGTCGAAGGCTGGTGCGAGGTGGTGAGGGACAGCGACCTCCTCGACCTCGCTGTTGAGGAGGTCGCCGAGGAGATCAGCGATACCGTCGGCATAACGGTCTTAGAAGCTGGATGGGAAGAGATTATAGCCAGTAGCGATGCTGTAGGAGCGTCGGTAGGCGGCAATAGAGCGTGCTTCGCCGCCAGCGGCGAAGCCCGCGATGAGCGTCCAGACGAACATCGTGATGTCGAGCTTGCGGTCACGCTGGACGACATCACGCTCACGCGCGATGTCTTCGATACGGACTGCTGGAAAGAGAGAAGTCAGTCGGTGTCGTGCAATATCTGGGAAGAGTTCGGGTTTCACAACCTCTCCCTATTTGGCCGACAGCGATAACTTCATCATCGTAACGTAGTCTGTCGGTTTCAGTTCTTAACCGAATACGGATGGGTATTCAATCAAGTGGGTGAACGACAGAGTGGAGCCTCAGCCATGGACATGTCTCATCAAAATCGAAGAGAGTTTACGAAGCGGTGTGAACTTTTTCAGTAATGGCGTATAATGTTCTCTCTGTCATCCCTGCGAGAAAAGGATCGAAAGGAATACCTAGGAAGAATTTGCGACAGCTGGGAGAGGATCCCCTCGTCGCCCATGCAATCAAAAAGAGTAAGAAGTCCAATTGGATCGATCATGTTGCCTTGACTACTGATAGCCAAGAGATTGCACAGATCGGACGACAATACGGCGTAGATACTATCATTGATCGACCGACGCGCTTAGCGACGGACGAAATTCCCCTTGCGCCAGTTATTGAACATGCCTTTGAGGAAGTGGACCACGAATTCCATTATGTCCTCTGTTTCCAACCCACGGCTCCGCTGGTTTCGGTAGACTCAATTGACGAGGGAATTGAAGCTGGGATAGATAGCAACGCTGACAGCGTTGTCTTTGTCAGAGATAGTACCCATATCTACTGGAGAGATGGAGAGAACGGTTATGAACCGGTGGCAAGCGACAGGAAGAACAGACAACAGATGGATGAGATATATCAGGAAATAGGAATTTTTCTCTCGGAAAACCACATAGTGAGGCAAGGCCGTCGAGTTGGGGATTCCTCTGAATTTTACGAAGTTGGAATGTATGAAGGAATTGACATTGATACATATGCAGACTGGATTCTTGCGGAGAGTCAACTACAGCGGAAACAGGTTCTTTATCGCTTGATAGGGAATGGTAATGCAGGAACAGGCCACGTTTACCGAGGAATCACGATTGCTGATCGTCTCTTTGAGCATGATGTCTTGTTTGCGGTTGAGGCGACTGAAGACCTAGCAATTGAGAAATTAGAAGAAAGCAATTATGATTACCAAATTTTCGAGAATGAACCGTCATTTCTGGACTACGTTCGTTCGACTCAACCCGATGTAGTTGCCAATGATATTCTTGACACTTCTGCGGAATATATTAAATCTCTTAAAGAATACACCTCCCGCGTTGTCAATTTCGAAGATCTAGGAGCTGGTACCGATCACGCTGATGCAGTGATCAACGCGTTGTATGAACATTCTAATCCTCCGGAAAACCACTATTTTGGGTTCAAATACTTCTGCCTGAGAAATGAGTTTCGGTATGCAGACCCACGGACTGCAATCCCATCGGTCGAACGGATTATGATTTCTTTTGGAGGGACTGATGAGAACAATCTTACCGCTAAAACCTTGCGCGCACTGTCCGATCTTGATCACGAGTTACATCTTGATGTAGTTCTGGGACTAGGATATACTGATCAGGGGTCGCTTGATTCGGTCACAGCAACGTATCCCCCCAATATTAGTGTCGAAATCAACCAGAATGTCCAGTCTATGGCGGAGCACATGGAACAAGCCGACCTGCTCATCACGTCAAATGGTCGAACGTTGTATGAGGCGGGATCATTAAATGTTCCCGTGATTTCGATTGCTCAGAACCATCGCGAACAGAAACATCCGTATGCGCACATCTCTCGAGGAGTACTTTTTTTGGGGCAGGCAGAATATGTGACTGAAGAAAACGTGCGGACTGCTGTTGAAGAGTACGTTACAGAGAGAGAAAAACGCGAAACGATGCGTGAAGCATTAGAAGGTCACGACATTACTAACGGGGTTGAGAGAATCAAACAAATAATGTTCAACCAGAACAATGCAGATTAACAATACAGATATTGACGGTCGAACGCAACCGTATTTGATCGCTGAGATCGGTGTCAATTACTTCGATATAGCTGAACAGAGAGACATTTCGCCGCTTTCCGCCGCAAAAGAAATGGTGTCGGAGGCAGCCACTGCTGGCGTCGACGCAGTGAAGTTTCAATCGTATTCAGCGGATCAACTCGCGTCGAAACACTCCCCCGTTTACTGGGACACGAGCGAGGAGTCGACTGAATCCCAGTACGAGCTGTTCTCTCAGTATGATGATTTTGGTGTTGCGGAGTTCGAAGAGATAGCAACGTGGACGGCCAAGAACTATAACGTGGACTTCCTTTCGACACCCTTCGATTTTCACGCCGTTGAGTATCTAGAGGACCTCGTTCCTGCATACAAGGTCGCCAGCGCAGATATCACTAATCACCCACTCCTTCGGCAAATCGCTCGAAAGGAAAAACCGGTCTTACTGTCGACAGGGGCAAGCACGATCGGCGAAATTGACAAAGCGGTACGCGTCATTGAAGATGAGGTACAGGACCCGGAGATATGCTTGCTTCACTGTATTCTCCAGTATCCTACCGACCCCGAAAACGCCAATCTTGGGATGATCGACCATTTGGATACAGTATACCCCGAGTATACGGCTGGCTACTCAGATCACGTCCCGCCTGACGATGGAATGGTTACTCTGCTAAATTCGGTGGTCAACGGGGCTGCGATTATCGAAAAGCACTTTACTCTTGACAAGTCCCTCGAAGGAAATGACCACTATCACGCGATGGATCCAGAAGACATTCGAACGTTTCGGAAAAATGTCGATAGAATGATTGCTACGACAGGGGAGATGAAAAAGAAGCCAATCCCTGCAGAAACGGATAGCAGAGAGTACGCTCGTCGAAGTCTCGTCGCTGCGACGGATATTGAGCAAGGCGAGGAGATCGCGCGAGAGCAACTATCGATCAAACGACCAGGGACTGGAATCTCGCCGATGATGCTCGATATAGTCGTAAATAGAGAAGCGCGAAAGCGAATAGAGGCAGATAATATATTGACATGGGAACTGATATAGTTCTCCCCCTAGGTATCGGGCTATGTTTGGTGTGAGTTGATTTGGGATCAACAGCGCCGTATAGCCAGAACTCCTGGCCGTGCAGGCGGATCATCTTCTTGTCAACCGCAAGTTGATCTGCGTTGACCGTCGAGATCGGCTGTAGATCGGCCTTATGTACCCACTCGTGGATCGCCACGTAACTCCGTTGGACCCCAATTCATAGAGAAACTGACTTGAATCCCGTAATGATATCCCCGACAGATGACATTGGATGCCGACTTCAATCGCCCACTCGGGTGTCCGCCGGCGCTCCACAAAACGACAAGTCTATCCACGCGACACTCTCGTTGAGGCGTTCTATTTTGGGCATAGGAACTTGAACATCGAACGCCTCATCCTCCAACTTAACGCGACCACCATCACCCCACCCAGTTATAAATACTTGAAGTGCAACAGCGTAGGTATGGCAAAGTTTGCTCTCTTACATGGTGCGAAAGAGAATAGTGGAGATTTCTTGATTCGAGATGCTGCGAAATCCCTTCTCATTAATGTCGGTGGTATCGATGAAGAAGAACTGTTAATGGTAGATGTTGTACGTGAAAACGTACCAAATTCAGTCATGGATGAGATCTCAGACACGAAAGCCGCATTTCTTGCAGGGGGGCCAGGGTATCAGCCGGATTTCTATCCCGGGGTATATCCGTCAATGAAGGATCTCCTTGATGCTACTACAGTTGTTCCTCTTGGGCCTGGCTGGAAGGGTATAGATGAAGATAAGTATACATTTACTGTCGAATCAACCAAGTTGCTTCAGCGTATAGCTGAACAGGATCAAGTACCGTATTTGGGTGCAAGAGATATCCCTACGGTGCGCGTACTTCGTAAACACGGGGTTGCTGCAGAACTTACCGGCTGTCCAGCGTGGTACTATCCTGATGGATTTCCCCCATCTAGAGTTTTTGACCCGCCAAGCCAGATTAACGAAATAATTGTGAGTTCACCACCACAAAACTCGACCAAGTACATGATACAATATTATATATTAATCCAGAACCTATTAGAAAAATACCCAGGGTCAGTAATTACATGTGCTTTTCATCGGGGAGAACACAAGAATGCACATATCCCGATAATAGGCTATCCCTGGGAAAAAGCAACGTGGGCTGCCAACACCTCAGCCATACTGTATAAATATATTAGTAAAATTGGTAAAGAAAACGATAGAATAAAAATCTTTGACGCATCTCAGAGCGCAGATTATATAAATCGGTACTCAAAAGCAGATCTACATGTGGGTTATCGGGTTCACGGACATATACCAGCTCTCGCTGCTGGCATTCCTTCATTTTTGCTTCAAATTGACGGACGTGGATTTGGCGTAAGCGAATCTTTAGAAACACCGGGTGATGTATCTGCTCGGCAAGGAATATACCGTCCTATTAGTGACGTGATGGAAAGTATATCGAACTCCATCTCTAATGCATATTCTGATTTTGAATCTGTTGATGAAAATAGAATGCATGCGTATGAGAATATGACTTCATTGATATCGCCTATATTATAGTGTATACGCTCATCCCGATAACTCGTAACACCAATTTTGCTGGCGAACCAATGACCAGTCAACGATGGATGAGAAATCTGCTCAAGTCTTCCTTCCATCACGTGAACGGTGCTTTGAACGTCTCCGTCTCGCCCGCTTCGGCGAGACGGTGACGTGCGTCCACTGCGGAAGCAACGAGGTCGTCAAGCGAGGAACCACAGGCAAAGACGCTCAGCAGTACTGGTGCAAAGCCTGTGAAACGTACTTTAACGACCTCACCGACACGATCTTCGGCCACCATCGCTTCGAACTCGAAGAGATGTTCTACACCGTCAAGGAGATGCGATCTGAGCCGACCGCTCAGATCGCTCGTGATCTTGACCGTGATTACGAAGCCGTTCTCAACTTTGTTCACCAAGTGCAAGAAACGAGCGGTGACATCGACGAATTCGAGCTTTCCGAGGTGTGTGAAGCCGACGAGATCTACGTGACTGCTGGTGAGAAAGGACGTGAGAACGAGGATGAGAGTCCGCGCGAGCGCGGACTCAAAAAAGGGACGCGGAGACTTCGAGGGTGACAAACCACCAGTACTGACACTCGTCCGTCGGAGCGACGGACGAGTTCGATTTCTCGTCTGCAAGGATTTGGAAGACGCTGACGAAGACATCGCGGAGTACGGCGACGGTAGTGTCATTCTCTGCACGGATGGCTATTCGATCTACGAGGACATCGAGGAGAAGGAGGGGGTGGACGGCCATCTGGCCGTCACCCACTCCGACACCTACGTCATCGGCGACGCCCATACAAACACCTGCGAGAACCGCCACAGCTTCCTTCGCCAGTGGCTAGCGAAGTTCAGAGGTGTCTCGAAACACCATCTTCAGAAGTATCTCAACTTCCTTGCACTGAAACTCAACTCACCTGAAAATTGGTTCGAGAAACTGCTATGTTACAATGTGTCGGGATGAGCGCAGCATTTTTAGCTAACTGAACGACTTTGCTCGTGAAGCGGGAAATTTTCGACATGGATCATCGGCGATTTCCCGCTTCATCTTCCTAGTTCTAACGGTCGAAGCCGACGCTGTCCAGCGATTCACCAGAGCCAAGTATCTTGATTCTCCACGTCTAAGCGTTCTCTGAGGAGGTCTGCGGGTTCCATGACCAGTCGCTTCTTAATTCCTCAACTAGACCGACTCCTCTCTTGAATTCTTTTAGCTATCCGACACGCACTGTTTCCGAAATTGAATGAATCTTCTATACTTTGAATCTGGTTTTTACGTGTCTCTGTTGACGCCACTGTTTCAAGTTGTTTCTGGAGCTCTTTAGGTGTCGTTGTGTATGGTACATCTTCGCTGTTAATATATGATGATGGGTGGGTGAACGGCTCAAAGGGATTATAGGAAATACAATAGGCCCCAGCAATGATCGACTCAATACCAACATTCGAATTTATAGTTATTAAAGTAGTATCTCGAGAGATGTATGAAGAGATATCGCCTTGCCTAATCTGGATATCAAAAGTGTCGATCTCACGACCAATTATATTATCGTAGTATTCTATAGACTCTGATGGGTGAATCTTTATTAAGACATCTCCACGGTACTCCATTTGAGCAATCACTTCCAGAACCTCTTTGACGAACCTCTCTCGCATCCAGTCGGGGTATGGTTGAGTTCCCAAAATGATTCTCTGTTTTTCGCCTCTTTCGGATTGGTCATTACTTGATTCGGCCAAGACATCTAGGTATGGTCGTCCTATTGGCTGGATATCGGGGAGTTGCTCTTCCTTATATTGATTCTGAATCACTCGCTTGTCAGCCTGTCCTGCAACAAAATGGGTTGTATCTGTTATCTGGGGGATAATTTCTCTGTTGTACGCGATCGAGTGCGGTATATAAAATAGATCTGCATTTGCTTTCTCACCAATCTCAAGCATATATTTATCCCGTGGATTCATTCCCCCAACGATCACCGAACTAGGCTCTGTTTGCTCGACAGCGTTCTCTACTAAATAGAGAGACAAGACGAGACTAATATCCCGACGTAGCGTATCCCGGCAGACATACTCGACCGTTCGAGATAGCCGAACGCCATATTCGTCTTCTAACTGTTCGTTGACGTTCTTACTCAGCTCGAGGCTGTCTGTCAGTACCGCTTTTTGCAATCTAAATAGTTCGGACAGTTCTGCTCTGATTGTCGAGAGATCAGAGAATTCTGACAATGTCTTGGTGGTGTGTGCCTTTGGCCAGTCTGAAACGGGATTGAGTAACCGCCAACTGATTGTTAAGGGAGTGACAATGATATTAGACGGATGTTCCATTTGCCGAATGATCGGGAGCATACTTTTGTAACGGCCAGGGTATGGCAAGAAAAGCGGTCGATTTTGTGATACAGAAGTAGAGGAGAGTAGTTGTTCCTTGAGTATGGATAGGATCTGATCTACGAACAGGAGCAGTACAGAAAATCGAAAGAGAATCTTTGATGTAGGGAGTAAGGTGCGCTGATCCTGCTGTTGGTGTTCGACCGTGATGTCGTATTCTTCAGCAAGGTCTTCAGCGACAAGTCGATACCCTTTTTCAAGCCCGTGACTGGCGAGATGTGTGATGTTTTCACGCTCGATTCGTTTACTGAGTTCCGAATATAATTGTGTATATGTGAGTAAGTTCCCATAGTGAACTAAATGTGACAGGAATATCTCATACGAAAAAATACCTTCTTGCGACGTGGTGAGTTCTGAGAGGCGTGCGAACCAGTCGTTTTCCTCTGATAGATCCTCAGATATCTCGAATACTTCGTCACCACCAGTATCCGGACGATCAGACTCCGTAAAGACGAGATGTAACGTCTTGCCAGACACAAGCGGTGGATATATACCAATGGTAAAGAATGGTTCGATTGTGATCGGCTCTCTACTATGATGTATGCGATCAAGGATGGTCTAAAACATTGGTCGCGCAGCAGCATCGTTTAGAATCAGGTTCGCGATCTCCGCAACGAAGTAGCAGTTGATATGTCACAGGAAGGGAACTGCTCTGGTATTGAGATGAGAGGGTCCCCGATCGAAATTACACTCACCGTCCGAGGGTGACTCCATGAGAATCCCGCTAAAGCCCCTGGAGCGTGAAGTATGTCATGGAGTCACCCTCGGAGGTAAAGTCTAAACAGGACTACAGCTTGACCAGAACGTAAGGTCCTGGTCCTCGTGGATTTCACCGTCTGCTTGCTGCTTGTGTTTGGTCACACTTTAGTAAGCAGACCTCTCAACTAACGGGCTTTGTGAGATACTGAGTGTAGTTATGACGTCACGCTCTTTACAAACTATCTCCTGTTAATCACGTATACCAATCTGACTAGCAGGATTCCCTGCAACAATTGTATATGGCTCAACATCATCTGTCACTACTGAACCGGCTCCGATTACTGCTCCTTCTCCTATTTCAACATCTTTGAGAATCGTGACATCACACCCGATCCAGACATCATCTTGGATTATTACTTCTCCTTTATTTAGAGACTGCTTTCTAATTTCCTGAGTCCGGTCTATATTATGGTCAAATGAATGCATACTGACTTTCTGTGCCACTCGTACATTATCTCCAATTGATATATTCCCTGCCAAAAATCCAAATTCATGAATTGTACAGTGGTCTCCTATTACTATCCCACTATCTTTCGGTTTTAATACTGTAAGTGGGAATATTTTTGAATGGGTCCCTATCTCGACCATTTCTGGATTCCTAATCTTTGCTAATGGTGATATTTGTGAATTCTTTTCATATTCGACTTTGGCTCTAACTCGGCCTAAAACATCATCAGACTTGATCAATATCTGAGTAGGATACTTTATTCCTTTTCTGAGCTTGGACCACATAGTACATTAGAATCCAGCTAAAGTAATAAGCGATTCCCTATCGACATTACTGGAATCTCACAAGTAACTCATTTTAATATATATGAATAAATATAAAATATACAATATATTAAATTTGGATAAGCGCGTGTATCGGTACTAAAACGGCAGATATAAATTGGTCGTAGAGAAGATTTTCGGTTGTACACAGTCTCTCGCTATGATAAACGCACTAAAGAAAGGGATCGAGCATTGGAATAACAGATTCTGGTGGCGGAAAGTCGCGTTTCCATACGTAGCACGTAGGGTACACAGTCATTTACCACACGAAGGCGTTCATCTCCCAGACGAGGACTGGGACAACCTTCTGATACTTGATGCATGCCGCTATGATATGTTTGCCGAGCAGTCTAGCCTTTCTGGCAAGCTGAGTAAACGCACCTCAAAGGCTTCGAACACCCCTGAATTTCTTCAACACAACTTCAAAGGTCGGGACTTCAGCGATACAGTATATGTCACTGCAAATCCCCAAGTGAACGTACACCTAGAAAACGAGTTTTTCGAGGTCATCAACGTGTGGGAAGATCACTGGGACGACGAACTGCACACGGTTATGCCAGAGATAATGGCCGAAGAAACCCTCGAAGCCTACGAATCATATCCGAACAAGCGGCTAATCTCTCACTTCATCCAGCCACATTATCCATTTATTGGCGATATCGGCCAGCAAGAATTGAATTCGCATTCCGGGATGGAACTTTCCAAGCGGTTGGCAACTGACAATGAAGCCCGACGCGACCAACTGTCGACCTGGGAGCAGCTGTACGAGGGTTCGGCATCAGTCGAGTTAGTCTGGAAGGCCTACAGAGAGAATCTCGACCTTACGCTTCCCCACATCGAACGACTTCTTGAGACGTTCCAAGAATACACAGTTGTGACGTCTGATCACGGCAATGCGCTTGGCGAGCGGGCCTGGCCGGTTCCGGTTAAGATCTACGGCCATCCGCCCGAGATTCGTATGCCTGCTCTTACTGAAGTCCCGTGGCTTGTCACGAATACGGGCACGAGAAAGGAAGTCGTCGCTGGGGACCGATCGTCAGCAGATACTGACCATCAGGAAGCAGTATCACAACGCCTTGCGGATCTTGGATACAAGTAACTATGACCAAAGATAGATCTAAAACGCTGGTTAGCGTCGTCATCCCCACGTATGAGAGGCCGGAGTACCTTCGAGGGGCTATCCAAACAGCGCTCGGGCAGACATACGACAATATTGAGGTGATAGTTGTCGATGACGGATCTTCAGAATTCTATGCGGACGAGATTGTAGCCGAGTTCCCTGAGTCTGTAACGTGTATTCGCCACGACGAAAATAAGGGACTTTCTGCAGCCCGGAACACGGGAATCCGAAACGCGAATGGCGAATACGTTGCGTTCCTCGATGATGACGATCGCTGGCATTGGACGAAAATCGCTCGCCAGGTGTCTACTCTTGATGAAAACAAAAACGCTGGGTTGGCAACGTGCCTCGTTGTCGCACTCACACCAGACAATGAAGTAGTCCACTGTGAGACAGACGCTCCCAGCGGTGACTGTTCGGAATCGATGCTTATTGGCAATCAAATTGGGACGCCATCTCGAGTGCTCGTACGTCGGGAATGCTTTGACGATATCGGAACCTTCGATGAATCGCTCCCGACTAAGCAGGATTGGGATTTCTACCTTCGACTCTGTCAAGAATGGGATATCGCTGCTGTTGAGAACTACCTCTGTTTCAGGACAGTCCACGAGAGTATGTCGAGTTCCACCCACTCACTTGAACGGGATAAGAAGAAAATTCTACAAAAGCATGAAAGTCTGATCCGAAATGCAGGCGTATGGGAGCAAGCCCAAGCCTCTGTTAACGAGGAGATTGGTAGATCTTATTTGGGAGATGGCAGCCTAAAACAAGCAAGGGAGTACCTTCGAACCTCCCTTTCAGACATTACTGTTCGAAGAATGATCTTGCTTTCTCTGAGCTATACTCATCCAGCTATTATCAGTAGCACTATTGGACTGGAACGCACGATCGCACGATATCGATCAAACTGTTCAGAAATATCCATAACATCTGCTGATATACCTGGATTACAACCATAGAATCTCTGCGATACAGTCTACGTGACGGCTAACCCTCAGCGTGAGGAGACCCGCGACCAGTGAGATATCCAGCTCCACGAGACGATCAACGTCTGGCTCGATGAGGGCTGGGACGATAAGACAGGGACAGTCCGTGCTGAAACGATGACTGAGGCCGCACTGGAAGCCGCCGAACAGTTCCCTCACAAGCGTCTTGTCGTCCATTATATGCAACCGCATTACCCGTTCGTCCCTGCAGAGACGGACTTCGATAAGGAGCATCTCCAGCAGATCGACGGGGAGGGTGGCGGACCATCAGGCGAGAATGTGTGGAATCAGAAGTTCAAAGGCGAACTCGATGTCTCACGTGAGGAACTCTGGTCGATATATACGGAGAACCTCGAATACGTACTCGAACACGTCGAAGAATTGCTTGATGGGATCTCGGGTAAGACCGTCGTCACAGCGGATCACGGGAACTACGTTGGGGAACGGGCATCGCCGATTCCGATACAGGAATGGGGTCATCCTCGAGGCCTATACGACGATCCAGTCGTCCGTGTTCCGTGGCTGGAATCTAAATCAGAGGATCGACGTCAGGTGGTTGCGTCTTCAAGTAGCGATGAGATGACTGATATCGAATCGGATATTGTCACTGAGCGGCTCCGGAATCTTGGATATCAAGAGTAGATTTTATAGTCGCGTTGGTGATCGCGTTAGGATACTACGCAGTGCCAACGATTATCTTGACAGGAGTGCCCTTGATAACGCTGCGCAGTAGCAAGTATCGATTCGGTAGCTGTCACGTATGGTCAGTACCCAGGGAGGTCTCGGTTTGAGACGCATCTTCGGAAAATGCTGAAATCCGAACTCGCTTCGAGAGTGCGACTCCCGCAAGCACAAAGAACACGAACTGGAACTGGGCGCGATGTCGATTTGCAGGTCCAACATTCCCTTCGACGATCCCATAGCCGAAGATTCCCGCGAGACTGAACGCCATCAACGGCAACACGATTTTTCTGCCTGACGGGGTGGACAAGCAATCGCTGAACCCGATAACCGAAAGGACAATAACCGGATACCAGATGAACAGATTTTGCAGGAACGCGATTTGAGACATAAAATCGACCACGTGCCAGGGAAAGGGAACAAGAGCGAAGTGAAGCGCACCGATTGGCGCGAAAACAATAAATTCGTACAAAGACTCGTAGGCGAACCCGGGCAAGTATGCGCCGGGATTTGGACGAGCAAGCCATCGCCTCCGACCTGCCAACTCGTCAAGCACTAACTCGCTTCCAAATCGAGAATACATCGCTGCAGCCGCCACGAGACTAGTCACGACCGTCAGAACGTAACCGCGAATATTTGTGCCGACGATCAGGAACGCCGCGACGGCGAACATAGCACCGACGGCAATCAGGTTCTGTAGTCGCATACTCAGTGCCAGACCGGTGAACAAGAATAGTAACGCGAGGAGTTTTGTCGTCTGTTCGCCGGATTGCCACCGGACGAAGTAGTACGCCATCATCGAAAACAGGAACACGACAAACATATCCCGATAGATGATCCCGCTCAGTACGATCCAGTAAGGGAACACAGCGGCAATTGCCCCGGCAGCGAAGCCAACCCGGTGGCTAGCGAGTACCCGTCCGATACAGTAGACGTTGACCACCACAAGTGTTCCGACGAGAGCCATTTGCAGTCGTGGAAGCGTAACTATATGACCGAAGACTGCATATGCAGGAGAGAAAACCGACGAATACAGAAGCATATAGTCCCCAGTATTTCCGGGACTTAAACCATACTGTAGTGGGGCAAACAGTACACCAGATCGCCACTGCTGTGCGACGAACCAGAACGTTGTATCATAGCCTGCTTGATCACCCCCGCCAGCATAGACTCCAAACACTCGATCGAACAGCACGTACCCAACTCGCACTGCAAACGCCCCGAACGACAGTATCCAGACCGATCGAGGGACCGCCCGCCGATACAGATAGGTAGAGAGAACCCCTGTAAGTATCGGGAGGAAGATAAGCGTGGCAATGATCATCCCGATACACCCCCGGCAAACGGCCTTATAGTCATTGCGTCTCAGCCCCTCGAACGACCTGTTCGAATTTCTCGACCAATACGGATTGTGAGTATCGATCGATAACACGTTCACGTCCGGCTGCTCCCATCTGCTGTCGAAGCTTAGGATCCGATCCGAGCTCCGCCAATCGGTCTGCGAAGCAATCGATATCTTCCGGCTCACAGAGATAGCCAGTCGTCTCCGGGACAACCGATTCTGGAATTCCGCCGACACTACTCCCGACGACAGGGAGGCCACACGACATGGCCTCGATGACGGTCATGCAGAGCCCTTCCCGCTTGGATGGCTGAAAATAAATATCGTGTCGATTCAGGAACTGAGGAATATCTTCATTTGGAACTGTTCCGCACAGAGTCACATTTTTGGGTGTGTGTGTCTCCATCCATTCCCGCTTTGGGCCGTCCCCTGCGATATAGAACTGGTATTCGGGACCGAGCTGACGTGCACAGCGAAATAAATCGTCGAATCCCTTCTCAGGGGTCAATCTTCCTACGGTCCCGACAGATATGTGGTCAGCGTCTGTTTCAGGATCCGCAGGGCAGTATGTTTCGGTGTCCACGCCTGCGATAGGCAAGACTGATATCTTGGATGTCGGTATCCGGTATTCTGAGCGCACAAACGACTCAACTCTGTTCGAGTCCGCAAGCACTCGATCAGCAAGACGATAAATACCGTGAAAACCACTATATCGAAGGCTGTTAGCCGGTTGTGTATTGTGCTGCCAGACTAGCACCTGAGGAACCCCCAACAATCGAGCGAGCGGGACACCAACGACACTTGCGTGAAACAGCGAACAGACGAGTACGTCAGTCCCACGAAGCAGGGGAACAAGCTTCAGAACTCGATACGACTCAGTGACTTCGGGGATATTTAGACGATGGACTGTGACGTGGTCCGGCAACAAATCGACGACATCGTCAGATGTCTCTACGACAGCAATAACGGTGATGTCGTATTCTTCTGGATCAAGACCAGAGAGGAGCCGTACCATTCCGATATTGGCTCCGCCATACTGGAGCCCCGTGATGAGATATGTCAGATTGATCCGATCGGTACTAGCCACGGCTGCAATTCAAGCCCGCTCAAGAAAAGCATAGTGACTCGCACGGAAAACTGAACATCTTTACGAGTGGCCCCTGAGGCATTTCCTATGAGCAAGCCCAACGTTCTCTTCCTCGTCGTTGACTCTCTTCGGTACGACGTGGCCACGGGCAACTGGGAGTCAGCGACACCCACGATCGATCGGTTGCTTGACGAAGGTGTACACTTTCAGAATTGCTTCGCACAGGGTATCAGTACTGCGCCGTCAATGACGGCGATTCTCACCGGACGACATCCGCTGGATTACGGTGGTCACTGGTATCTTGACGACGATCAGCGCACGTTCGCCCAGGTTTTCCGGGACGGCGGGTACTATACCGGGGCGATCCATTCGAATCCATACGTTTCTGCACGCCGCAACTTCGACCGAGGATTCGATCACTTTGCCGAGGATGTCGTCGCCTTCGAACCTGACGAAGGGCTTGAAGGCCTCCCAGATAAGCTCCTCCGCCTTGCCAGCCGCGCGTCCAGAATCCTTAGCCGCACCCCTTACACGCCTGCAGAAGAGGTCAACACCGACATACTGTCGTTCGTCGACGACGCGGATACCCCGTGGTTCCTGTGGACGCAGTATATGGATGTCCATGGGCCATACCTTGGAGGAGATAATTTCAGCTATCGGAACAAGTTCAGAGCGGAGTGGCTCTGGCGGAAAGCAGCTGTTCGGGATCCGGATTCCATTACGGAAGCCGAACACGAGGAACTCCGAGAGAACTACCGTCGCGAAGTCGAGTATCTCGACAGCGAAATCGGTAATCTTCTCGGAGAACTCGACGAGCGGGGCCATCTCGACGATACGTTCGTCGTACTCACGGCAGATCACGGCGACGAGTTCTACGAACACGGTCGCTACGGACACGGGAATCTGCCATATGACGAACTGACACACGTCCCACTCGTTATACGGCCTCCATCTGGATCGGACATCCCTCGCGGTGAGACCGTCGACGATCTAGTACGCTGTATAGACATTCTTCCGACGATCATCGACGCCGTCGACGCGGAGATACCGACACAGCATCGCGAGCGACTCGCTGGCAAATCGCTTCTGCCCCTTGTCCGAGGAAAGAAACGCGACGAGGAACCAGTCGTCGTCACCGAGAAGCGTGTTCGGGGTGAAAAACACCTCCGAATCGGCCTCAGGACAACCCGATGGAAATACCTCTACGACGGTGTCGAGGACGAACGGTTCCTCTATAACCTCGAAAATGATCCTGGGGAGACCACGGATGTGTCGCAAACGGAAACTACTGTCGCCGAGGAATTCGAGACCCGTCTCCGTGAACGTCTCAATCAAATTGAAGAGACTTCGGAAAACGTCGTCGTCCCAGACGTCGAAACGGACGCGGGTGTCGAAGAACGTCTGAAAGCCCTTGGATATAAATAGGGTCTACGCTACTTCGAACAGAATTTAGTGGGTTGCCACACTGATCCCGTCTGTTTTCAGTATCTCGTCACCGGGAACTCCCAGTGATGACCTAGCGACTGTCGGTACTTCCCAATCGAGAATTCGGAAGCCGAGTTGAGTTGGTGTGAGCCGTTCAATCTCGGAACGGTAGCTGGCTGAATCGAAGCATCGGTCTGAATTGAACAGAGACAGTGACGAGAACGGTTGTTGAAGCGGTTTTTGACGAGTGCTGCTGCTGACGCATAGCTGGCCCGAGGCCGCGGGCTGCCCGTCAGCCCGCGGCCGAGGCGTACGCGTCGGGGACGCCGACACCGTTCATCTCAATCTCCCACCGCCGCTCTAACTCTTCTTCCAGTTCGTGACGAATCCAGTCACAGAACGTCTGGAACGTGAACTGCTCGGGCAGGTCGCGCCCGCCCCGCTGTGGGCGGGCGACGACCGCCCATCGCAGCACCAGCCACAGGTTCTCCAGCAGGAAGCTGACGATCACGAACGCAAACCGGACGATCGGGTCTTGTGTTGTCGTTGTTGCTCGTGCTTGGCGAAATAGCCGGTAACTCGTCTCTATTGCCGACCGTTTCCGATAGCGTCGTTCGACTTGTGTAGGCGTGCGATCTCCGAGATCGCACGCCACGTACCCACGAACGACCTCACCGTGCTTGCCTCGGTCTCCGTTCTGATAGGAGACAGAGACCGCGAGCGGGAAGCGCAGTTCCCGCTCGCTTCCCTTGTACATGCGGTAGGTCGTCATGTACGAGCAGTGCGTGGCGAGCTTGTCTTTCATCCGCTCACCCTTCTTTTGGACAGGGATCACAGTCGTTGCAAGGTCGCGTGCGCGACGAATCACCCGTTCATTGTAGAAGCCGCGATCAGCGAGCAAGAGGTCGATTTCGAAGGGATAGGTGCCGACGCGGTCGAGGACGCGCTCGACCGCGTCGGCCTCCTTCTCGTCGCTGCGGACGTATGTCAGTGCCAGCGTCACCGGCTTCCCGTTCGAGACAACGTAGGCGGTGCAGTAACGGTGACAGGTCGTGGTACCGTCGGTTGGCGTGGTTTTACAGAGTTCACCGCTGTCCTCGTCGGGAGAGCCGTGGTACGGATTATCGACGAAGTCGATGGAGACGATTCTCGACCGGTCAGGGTCGAGAATCGTCATGGCGAGGTGACGAAACAGGAGGCTGGTGGCCATTTCGAGCTGATCACGCTGGAGTGTGTGCAGCCAGTCCATGACGGTATCGTCGCAGGGTGTGTCGTCCGTCTGGGAGGTCACATCCCAGACGGACGACTGGTTGACGCTGGCCATTGTGACGACCGGCCAGATATCACCGGAATCGAGGGGCGAGCCCTCGATTCCTTCCATCGGGAGCTGTCCAATCACGTCGGCCGCTACATCTTTCACGTCTGCTGCCGAAAGAACACCGTCCGGTTCGGGTAGTTCAAGCACACTTCTGAACCGGACATCTTCCTCAATCAGAGCGACGCTTCAGCTCCGCTGCTTAGGCCGGTTGGGAAGTACCGACTGTTGACCTCTGCTACGGAGTCCAGTTTTCGAGACACTCCCCTAGCGCTTCGACACACACGAGGATATCGCGCTGACCTCGACACCAGACTCGACGAGTGGCTCGACTTCTTCGAGCAGGCCGATCCGGACGACGAAACCACGATGTCCGACGACGCCAAGGCCCGCCTGGAGGACCTCGGCTACCTGCAGGACTGACGCCATTCAGGTAAGCCAAAGCGTTCGTCTCTCCCGAGCAAAGAGTCGAATCCTGCCGGCAGTATGAGCAAGCCATTCGCAGCTGTCCTCGTCCGCACGAAGTCCAAAGTACTGAATCCCGAACGTCCCATCCTTGTCGGCCGGTGACACAAGCCACCAGGGCGGGACTGAAAGGGGCGACCGGCTCCGGGAACCCGGCCGAAGCAAGCACCGCAGCGAAGCGAGGAGCGCAGCAAGGTCGACCGAAAATCGGAGATTTTCGTGATGCCGAGACGCCGGAGGCGTCTCGAACCACCCGGGACTGGAGCCGGTCGGGGCTTTCAGAGAATTCTCAGTCAAGTCGATCCCGATACCGTCCACTCCGGCGACTGTGCTTCGATCGCGATTCAGTCGTCCGTGCCGTCCTCGATAGCGTCTTCCCGAGCCGCATCGCGTGCCTCCCGCTTGATTGCCGCGATCGACGGCTCGTCGAAGGCATCGCCGACGGCAGTACGGAATCCTTCGATCGGGTCCTCTCCGAGCGGGATCAACTCGACGCGGTCGTCGAGTGCGACGATCCGATATCTGTCCCCGTGCGCTTCGCGGATCTCGCGTGGGATGGTGAGCCGGCCACGCTCGTCGACTGTGGCTGTCCTGCTCATCGTCTCTGCTTTACGCGCGACCGAAACAAAAACGTCCCGCGAAATCGCGAACCGTCCCAGACAGCCCATCCAGTCGCGTTCGACGCACCAGCGAAAACATCCTGCCCAGCAGAACAGACGCTCCAACCCGACACATAGCCGAGGCCACCCAGCAGCGTATTTTTTGGGTGTGGATGCCGGTATATGACATATGACCAAGACCATCGAGATCAGCGACGACGTCTACCGTCGCCTCAAACGAGAGAAAGGCGACCGGAGCTTCAGCGAGGTGATCGAGACGGCACTCGACCGCAGGGGCCAGATCGCGGACGTCGCCGGGCAGGGGATCTTCGACGCCGAGACCGCCGAGCGTGTGAGCGACGACGAGTTCGAGTCGATGCCGGATCGTATCAGCAACCACTTCGACCGGGTACGCCAGGAAACCGACGATACCGACGCCTGAACGTCGCCTCGACATCGCGTTTCTGTCCGGACACGAAACGAGCAGACGCACGAGCAGCTAGAAACCGGTCTCGAACAGATCCGACAGGCCAAACAACTGAACATCGTCGCGCGCCTTGGCAGCGCGTTCGAGGTCGGCCGTGTAGCCCGAGCGGCTAAACAGCACGTACAGCGTGTCCCCGTCCGCTGGCTCGGCGGACCATCGGACGTCGGACGCGGTTCGTTCGAGGTCCGCGAGGACGCCTTCACTGACCGGCCGGGACGTGAACTTGCACTCGCCGGCGACGAGCCCCTCGTCCGCGAGCCCGAGGATGTCGAGTTCGTGTTCCCGGAACCACCACTGTCCGACGTCGCGGAACTGCCGATCGACGAGATCGGGGAGCGCGCGCTGGCAGAGCCGTTCGAATAGCGGGCTCACGTAATCCGCCAGCTCCGGCGCGACGAGTTCGTCGTACGCGTCGTCACCGAGCAGCTGAAGTTGGTCCTGATCGCCGTAGACGAACCGGAACCAGAACCGGAACAACGGCGCTGCGATCCGATACCGGCCCCGTTTCGAGGTCGTCGACGATTCCGTGACGGGGATGTGACGCTCGACGAGGCGGAGGCGACGAAGCTTCTGGAGGTAGGTACTGAGTGATCCCGACTCGACGCCGGCCATGCCCGCGATCTCGTTGGGGGTGCGACGCCCGTGGGCGAGCGCGCGAAGGATACTGAAATACGTGTTCGGCTGTCGGAGTTCGGTTCGAAGCAGGAACTCGGGTTCGGAATACAGGAGTCCGCGTTCCGAGAGTATCGATGCCTGGACGTTCGCACCCAGCGGCTCGGCCGGATCGATCGTCTGCAGATAATACGGTGTCCCGCCGTAGATCGACCACGCCGTGATCGACGTCTCGGGATCATATGCCGGGAAGAACTGGCGCGCGTCGGAGACCGAGAGCGGCTTGAGGTCGATCGTCGCCGTTCGCCGACCGTACAGCGGAGCGCTGCCGGACAGGACCTTCTCTTCCATGACGCTGATCGACGAACCGACGAGCACGAGCGTCATTGCCGTGTCCTGTAACGTCAGGTCCCAGACGCGCTGTATGCGGGAGGGAAGGGAGTCGTCGTCCTGGATGAGGAACGGGAACTCGTCGATGACGACGATCGCGTCCCGCTCGCCGAGTGCTTCGAGCAGCGCTTCCCAGTCGCGGCGGACGTTCTGTAGCGCGGGGAACTGTGTGGCGGCGGTGTCGACGAACTGCTCGAGCTGGTTTTGTGCCGTGGATTCGACCGCCTGGTAGTAGACCGCGTCGTCCCGATCGGCAATGGACCGACGGACGAGTTCGCTTTTGCCGAGACGACGACGGCCGTATATGACGACGAACTCGGCCCGCTCGGAATCGTAGCAGTCCGTGAGGTGATCGAGCTCGGCGTCTCGATCGACGAAGTGCGCCATACCGCTAGCAATCGATCCGGTCACATAGAACTACCGCTTTTGGAAATGACGATTTCTGAATTCGCAATTTCGGAAACTACGATTTCGGAAATCACGATTTCTTTCTGTCGTCACGATAGCAGCGATGATCAACACCACGAACGACACACCAGCTCTAACGATGGCCCTATCGGTGCGACGACACCCACAACCTACAACTCTTCCAGCACTGCAGTCGTCCGCTCGACGGTCTCCGCCCAGTCGAACTGGCCCGCGACCTGCGCCCGCGGATCCCCGACGCCACCATCGAGCACCGTCTCGAGCCCCGCCACGAAGCCGTCGACGTCCCCGACGGGCACGGTCACGCCGCCGTCGCCGACCACGGGCGCGACCTGCTCCAGATCGCTCACGACGACCGGCACACCCGACGCCATCGCCTCCAGCACCGTCCGGGGTAACCCCTCGGCACGACTGGGCAAGACGAGCGCGTCCGCGGCCCGGTACACCGCCGGCATCGCCTCGTAAGGGAGCTGTCCGAGGAACTCGACGTGGTCCGCGGCCAGCTCCGAGCGCAGCGGTCCCTCGCCGGCCACGTACAGCTTCGCGTTCCGCGTCTCGGCCAGTTGCGAGACCGCTGCCACCGCGTCGCCGGGCCGCTTGCCCTCGACCAGCCGCCCGACGAACAACACCACTGGCCCGTCGTGGTCGATCCGGTCGCTCTCGGGCCCGTCGGGCCGGAATCGCTCGGTGTCGATCCCGTTGTGGACGGCCTCGATCCGCGAGTCGACCCCGAACTCCTGCACTCGATCGCGATCCTCGTCAGTGTAACAGAAGATTGTATCAGCCCGATTGAACGTCCACCGCCCGATCGTCCGGAGGTACAGATCGAACACCCATTCGGGCGCGTTCTGCGAATACAGCCCGTGATTGGTGATCGCCAGCGGCGTGTCCCCCACGCGCCGCCGCAGCGCCGCGAGATTCGTCGAGAAGTACAGGTGCGAGTGAGCGTGAACCACGTCGAACTCCGACGCCCGGGCGAGAAACTGCGCCACGCCGGGGCTGACGTCGTTGCCAAGCGGCGCGGCGACGGGATCGAACCGAACCACGGTGTATCCGTCTCGCTGCTCGATCGACGGCCGGTCGGGGTCGCGACGGATCGTCAGCACAGTCACCTCGTGACCCATCGCGGCCTGATCGCGACTCATCGCGTGGACGTGGTAGGTCCCGCCGCCGGGGACCTCGGGATACACTTTCTGGGCGACCCGAAGAATGCGCATATACGCCGGATTTCAGTGCCCCAACTAAGAACGTGCCGGATCAAGGACAATGGATGCACAGTTCCTCGATCCGTGTCGCTGGCGTAGGTCGCGTTAAGTTAGAGGATGAGGCGGACGAGTTCTGAGTGTCTATGGCAGAAATCGACCGCCTCAGCGAGAGTATCGCGTGGATAGACTTGTCGTTT
>NZ_JAOPKC010000036.1:0-16583 GCF_025517535.1 Halapricum hydrolyticum
TTCGGGACAATAATGATCGTGGCGTCGATGACCTGATGGAAGAAATCGATCACCTGTTCGTTCATTCAACAGCTGACGCTAACGTGCAAAGCTGAGTACATGATAACAATAGTTGAGTTGTTAACGAAGCTGTAGGTCTCACAGAGCCCACGAGCGACTACGTATAGCACGGATCAAGACAGACCAATGCGTGCGCACCTATGCGTCGGTCTTTTTTGCGAGTTCCAGGATTTCGATTCCCCAGGTCGCGTCTTCCGTAGAGACGTCCACCCCACCCGTGACTCGAACGTCGTTGCTGTATGCAGCAATCAGCAGAGACTGCAGTTGCTCTTCGAGCTCTTTTCGGGTCTGTGGCGGGTCATCTACGCGAGAAGCAACATCAGTTTGTTCAGGCATGGTTTCACAGTTGCCACTGTCTTCGACCGATAAACAAATACTATTTAAAAATGCGTCGATATACCATGACAAATATAACGGGGTCGTCGTAGCTGGCGAAGGAGTTCTCACGGCCGATTGGGAGACAGAACCCGACCGGCGAAATCTATGGATTGCTTCGACAGCCCTCACGAATCGCTCGGGCATATCAGCCCGGGAATTCATACCAACTGCTGTAACAGTGTGCCCGCCCAACTCCGAACAATTGGTTCGGAAAGAACTTGCAGCAGCCACTATCGGTCAATACATGTCACGCCTCTCCGTAGAACGGCAGTTCGCGTATGCAGCCTCCTGTGAGAATATACGTGCTAGAAGCGTATCTAGAGCGCGCCGGATACGCCGGGAGACGACCGTATCAGAGACGCCGAGGTCCTCACCGAGTTCCGAGAGTGAGGTCTCCTGTGGGACGGTGAAATAGCCCGCTTCGTACGCTGTACGGAGAGTTACACAGTCCGTGAGAGAAAGTCCATATGGATTCGAATCAGCGCCGTACGTCTTCGTGAAAAGAGAGAGCAATTTCACCGCACGATCGTCACGATTCCACTGGGCCATCTGATCGCGCATCCGCTCTCGATCGGGGAACTGGATACGAAACAGCCACCTCCCGTCGGCTCGCACTCCCCTGAGCACAGAACCCTCGTTGTCCTCCGGAGGGTCGAGAGTCCCATCGAAGTGGTCGAGTATCTCGACGAGAAGCATTGTAGCCGACCCCACTGTGATCTCGTCTATGATTTCTGCATCCAAACGCGCCAGGATCTCTCGGGCTTCATACCTCTCTCGGCGTGGGACCAGAAGTTGCAGTACAACGGTTTCGTCGTTACGTATAACAGCAGTCAGGTCCAGAGAGACATCTCGGACCGTTTCTGGGGTAGCACCAGGGATCAGGTCTACTATCGGAACTTCGACGTCAGCAATGACAGGTTTATCATCATTGACCATATTTATCACTCCAATATCCATCGGAGGACCGTTTATGTTTCACCCCACAAACCATCGCGACCGATCCGACCGATACGATATACCATATATGTCCATTTGATAGACAGTATTCCTTAAATATTTCCCCAAGAATAATCATCTAAGGATGATATGTAGCACTCGGTGTCGCGCAAACCAGCGGACCACCTCAATTGACTTGAGTGACGCTGACCGCCGGGGTCGGCGGGCAGCAGGACGTCGCTACGGCAATCACTCGTGGGTCGCCGACATCACGCTGTCGGCGACCGATTCGGGGTGGTGATCCCGCATCGAGGCGTCTTCCGGGATCGCGCTGACGGCATAGAACGTCGTCTCGGGATCGCGGTGTTTTCGCCAGTGCCACCAGGTTTTGGCGATCAGGTAGAGCTTGCGAGCCCGGCCCAGATTCGCGTCCCGATCGATGGTGTTGAAATTGACGTGGCGAATGCGGCGATGATGCTCGGCATAGAGGACGGCAGCGAGCAGCACCGCGAACTGGCAGTCGTCGGGGAGATAGCGGATCCCGGCGACGCCGTCACGGTAGAGGCGCTCAGTGCGGGCCATCTCGGCGCGCACCGCGGCTTTGAGCGATTCGGTGGCTCGACGCCGGACGATGTCTTCCTCGCTGGCTCCGAACTGTTCGAGCGTCTCCAGCGGGAGGTAGATCCGGCCGTACTCGGTGATGTCCTCGCCGACGTCACGCAGGAAGTTCGACAGCTGGAACGCCTCGGCGAGCGACGCCGCGTGTGGTCGGGCCGTCTCTTTCTGTTCGGGATCCATCACGTCCAGCATCATATTGCCGACGGCGACGGCCGAGCCGCGCATGTACTCCTCCAGGTCTTCGTAGGTCTCGTAGCGGTCCCGCTCGATGTCCTGCTCCATCGCGTCGATAAAGGAGTTTACGTCGGCGTCTCTGATCTTGGTTTGCTCGCGCAGCGACTGAAACGCCGAGAGGACGTCGTCGTCGGCAGACTCCTCACCGAGCGCCTTCGCCCGGAACGATTCGAGCCGTTCGTACTGCTGTTCGGGGGGGAGTCTATCGGACTGGTCGACGACCTCGTCGGCGATCCGGAAGAAACCATAGAGGACGTAAGTGGGCTTGCGGATCCGCTCGGGAAGCAGTCTGGTCGCGTAGTAGAACGTCTTGCCGGTCTGCCTGTGGATTTCCTTGCTCGTGGTGATATTGTCGTCTAACATCGAGATCGAAGGGTGTTACGTCTTTTTTGGGGGCGACACACAGTTAGTTCTTTGCCTGACAGAAACTGACACCGGGAACGGGGATCCATCGGCGTTTCTGCGTTGCAATCGTGGCTATCTCTAGGCGGAGTGTTAGTATAAGGTGGCTACCCCAATGGTTAGGCGTTGCAAACGTGTCGCCAAGAGTATGATTCGGTCCAGTCAGGCAAAAGCTAACGCGTCTCGACGACGGTCACCCACTACGGAGCACGCTGGCCGGGTCGTGGCGGGTTCACGAACAGTGCGTCCACGACCGCGATCGCACCGAGTACGGCCCCGAGACCGATCGCCGCCTGGATCGAGATCGGAGACAGATGTCCGAGCAGCAACGCTCCGAGAAATACCGACGGAATGGCCGCGAGGACAGCGTCGTATCGACTCAAATCGGGACCCTTCGCACGCGCCTCTGTTCGCCGATCGACCGGTTCGACAGTCCTGTCGCTCGTAGCCATTCTCAACACACCTCCCTATGCACTGCTATGGGATATAGCAACTAAAAACTTACGTTGAGATAGTACATCGAATATATCAAGCGGTTTTTTCGAGCTAACACAACGCCAAGGAGGACTATTTCTGGATAATCTCTAAATATAACCTCTAGATTTTCTTATACTCTGCCGCCGCGAGTTCGCGGAAGAGAGCAAATACACCAAGAAGGAGCGTTGACACTCCTCGTCCGTCTCACGGACACTCGGATCGACAGGGATATGCCCGGTAGGTCAGCGAAGTCCGCTAACGATAAGACAAGTAATGTAATTAGCGGGTGCTTCCTCGGCCATCCAGGAGCGTTGAAGTCGAGAACGCCTAGGGGAAGAGACCGGATTTCTCCGCGGCGTCGAGCACGCGCTGGATCGAGACGACGTACATCGCGGTCCGGAAGTTCGGCGTCCCGTGCTCCTCGTGGGCCGCCGTCATGGCATCGAAGGCGTCAGTGATGAGTCGTTCGAGTTCCTCGTTGACGCGCTGTTCGGTCCAGGCGAATCGCTGGCGGTTCTGTACCCACTCGAAGTACGAGACCGTCACGCCGCCGGCGTTGGCCAGGATATCGGGGACGACGTAGACGTCACGGTCGGCGAGAACGTCGTCGGCGTCGGGCGTGAGCGGGCCGTTGGCCGCCTCGACGATCACGTCGGCCGAAACGTCCTCGGCGAGATCGGCGTCGATGGCGTTTTCTAGCGCCGCGGGCACGAGCAGATCCACGTCCAGCGTCAGCAGTTCCTCGTTGGTCAGCCGTTCGCTCGCGCCCTCGTAGCCGACGACGCTGCCCGTCTCGGCCTTGTGGTCTTTGACCGCGCGAGCGTCGAGTCCGTCCGGATTGTGAACAGCGCCGCTGGAGTCGCTGACCGCGACGACGTCCGCACCCTGGTCCTCGATCAGCCGCGCACCGATCGAACCGGCGTTCCCGTAGCCCTGCACCGCGACGGTCGCCTCGGAGATGTCCCGATCGAGATACTCGAACGCTTCGCGGGCGGTGATGCTGACCGACCGGCCCGTCGCCTCGACGCGGCCCTCGCTGCCGCCGTTGTCCAGGGACTTGCCGGTGACGACCCCGGGCTCGGTGGTGTTCTCCAGCGTCTCGTAGGTGTCTTTGATCCAGTCCATCTCCTGCTGGCCGGTGTTGACGTCCGGCGCAGGGATGTCCTTGTCCTCGCCGATCAGCGGGCGCAGTTCCTTCGCGAACGCCCGGGTGATCCGCTCTAGCTCGGATTCGCTGTACTCCGCAGGATCGATCTCGATGCCGCCCTTGCCGCCGCCGTAGGGGATGTCCACGGCCGCGCACTTGTAGACCATCCACCCCGAGAGGGCCTTGACTTCCGCCCGGTTGACTCCAGGATGGTATCGGATGCCGCCCTTGTAGGGGCCGCGGTCGCCGTTGAACTCCGACCGGTAGGCGCGGAACGTCTCGATCGAACCGTCGTCCATCTCGACAGAGAGCGTCGTCTCGAGCACGCGCTCTGGCTGTTTGAGTCGCTCGATCATGCCCTCGTCGGCATCGAGGTACGCCGCTGCGTCGTCGATCTGCTCCTGTAAACTCTCAAATGGGTTTACTTCGTCCACCATATCCTATCGAAAATCGACGACTGGCAAAAAGTTACCGTTCTCTTCCGCTTCGCGATAGACGATTGAACATTCCACGAGGGGAGGAGGTCGTCAATGGTATTGTAAAATACTGTGTTGACTATACAGAAAATCGAGGCCGAATGGCTTAAGCGAGTGTCGCCACCCAGAGACAGGTATGTCGCGCTGGTTCGCGCCTGGAACGTGGTGGTACGCGTTCCCGCTGCTGGTCGCTGCTGGCCCGGTCATGTGGGTCTGGCCGTCTGTCGGGGCCGGGGTCGCGCTGGCGGGGATCGCCGTCCTGTTCTTCCATCGGGATCCGGACCGAGAGATACCTGAAGCGGGGTACGTCTCCCCTGCGGACGGCACAGTGTCAGTCGTCCGCGAGGAGGACGGTCGCCTGCGCGTGGGCGTGTTCATGAACGTCTATCACGTCCACGTCAACCGGGCCCCGACGCCGGGGACGATACAGGACACGACGCACGTGCCCGGTGCTCATCGGCCGGCGTTCTCGAAAGAGTCGGACCGCAACGAGCGGCTCCACGTCGACTTCCCCGAGTATCGCGTCACGCTGATCGCCGGCGCGTTCGCCCGTCGAATCCATCCGCACGTCGAGACCGGAGACGCGGTCGAACGTGGCGAACGGATCGGGCACATCTCGTTCGGGAGTCGCGTCGACGTGCTGTTCCCGCCGTCGGTGACTCGCAGCGATCTGGCGGTCGAGCGCGGCGACTCGGTACGGGCCGGCGAGACCGTGCTCGCGAACGCGTAGCCCGCACGTCGCTGCTATCTCTCACGCCCACGCGGTACTCTCATCGTGCCCACTCGACCATCTTCGCGTAGGTATCGTCAGTTGAGAGTGCGTCAGCGTCGCCGACCAGGACAAGCGACCGCTTCGCACGCGAGAGCGCGACGTTGATCCGTCGGTAGTCCTCGAAGATTGGGCCGGCGAGTTCGCCAGTGGCGACGAACGAGACGACGATCACCTCCTTGCTCGATCCCTGGAACCGATCGACGGTGTCGACCGCCACGGCATCGTCTAGGCGCTGACTGATCTCGGCGACCTGCGCGCGGTACGGCGCGATCACGCCGATGTCTGCCCGAGAGACGCCAGCCGACACGAACTCCTCGACGATCCGGGCGACCGCGTCGGCCTCTTCGGGGTTGGTGTTGCCGCGGGCGTGCCCGTCCGGATCGACGAAGACAACGCGGTCGCGGAGGTGTTCGGGGAGCGCCGAGGAGTCGACGCCGTCGAGGTCGTCCAGACGCCGGGCGGCGACCTCGCCGGACGCGGGACGTAACTGCCCGTCGTAGAACGCCCGCGAGGGGAACGCCTGGATGCGCTGGGCCATCCGGTACTGTCGATCGAGAAGCACGCCCGCGTCAGGGTGAGTCTGGATAAGTCGTTCGAACAGCGACTCCTGCAGTTCGTTTTCCGCCCGCACGACCGGCGGCAACTGCTGGTGATCGCCGATCAGGACGAACCGTTCGGCGAGGTTCGTCGCCGCGAGCGTCCCCGGTTCGGTGAGCTGGCCAGCTTCGTCGACGACCGCCGCGTCGAACGCCTGCTCGCGGACGATCCGCGAGCCACAGGAGGCAGTCGTCGCCGCCACGACCGGCGCATCCCGGAGATCGCTTGCCAACTCGTCCGGTTCGCCGGTCTGTTCGAGCCTGAATCGCTGCATGTCCTCACGGACGCCGCTCTCGGTCCCGATCCGGACGATGTCTTCGAATCCCTGCTCGACCAGCGCCTCCATCGCGTTGTCGACGGCCCGGTTGGTGAACGCCGACAGCAGGACCCGCTCACCGCGGTCGACGAGTTCCCGGACGATCGTCGCCAGCGTGTAGGTCTTTCCCGTCCCGGGCGGGCCGTGTACCAGCGCAAAGTCCTCCGCACCGACTGCCAGCCGGACCGCCTCGTCCTGGGCCGGGTTGTTGTCGATGAACGTCTCCTCCGGGCGGTCGAATTCCGGATCGCGCCGCCCGAAGAGCACGTCTTTCTTCGGCGAGGGCTGTTTGAGGACCGCGTCGTGGAGCGCGGTCAGCAGCCGATCGGTCGAGAGTTCCGAGGGATAGATGTCTAACCGGCGGAGCTCGACTGGTTCGTCCGCAGTGACGACGATCTCCCGCTCGCTCGCCGGGCTGTCGCTCGCATCCTCGACGTCAGGCGGCGGTCCACCGAGCCGTTCGACTCTCGCGAGCTCGGCGTCGCCCCTGATCGGGTGGCCGTCGCTGGCCAGGACGACGTCGCCCTCACGGATCTTCGAGGTCGCACCCGTCCCCTCCGCGCGGAGTTCCCAGCGGCCTCCGTCGATCTTTCGCTGGCCTGTGGGTTCGAGATCCACCAGCGCGCGGTCGTCGTCGGCCCGCTCCGTTGAGCCCTGTTCCCAGAGTTTCGCGTACTCCCGGTGGACCTCTCGTCGTTCTGCCTCGATCGCCCGGTAGAACGACTCGAAGTACTCCCGTTCAGCCTCTGGGATCGGCGAGCCGACCGTCCCGGCTTTCGACTCCTGGTCGAGTCGTCCGGCGACGGCCATGCAGGTGTCCTGCTCGAAACAGTACTCGCATCGGGCGTCGGCCTCATAGCCCGTCGGAACCGCTGTGTCGTACTCCATGGCCGCGATGGCGTTGCGCTCCCGGAGAACGAACTCCAGCAGCCCAGAGCCGATCGAGAATTCCTTGGCCGGCGAAAGGTCGCCGCTCTCCTCGTTGCGCTCGACGGCAGCGTTTTTCGTGTAAAGCAAGGTCCCGGTGTCGGGCGCGGCCGCGAGCGCGGACGGACTGTCAGTGCTGGCAGTCGCTCCGCCGTCGCCCATCATCTCGGCCGCCGAGGTCTCCTGCGCTGCGCGCTCGCCGAGGATCAGTGCGTAGGCGGCGGCCTGGATCTTGTCGTGAAAGCGAGGCTCCCGACGGGTGTTCTTGCCGGTCTTCAGTTCGACCGGCATCCCCCGGCGAACGGCGTCGGCCCGACCCTTGATCCCGTATCGTTCGCTGATCAGCGTCATCTCGGAGCGCCACTCGCTTTCGGCGGGGCTGAAGTCCCGCTCCGAGCTGTCGGCGGCTGTCGCTGCTCCGTCGCCCCCGGTCAGCCTGCCCTGGGCGAGCCATCCCTCGATGGCGCTGGCGTGATCGCGGACCTCCTGGCGGACGCTCTCGCGATCTCGTCCCAGCAGGCCGAGTTCCAGGCCGGCGGCCTCGACCTGCTCTTCGACCGCGGTGTCGAGATCGCGCCCGCGCAGCAGGTCGCCGAACACCTCGTGGACGATCGTCCCCTTGACGACGGGATAGGCCAGCGGCAAGCCGTCGATCTTGTTGAGGTAATACATCCGGGGACACTGCACCCACGCGCGGACGTCAGTCACGTCGACGATGAAGTCGGGCTCGACGACGACCATCGTGTCGCTTCCGGTGGTGTACTGGGTCTCGCCCTGATAGGTCCGCTCTTCGGCGTCGTAGACGGCCAGTTCCATCCCCGGCTCCAGCTGCTCGGCGTTCTCGACCCAGTCGCCCCACAGTGTCACCGTCGTCGGCTCGCCACGGCCCCGGTCCGGGCGGACCGTGACTTCGCAGAGCTCGCGCTCGCCGTACTGTGTGCTGACGGTCTTGGGGTCTTCGGCTTCGACGACGACACCGCGAACGTTCACGGACTCAGCCAGGGCCGCGCCGGGAAAAACGCTGTCGGTGGCTGTCCCGGAGCACCATCCGTGTCCCCTAGAACGTCGAAGCGTTCTCCAGGCGGACAGCCGTCAGTTCCGCGTATCTGTTGTCGCTGGGGCAGAAGTCCGGCTGGTCGGGACTCGATCCGTACCACTGAACAGTGACACGATCCCGAGCGGAGAGCTGGAACTCGATTTCGCCCGGCGGGATCGCGATCGAATCGCCACGAGAGATTGTGTCGTCGCCGTCGATCCACTCCCGGCTGGCGGTGTCCGGGCTAGCGGCGTTTCGAACCGAGACGACAACCCGATCGGTTGTCGGGCCGCCGACGGTCTCGTTCCCGACGTACGTCGCCGTGACGGTCGACCCGTTCGTGGAGATCGCAAACTCCGCGGTCGGCGGCTCGACCGTTTCGGCCCCGCCACAGGGCGCGCTGGGGACGACGAACAGCCCCGCGTACGCGAGCCCGACGACGCCGAACAGTAACGCGACCGGACCGAAGACGACGACCGTCCAGCGCCAGCCCGCGATCTCCGACATGGACGCCGGTTCGCTGGCGAGGGCAAAGAGCGCGCCGGTTTCGATCGATATGTTCATTCCCCGTCAGACACAACCGTCGGGTATGCGCGTTCGCGACTGGCAGGACATCCTCGCAGACGTCGTCGAGGACGACAGCGACCCCGACCAGTGGCGAGCAGTCGGCGGCGACCGGCGCTCGGGCGTCGGCGAAGACCTCTATCTCGCTCACCCATCGACCGGCGTCTACCAGCTGAAGACCTACGCGAAAAACCCCTACGAGGTCGAAGGCGTGGGCGCGCAGGTCGCACGCCGGATCGACGACGAGATCGAGCCGCTGTTCCCCGAGGAGGGAAGCGGTCTGTTCGGCGTCCAGCAACCGATCGAGGACGAGAGCGAGGCCGAGCGGAAGGCCAAGCATCTGGAGACGGTACTGGAGACTCACGCCGACGTCCCGACGACTCCCGAAGCGCTGTTCGAGGACATCATGGAGACGCTCGACAGCCCGGCCTACGGCCCGATGGAATTCGACACGCACGGCCGCCCAGACTCGATGACCGATCTCACCGACACCTTCGAGGAAGCAGAAGAGTTGCTCGACACCGAACTCGAAGACCTCATCGACGAAGACGTGACGCGCGGCTTTCACTAATCAGCGACTGTTCCGTTCACTTAGGGATTATCGTAGCCGGTCGGTGAATACCAACCTCCGACCGGGCGACGGGAGTGCGATTTCACAGGCGAAATCTGCGAATTGCTACGATAATCCCTAACTGCTGTCCGGTAGCAGCCGATTTTGTCGTCGGCTGAGCCGGGCGACAGTGTAAATACACCTGTATAAAAACATCAGACGTAACTCAGAATCGTCGGCGTCTCGGATTCGAGCACGACGAGAACTCGGCGCCGAACTCGGGGATTCGTAGGCGTTGAAAGGGGCCGGTCGCCACGATTACGTTGGTCGTCTCATGGATGGTGTCGGTCGTCTCGACGGTATCGGCGGCGTCGTGCTTCCGAACCGCCAGCACCTCGACGCCAGTCATAAATGGAGGATCGAAACGATCAACGTAGGTCTCGAGATACTCGGCGACTTCGTCGCAAGTGAGAAGGCCGTCGGACTCGTCGCCCTCGTAGGAGAAGCCCGGAAAGCGGCTCATCACGTTCGGCGTCACCAACGTGAACGAGTCCCACTTTTCGCTGCGCCAGCGCTCGCCGGCTCGGTCACGTTCGAGGACAACGTGGTCACAGCCGGCTTCCGTCAGGTAGTAGCTCGTCGCCAGCCCCGCCTGTCCGGCGCCGATGACGGCGACATCACGGTGTTCGGTCATTGCATTATTGTCCGTCGGTTTTGTTGTCGTTCATGGGTTGGCTTGACGTCCGATCACTGGACTATTCCGTCGGTTCGACGTTGTGGTTGAGTCGGAACAGGTTCTCCGGGTCCCACTCGTTTTTGATCTGGACCAGCCGCTCGTAGTTCTCGCCGTAGGCGGCCTGCTGGTCACCGTCCGCCTCGGGGACGAAGTTGGCGTAGACGCCGCCGGTCGCGTGGGGAGCCATCGCCTCGTGCATCTCGCGAGCCCACGAGATACACTCCCCGTCCTGCTCGGGATCTGTCCACATCGTGTGGAGGTTCATCGTGAACTGGAACTCACGGTGGGGATAGGCGGTCGCATCGACGGGCTTGTCGTTCATCGCGCCGCCGAGATGTGGAATTTCGATCATCGTATCCCGGGTGGGGATGGTTTTCCCGTACTCGATGAACGTCTCTATCATCTCATCGGTCATCTCGTCGAAGTTGTGGGACTTCCAGTAGTGTCGGGCCCCTGCCGGGGCCAGACCGTCGAACGCCTGTTGCCAGTCGGTGTAGCGATTCGGCCCAATGGCGTCGGCGATGGGATCTCCGATGTCGCGTAGGGGCAGGAGTGCGTCTTCGCCCTCCTCCATATCGCCGGCATAGAATGTCGCCAGGATGACGACCTTCCGGCCGTGCCACTCCTCGGGGAGGAACGGAAACGGCGGTGCGTGCCGAATGACGGTCCAGACCGTCGCGTCGTTGGGTGCGTCGGCGGTGAACTCACGAACTCCTTCGAGGACCGTCTCGGCGTCGTCGAACGGATGGACGATCGGCCCAGACAGCACCGTCGGACCGACCTCGTGCAACTGGAACTCGAAGGACGTGACGATCCCGAAGTTGCCGCCACCGCCCCGGAGGCCCCAGAAAAGATCCTCGTTTTCGTCTTCGCTCGCGTGGACGAGTTCACCCTGGGCGGTGACGACGTCGGCCGACAGGAGGTTGTCGACGGTCAGTCCGTGCTTCCGGGATAGCCACCCCCACCCGCCGCCGAGCGTCAGGCCGGCGATACCGGTTTGTGAGTTGTATCCGGCGGGCGTGGCGAGGCCGAACTGCTGTGTCTCGTGGTCCAGTTCACCGAGTACGACTCCCGGTTCGACGCGAGCAGTCTTCGCGTCCGGATCGACCCGGACTGATTTCATCGGCGAGAGGTCGATCATGAGCGCGTCGTCCTCGACTGCCCTGCCGGCGATGTTGTGGCCGCCACTCTTCACCGAGATTGGGAGGTCTTGCTCTTTTGCGAAGGTCACTGCATTGATTACGTCCGAGGTACCCGCACACTGAACGACGAGTGCCGGGTATTTGTCGATCATCCCGTTCCAGACCGACCGTGCCTCGTCGTAGCCCTCGTCGTCCGGCCGGAGGAGTGTCCCTCGGAGTGTTCCCGCGAATTCAGTGATTGATTCGTCAGTTGTTGGTTGTGTTTCCAGTGACATTGTAGCTCACATTCTGTCGGCTCCGGTTACGTATCGCAGTTCGACCGCTTCGGGGAAACAATTCGACCGAAGAGAACACAATCGTTGCCTTCAGTACCGTCGTCGGAATGGCACAGACGAGATGAGATATCGAACCCGGCTGTGTCGGGATTTCCCCAGTCACCCTTCAGTATCGAAGTCGTGATTCTATCGTCCGCGCTCAATCGATAGCGATCGGGGGCACGGACAGACCTGTTCCTAGGGCCGAAACCAAGTCGGATCCGGTGCATAGATGATGGAGCGACCATGAAATCGTTCAGCCAGTTCGCGAGAGAGCTGTATCAGGCGGTCGCGGGTGAGAGCTTTCGACGGTAGTGTGGCGACCTACTCGCGAACCCTGATTCGGAATATAAGCCTATCCATATCAGCTCTCTTGCCGTATTTTCTATTATACGCCCTCAAGCGAGTCCACCATGACAAGTCCACAAACCATTCTCGGCGAATCCGTCGTTGCTGCTCTCCGATCCAGTGTCACCGGTGGTGTGGTTACGAGCGACGACCTTGAACCGATCGACGAGAATAGCACCGAGGTCACGTTTACCATGTCGTTCGTGCCGAAGTACGGCCCAGTGGGCTGGCTGATGGCCGAGTTGATGATGAAGTCCCAGTTCCGTGACACGGAGGAAGATATCCTCGCGGGACTCGACACCCACCTGCAGACCGGGGAGGTCGTCGACCAAGATGGCAACCCGGAGACGGCGGACGCACCCATCGCGACAGCGGCCTGAGACGCGATTAGAACGAATCCAACCGTCCTCGCTCGGTAGGCGCTACGCGCAGGAGAGGCAACCATGGGACTCGTCCCCTCTACTCAGCAAGACTGCTAAAACATATTTTTGAGTGTCGATTTCAACCCTGTCGAGAAGCTTAATTCGGGGCCCACTCGAGCCCCCGCGGATTCGGCGGTGGCGACAGGGGACTCTTCGGGAGACCGGCAACAGGGTCCGGGTCGTTGTACGCACAGGGTGCGATGTCGTTGGGGGCGGCAGGGTAGAACAGCGAGGCGAGCGCGTGGAGGTGCTGGCGGCCCACGCTCAACTCAGTCTGCCCGCCACCGTACATTCCGATTCCACGGTCGCGACAGTACTCGATCGTCTCGAAGAGGTTCTCGATGCTGCCGAAGCGGGACGGTTTCATATTGAGCCACTCAGGCATGAACGGCAACTCCTCGATGCTCGCGACGCCAGTGATGGGCGCGTCCCAGGTAACCCGGTGTTCGTGGCCCTCGAACAGCGGTAGCGTCTCCTCGGTCAGCCGCGGGTCCTCGATGAGTGCGTTGGGAAACCTCTCGATGATCCGGCGATACAGTGTGGTGTCCGGCGACTGGTCAACATCGGTGTGTTTGTAGTGGCCCTTCAGGTCGAGTATCCGGACGGCGTCCGTCGCGGCGAGTTCGTCCATGATCTCCGGTGTCCACGCGGAGGTCGCGTCGAGTTTGAACTCCGTTTCCGGATTGAGTTCGAGCCACTGCCTGACCCGCTCTAGCGTCGGTGGGTCCCCGAGACGCGTACTCACCAGAAACCGGGCCGGGTCGTACTCCCGACCGAGCACTGTCGCGAGGTCCGTGTCCGCCTGTTTGAGCGCAATATCGAGCGCGGCACTCTCGAGCGCCCACCGCCTGTAGGATCGTGACGCCTCCCGTCCCGGGGTCACTCCGGGAAAGAGGTCGATCCCGTCGAGCGCTTCCGAAAAGGAATCGATAGTATAGGAACCGGCTGGTGGGAGGTCGATCGGTTTGTCGTCGAGCGCCTGGTGGTCCTCGATCTCGTATGTGACGTCTTCACCAACCCCGGTCGCCCCATCGCCGTGAATAGAGAACCGGGTACACGGCCGAGGAACTCCTCGCTGTCCCGGATGAGCGTCTTGCAGACAGAGTATGACGCTGATCCGGGCGAAGTCACCGGCGCAGGTTCGCTGCCGGAATTCGACGTCGTATCCGTCGATATCGAGCGGCAGATCCGATATCGCGTCGTACAGCGACGCTTTTGTCATGTTCGTTATGTCTACTCTCGCTCGGTTGTTGTGGGTTCCATGAGTGGACTACGGGGAGTCCTCCCATCTCGCAAGGTTCCGTTCGCCGCCCGCCACACTCTCTTGGAATTTCTCCTTTGGACTGAATTCGATAAGGACATTGCCTGCATCGACGGAGATGGTGTGATCGGGTGCCATGTATTCAATCCAGTAGTCGGGTAGGAAGATACGGATTGCCTTCGGACCTGTCGACGGGAACTGTGGTGAACGATCACGGAACCGAACTGTTCTCTACTAACCGTTCGTCGCGGGCCTTCGATATCGAATTCTCGGCTCCCTGATCACTTCTATACCACTCCCAGGAGTACCGTCCGAAGCATGTCTCTCGAACCGGCCTTCTTGTAACTCTTCACCTCTGACATCCGGAAGTGGCACTCTCGTTTAAACCCTCTAATGTGATGGAATCTTGTATACCGAAATCGACGGCAGGGATACAGAGCCCACAGACAGCACGTCTCGAACTTGCTCAGTCTTATTAGTCAGTGAAACGTACTGTAGCTACTATGCCAGTTATCCAGTGTAACGGGGCTGGCCTCTATTACGAGGATTACGGTGAGGGTCAGCCGATCGTATTCCTTCACGGAGCCACGGCGGGTCTTCGATACTTCGAGTCGCAATTGACGGCAATGTCCAGTAACTACCGGACGGTGGGGGTAGATTTCAGAGGCAATGGTCGATCCGAGAAGACGGAAGTCGGTCACACCACGCAGCATTACGCTGAGGATATACGGGCGTTCCTGGAGCAACTCTCCCTCGATGATATCGTTCTCGTCGGATGGTCGATGGGCGCTATCGTTTCTTGGGAGTACGTCCATCAGTTCGGGGCTGACCGAATCCGGGGGCGCTCGTCGATATCGACATGGAACCGTCTCCGATGAAACGAGAGGATTACGAGTACGG
This sequence comes from Halapricum hydrolyticum, assembly GCF_025517535.1. Classification (NCBI taxonomy): domain Archaea; kingdom Methanobacteriati; phylum Methanobacteriota; class Halobacteria; order Halobacteriales; family Haloarculaceae; genus Halapricum; species Halapricum hydrolyticum. The sequence goes on from NZ_JAOPKC010000036.1 coordinate 14,614, forward strand.
GAGCTACGGGAGCGAGGACCTTGAAGAAGTCAGCAGGCCGGTCCAGACGTCCCCCCTCGAACTTCTCGAACGGCAAGCGGAGGGCATGCTCAAGGAGCCACCATCGCGGGAACTTCGCAATCTAATACTCGATGAAGGTTCACGGTCGCCCGCATCGATCCAGGGCGCGGCACTGTTTGGATTACTGTTCCTCCGTGATTATCGGAATGTACTGTCCGAGATCGACGTACCGACGCTCGTGTGTGCTGGAGCAGATGAAACGTGGCACAGCGGCGAGTCCGTCAAATACGTCGCAGAACTCGTATCCAACGCGCAGTTTGAGATTTTCGAGAACAGTGGTCACTGTCCCATGCTTGAAGAACCCGAGCGGTTCAACCGTGTCCTGGGTAACTTTATCGACGGGCTGTGACCGATCCGCGTTGATTTCAGCGACGGTCTCTCGCCCAATTGTTGAAGGAGTTTATGCGAAACTATGAACTGCTCCGATAATCCCCGTCCATCTCAGCGTCGTATCGACGGACGAGTACTCAGGGCTTTCTGCCGTCCTTCGGGACCGGATAGCGAGTATTCGTTTGAGCCATTCGAACCGTTCGTTCTCCGAGTACAAAGTAAAAACGAGAGTAGTCGGAGTTCGTTCGTCGTACGTTTGTACCAGGATTCTCAGGAAAGAGCTTCGGAGACGACGACCTGTTCGACGGCGACTGCAAGGCCACGTCGCATGCGCTGAGAGAGCGCACTGTCACTGATTTCCATCTCTTCAGCCATCTCGGCTAGTGTGATGCCCCTGGGAATCTCGAAAAATCCGCGCCGATACGCCTGCAACAGCGCCTCTCGTTGCTCCTCTGAGAGTGTCGATGCGTCCTCCGGCACGGTTGGATTGTAGATGTGTCGTAGCGTTACTGGGATACCTGCGTCAGTGAGTGCCATGTTGAGATCGGAGAGATGTTCGCGGGCTTCGAACCGCAACCGGAAGTCCCACGTCTCGGCTTCGCCCGTCGCTTCGAGAATTTTTGCCCGGGTCTCGATGAGCGCCTCAACAATCCCGTTGATCTGGTCCGCCCAGCGGACTTCGAACAGGGTCTCCTCGTCGGTCGTGGTGAGCTGTGTGACGCTTTTCGTGTGTCGATTCTCCGATAATGCCGCTTCGATCTCTGCGGTATCGGTGCCGGAGATCCAGAACAGTGGAATGATGCTCTCTTGGAGTGGCACGATCCGTTCGAGTTCGACCTCGACATTCGGAAAGTCCTTCAGGACGCGGCCTAACTCAAAGGCGTCTGCAGGGACAGTGATGTCAGCGATGATAGTCATTGGTACACTTCGGGATCCGGGAGCGGGTTTGATTTGTCGTCATTGTCTATTTGCTGCGGTATGTCGCCACACTACGAGGACAAAAAATAAAAATCGATGGCCTTGCCGAATGGTCGTGTTTAGTTTGTCGCTCTTGGGTAAGCGATTGTTGGTAGCCTCATAGCGCAGTTTCGAGGATGGTTTTGAGCGCTTCGTCGCCAGGTTTTCGGCGGACGCGTTTCCGAAGCTGTAATGCTCTGAGATAGGGTGTGAGTTTGTCTTTTGAGACGCCTCGATGCGGTGAGAGCCACCGTCGCGCCAGCGACGCGTGGCTCTCGCACGTGTTGACGTGGACATCCCCATCAGCGTATTCACCCTCACCGTGGACAACGTACTGACGGTCGAATGCGTCGTCCTCGTCGAGTGGCTCGTACGCTCGAAAGCCGTCGGTATAGACGGTCAGCGACTCCTGCTTGCGGTCACCGAGCAGGAGTCAAATCGTCGGCTGTGGTGAATCGCCAGACGTAGCTTGATTTCACTGTTTCAGAGACTGCTTAATGTTGTGAACCGCACACATCAGAACAAGTTCTCGAAATTCACCGTACCAAGTTCGCGCACGCACGGCGTCGCCGAGGGTGCGTTTGATTGTGGAGAAGACGGTCTCACACATCGCTCTCTGACGG
>NZ_JAOPKC010000037.1:0-13772 GCF_025517535.1 Halapricum hydrolyticum
GGTTCGGGACAATAATGATCGTGGCGTCGATGACCTGATGGAAGAAATCGATCACCTGTTCGTTCATTCAACAGCTGACGCTAACGTGCAAAGCTGAGTCACCAGGTAAAAAACGGTTGCAGCGGGCGTTGTCGGCGTGATGCTACTGCTCGGAGGGATCCTATACCCGGCGCTTCCGGAGCAGATGGCGGTCCACTGGAACGCGTCGGACGAGACCGACGGGACGGCGGCGAGCCGGTCACGGTCTTGGCCGTGCCGGCGCTCGTCGTGTTCATGAGCGTGCTGTTTGATACCACGGACGCCGACGACAGGTCGTCGGGTCGGTTGCGATACTGTTACTCCTGGTGGTTCAGCTCATGGTGTTTCTCAGGAACTTCGGTATCGACGTGCCGATTGTGCCGGTTGCGCTGGCGGGAGCGTCCTTGGTGGTCGGTCTCGCGGTCTGGTTCGAAGTCCGAACGCCGCGGGGGTAGCACTCCCCGGAGACAGAGGTCGTCAATCACACCGAGCAGGTGTCGATACCGAGCACCGAGTACAGCCCACAGGTGCCCGTCACGGCCGTGGCGAGCATCATAACCGCCACAATACCCAGTACCGGCGACGCGATCTCCGGCAGGTCGACCTGTCCACCCAGCACTGCCAGCGACACGGTTCCGGCGACCGCACCGACGGCGATACGAACGTTCTTATCGAGGGAACCGACGTTCTGTTCCATGCACGATACCCGGAGGGCTGCACACGCATTACCGTGTCGCTGACCCAGTACCGTGCGGCCAATCGAGACAGCGAGACGCTCACCTCTCGACGCGGATTAACGCACTCAGGCACAGTGGTTGATATGAACGGCGTGCTGAAGACAGGGTCTGTCTAGCAACGCAGGGGAAGGGTTGATGCGGATTCTCCCCTAAATGGAGGTATGGACAGAGAGCAACTGATCGAACTTGTCCCACATTACGTCGCAATGCTTATTCTAGTGTTTCTTACACTTACGGTCATTTCAGTGGCTGTGGGCGAGATTGGGTTTTGGGCCGAACTAGCACTCATAGTCGTCGTTGTCTTCGCTTACCGCCCTATCGTAGTGAAACTCGGTATCGGTCCCAGCGCGTGGGAGTAGCGGTGATAGATGGGTATGCAGCAGCGCCGTGACTGATCGGCAGAATCTGTCAAAAGGGAGTGTGACGAACGGAAAGACTGTCCCTATCACTACCGTGTGGAACGTACCCACAGGTTCAGAAAACGGCAGCACTTCCACTGGAGATATGACGGGAGGTGCGTGCTGAAATAGCGCCCTGTTTCAGCACAGCCGCGGAGACCTATCGCCGACAACGCGTTTCAACAAGGCCGTTTCGAAGGAATTCGGCATCCCAATCTGGCGAATCACTGTTAGGAACGGACAGCCGGCAGTATCGGCGCAGTTCGAATCAGCGCAGATGTGAACCGCGCTGCCGGCGACGAGCGTAGCTGGGGCCCGACCGGGCCACGTGGGCCTGCTCCGACAGCAATGCCCGCTGCTCTCTCCGCGAGTGCCACCGCCTCGTCGACGAGTTTGTCGTGGGCGTGTCTCGTTCGTGCCGAGCTACTCCCGTCGGATGCGCATATCTCGACCGGATCTCGTAGCCCAACGGGCGGGCCGAACTGTCTGTAGCTGTCCGCTCCGAGCTTGCTGGCACCGGTGATTGCTGGCACCGACTATCCGGTCGAACGTCGATGGCGCTGCTGTCTGTGAGCAGAGACGGCTCCGCCCCGCCCATTCTATATAGCGGTTATTCATTTATCGCTCATCGTCGGCGATCAGTCACGAGACAGTGGGTGTCACATTCGTACTGCCGGCTGTGAGTTCGGAGAGGCATCTCCGACAGCGGTACCGGACAATGCGAAATCTCGCATCCCGATCGAGGCGGTCGGCAGTATCAGCTGACATTTATGTCGGTTCCGCGTGACCGTCCACACATGCGACGCATTGTCAGTACCGACGACGCACCGGCCGCGGTCGGGGCCTACAGTCAGGCGACGGAAACGGACGACCTCGTGTTCACGGCAGGTCAGATCCCGCTGACGCCGGAAGGCGATCTGCTCGATCACGCCGACATCGACGTCCAGACCGAGCAGGCACTGGAGAACGTCGAAGCGATCCTCGAAGCGGCGGGGTCGAGCATGGACGACGTACTGAAAGTCACAGTCTACTTGACCGACGTCGAGCAGTTCGAGACGATGAACGACGTCTACGAGACGTTCTTCGAGGCGGAGCCGCCGGCCCGGAGCGCCGTCGAGGTCGCCGCCCTGCCGAAAGACGTCGACGTCGAGATCGAGGCGATCGCGACGAAGTGACCATGGATCGAGCGCGTCGGGCTGTCGTCCTGTGGGGTGTGATCGGAGCGCTTTCGTTTCTGGTCTTGCTCCAGGCCTACGAACTGCTGGCCGATCGGCGGGTCAATCTCCTCGTGAAGTTCGGCGTCGCGATCGCCATCGGCGTCGCCACCGCCGGAGTCGCCCGGGTCCTGCAGCGTCGGCTGCCGGCTGAATCCGGCATCTAGAGTGCCCGGAGGCGGACGTCACCGTTCGTCGATGCGGCGGCGAGTTCGTTACCGCCGTCACCGAGCGTGCCGCGCAGACGGGCAGGTCGATCGACCGATAGCTCGAGATCGAGTCCACTGTATCCGACGGTCCCGTTCACCGTCCGGAGGTCGACGACGGCGTCGATCCCCGGTGCTATCGCGACGCTGACGTCGCCGTTGGTCGATTCGGCGGTGGCGTCGCCTCGAATGGCCGGCACCTCGACGTCGACATCGCCGTTCCTGGTCCGGGCGCCGTCGAGGCCAGTCACGCCGCGCGTCCGAACGTCGCCGTTGCCCGAGCGCACCGTCACGTAGCCCTCGACGCCGTCTGCCAGCACGTCACCGTTCGTGCCCCGGAGCGTCGCATCACCCGACACGTCCCGGGCAGTGACGTCACCGTTCGTCGTCTCGACACGCTCGACAGACACGCCGTCAGGAACGGACAGAGTTACGTCGACGCTGACGCTCTGGTTGGGAGGCGTCCGGTCGATCGTCTCAATCCGGAAGCGGTCTCCGTCCGCGCTCGCTTCGACGTTGACCTTCTCTAGCAGCTCCGAGCCGTAGCGCGTCGATTTCTCGATCTCCAGGATCGCGGTCTGCCCACCTTCGACCAGGACGTCGCCGTTGCGGTTCTCGACGACGACCGCTGTCCCTGAGGGCACGTCGAGTTCCTCGCTCGTCCGCGCAGACGTCAGCGTCCCGGGCCACACACATCCAGCAGCCCCCGACGCCACCGTCACGCATCCGATCAGAAACGTCCGCCTCTGGAATGTTTCCATGGCAACACAACCGCGCGTGACGGGATGAACGTGTCGGTGAGGCTATACACAGTGAACCCAAGAGGACACGATGGAGACATCGAGGCAGGACAGCGGCTGGACGCCGCGAGCAGGGGCTGCCAGCAGTACAGCCGACGGACCCAGTGCCGAACACTTATCCAGTTTCATCGCATAGCGTCGGTTATGCAACACGTGAAGATTCCGCAGGACCGGATCGGCGTTCTCATCGGCGAAGGTGGTGAGACGATGCGCGAGATTGAATCACGGGCGGAGGTCCGCCTGGACATCGACAGCGAGAGCGGTGCAGTCAAAGTCGAGTCAGTCGGCGACCCCGTCACGGCACTGAAAGGGCCGGACATCGTGAAGGCGATCGGCCGCGGGTTCGCTCCCGAGGACGCACTGACGTTGCTCGATGACGATCTCATGCTGTTCGACGTGATCGACATCGGGGAGGTGGCTCGCAACAAGAAAGACCTCAAGCGGATCAAGGGACGGCTCATCGGCGAGAACGGACGGACGCGCGAACTGATGGAAGAGCTGTCCGGTGCGTCGGTATCGATCTACGGATCGACGTTCGGCATGATCGGCGATCCCGAGCAGGTCGAAGCCGCTCGCGAGGCCGCCGAGATGATCATCGAGGGTGCTCCCCACGGGTCGGTCTACTCGTTCCTCGAACGCAAGCACAACGAGATGAAACACCGCGGGATGGACTACCACCAGTTCACAGGGTGAGTGGCGGCGTCCGCCTCGCTCCGGTGCTGGTCTGAATTTCCAGTCGAACGCGGCGGTCTGTGTCTGACGTCTGTTCGACGCTTCTTTCGATGTATTTCGATCCTCTGAATGGGGAAACGATATGTTCACACACCGAAAACCACACTATGATAGCCACCACAGGGGGTAGACAGTGACCGACAAATCCGATTCGGCCGTCAACGTGACCCGGGACGACGGTCAGCGCGTCGGCGACGTCGTCGAACGGCTGCGCGAGATGCGTGACGAGGACGAACAGCGTTCGGAGTCGCCGTCGGAGGGCGTGTTGCTCGATCAGCTCCGGGAAGTGCGCGAGCGCTTGCTGTCGTTCGGACGAGAACTGGGGGGCGAGCCGGAGGAGGTGACAGACTTGCCGTTCACTGAGGAGGCGGGCCTCTCGCGGATGCCCGAACCGCTATACGTCCGCCACGACACCGAGATGCTCAATCAGGTCACCGCCTGGCTGTTGCAGGACCAGCACATCGGGCTCGTCAGCCCCTACGGGACGGGCAAGACGGCGTTCCGCGAGATCGTCCGCCGGGATCTGGGCAAACACGACGAGTACGTCCTGGCCGCGCTCGACAACCCCCGCGAGATCACGCCCCGGAAGCTGTACGCGGCGCTGCTGGATGCGGCGGCAGAGGCCGGATACGGGATCGATCCAGACGAATACGAACAGGTCCGCGATGGGGTCCCCTGGATCACCGAAGAAGCCAAAGCCGCCGTTCAGGAGGTCGTCACGGAGATCCGGGCGGACGGCAAGACGCTTCTGTTGCTAGTCGACGAGATCGAAGTCTTGCCCGAGGGATTGCTCTCGACGCTGCAGGTCGCCGGCGACATGGGTGTCCGTCTCTTCTTGATGGGCACACCGGAGGGCAAACGTCGGGTCGCCGAGTTGCGGGGAACGCTCGGGTCGCGACTCCGGTATTACGAGGGGATCGATCCGTTCGAGCCGTCGGACATCGCCGAGTACGTCGGCCGGTCGCTGGCCTATTTCCGCGGCGAGGAGTACGACGGATCGTTCCCGGATCTGTTCACCCGCGAGGCGATCCGGGACATCCACGAGGTGACCGAGGGCAATCCCCGCGAGGTTCGCATCGAGTGTCGCGAACTGTTCATCCGCGCAGCGTTCGTCTGGTACCGGACCGGCCAGGACATCGACCGGATCCAGATCACGCCCGAACTCCGAAAGCGCCGGTTCGGCATGGAGTACTGACGGAGCTGGCCCGTCGTCGCTGGATGCGAGCGAATCGAAACGCCGTTCTTTTGCCGGTTCTGAGTCGGCCACATGACGGGTTCTGCGCACCGCCGGGGAACGCTCGCGGTGATCCTCGCCTCGGCGACGCTGACGGTGATGGCGGGAGCGATCATCGGACCGGTCGTCCGTCAGATCCAGCTCGGCGTTGGCGTCTCGGAGTCGCGTGTATTCGCGGCGTGTTCGCCATCGCAGCACTCACAGCGCTCGGGGCGTTCGCCGTGCTTGGCTTCGCGCTGGCCCGTCGCGGTCGGTCCGCCGCTCGCGCGGGCTGAGCCCGCTCGCAGGTCGGTGGACGGAATCCAGCGTTCATTCGCGAATCCGTCGTTTTCGGGCGGTTTCGAGGCGCTCGGATCTGTGGACAGGGGCCTGCGAATCGACCGGCGTCCCCAGTCATACTGCCGGCTGTACGTTCGTACAGATATTCGCCACCCCGGGGTGGCGAATCATTTCGAAATTGTACAGCCGGCGGTATCAGCAACAGTCGCTTTCGTCAGGGTTCCACTCACAGGCGTCACCCGTCGTGAGGTCGTGCTCGTCGATGTGCGCGGAGAGACAGGCATAATTACAGAAATACTCGGGGGATCGACAGTCGTCGGTACAATCACGGACGCAGATGGGGTCGTGGTCGAAGATACGCGACCCACAGTACGCACACGTCTCGTCAGCGTCGGGCGTCGGGACGGTCGTAGACATATCGGTGCTAAGGAGTTTGCCACGGAAAGCGTTTCCTCAGAAAGCGACAGGTGACACACTCGTCCAGTTCGCAGGTCAGATATCAAGGACGCTCGCGAACCTGCTGGATCCCTGCGCGACCGTCGAACCGAGACCGAAGTCGTCTTTTTCGTCCCTGCCCGACCATCACTCGATGGACCGCAGTCGATCGCTTCGCGTCCTCGGAATCGAAGGCACGGCCTGGGCAGCCTCGGCTGCGGTCTTCGAGACGAGCGATCCGACCCGCCGAACCGACGACGAGCGCGTCGAGATCTACACCGACGCCTACGAACCCGACAGCGGGGGGATCCATCCCCGCGAGGCCGCAGAGCACATGCACGAAGCGATCCCCGAAGTGGTCGCTCAGGCGCGGGAGACAGCTCGCGAGTGGGCTGGCGAGTACGACGGAAGGGACCGACAGCCAATCGATGCCGTCGCCTTCTCCCGCGGCCCGGGGCTCGGCCCCTGCCTGCGGATCGTCGCCACCGCGGCTCGCGCCACGGCACAGCGCTTCGACGTTCCCCTCGTGGGCGTCAATCACATGGTCGCGCACCTGGAGATCGGCCGTCACCGATCCGGGTTCGACTCGCCGGTGTGTCTGAACGCCTCCGGCGCAAACGCCCACGTCCTGGGCTATCGAAACGGCCGCTATCGCGTGCTCGGGGAGACGATGGACACCGGCGTCGGCAACGCGATCGACAAGTTCACCCGTCACCTCGGGTGGTCCCATCCCGGCGGCCCCAAGGTCGAAGAGCGCGCGAAAGACGGCGAGTTCGTCGACCTGCCGTACGTCGTCAAGGGGATGGACTTCTCGTTTTCGGGGATCATGAGCGCTGCCAAACAGGCTGTGGATAACGGGGAAGCAGTCGAGGACGTGTGCTTCGGCCTGCAGGAGCACGTCTTCGCGATGCTGACCGAAGTGAGCGAGCGCGCGCTCTCACTGACGGGCAGCGGTCAGCTCGTCCTCGGCGGCGGGGTCGCACAGAACGACCGCCTCCGGGAAATGCTTGAGTCGATGTGCGAGCAGCGCGGCGCGGACTTCTATGCACCCGAAGCTCGATTCCTGCGGGACAACGCCGGGATGATCGCCGTGCTCGGCGCGAAGATGTTCGAGGCTGACGACACGCTCCCGATCGAGGAGTCACGGATCGACTCGAACTTCCGTCCCGACCAGGTGCCGGTCACCTGGCGCGAGGACGAGGATTGGACCGCCGACGGGGACAGCGTTCGGGTCGGAAAAGACGACCGAGCCGACGGGGGCGGCCACGCGGGCGACGCTCTCCAGGGGGCGGAAGCGACAGTCACCTTTGAGGACGGCCTCGTCACCAAGCGGCGCAACCCACGGACCTACCGCCACGAGACGCTCGACGATCGCCTGCGGCGCGAACGAACGCGCCTGGAAGCGCGCCTCACCAGCCAGGCCCGCCGGGAAGGCGTCCCGACGCCCGTGATCGAAGACGTCGACCCCGAGAACGGCGTGCTCGTCTACCAGCGCGTCGGGGAGGCCGATCTCCGTGACGATCTGACCGAAGCACGGGTTCGGGACGTGGGCCGGCATCTCGCGACGATCCACGACGCCGGGTTCGTCCACGGCGATCCGACGACGAGAAACGTCCGGGTGGGACGAGAGGCGAGCGAAACGAGATCCTCGAAAACGACCGACAACGCCGCGACCGCCGAGCGCACCTATCTCATCGACTTCGGGCTGGGTTACTTCACCGACGACGCCGAGGACTACGCGATGGACCTGCACGTCTTCGACCAGTCGCTGACCGGGACCGCCGACGACGCCGAGCCGCTGCTCGCGGCCGCCCGCGAGGCCTACCGGGCCGAGAGTAGCGACCCCGAGACGGTTCTCGAACGGCTACGCGAGATCGAGGGTCGCGGTCGGTATCAGTGAGCAGGCGAACGGTTCGCGAGACAGTGCAAGCGCGTCCAGGGCCGCCCCGCTCTCGCCGTCCCGAAGTTCGGACGGTGTGATTTTCGAGCGTGACTCCGTCTCGTCCCGCGTGACTCATCGGACATGTTTTCCAAAAATGATTTCGAGCGCTATCGGATCTGTATCCGGCCCCAAGGGACGGTTCCGAGACGGGCGAGACAAGCAGAACGAAACTGACAAGAGTACGTAGACGTAGCTGTCTCTCACGGTTCTGATGAGTACCATCCATACACCGCTTCGGTCGGGAGGTGCGGATGAGTAGTTCCGGAGACGGGTCTGAGGTGTCGGCGGGATTGAGCGGCCTCGGACAGTTTCTCACGCTGGAGAGTTCGAAGGTGCGCTTCCAGGCGCTGTTTTTCGTCTATTTCATCGGTTCGTCCGGCTTCTCGGTCTTCAGAAACGTGTATCTCGAAGAGATGGGGTTGACCGGTTCCCAGATGGGGCAAATCGGCTTCCTGCTCATGGCTGCGGGCGTCGTCGCTCAGCCGGCGTGGGGACTGCTGAGCGATTACTTCCGGGCCGATCGGACGATCCTCGTCGTGGGCGGTCTCGGCTCCGCACTCGCGTTGCTCAGCTACCCGATCGGCGACAGCCTTGCGGCCCCGTTCGCCCTGATCGCAGTGGGGACGGCGCTCTATTCGGCGCTCCGATCACCGATCAGTCCGATCACGACCGGGATGGTCCTCTCGCGCGGGTTCGATTACGGCAGTGTGCGAGCGTTCGGATCGCTCGCGTGGGCGATCGGCAGCCTCGGGTTCGGGTTCCTCGTCGGCTATCTGGGCAGTGTGTCGATCATCTACTTCTACGTCGCCAGCGCCGGATTGATGGTCGCTATCGTGTGGTCCTTGCCGAACGACGGCCGATCCGAAGACGGGACGGGCGACGGCGAGAGCGAGGACGACGAACCAGGTCTCAAGGAGGCAGCCAGGGCGTTGATAACGAACAAGAACTTCCTGGTGATTCTGGCGGCAGCCTTCCTCCTTCGGCTCTCGATCTCGGGTGGCGAGGCGTTCTTCGCCGTGTACATGCGGAATGTGGAGGTCAGTCTCGGCCTCGGGCCGCTGGTGCTCTCGCCCGACGGGATGACCGGTGTCGCGTGGACGATCAACTCCGGCATCGAAGCCGTCGCGTTCCTCTACGTCCTGAAAACGAACATCTCCTACAAGTGGTTGCTCGTCGGGGGTGGCGTGATCGTCGTGATCCCGAACCTCGTCTACGGGCTGACGACCCAGCCCGTGATCCTTCTGGCGATCCAGTCGCTGGGCGGAATCGGGTTCGCGATGGTCAGCGTCGCGGCAGTCGATCTCGCCCACGAGATCTCGGCCGAGCGAGTTACCTCGACCGCACAGTCGCTGCTGACTGGCCTCGGCTACGGGCTGGGAGCGGCGGCGGGCCAGATCGTCGCCGGGACGCTCCTGGACGCCGTCGGAATCATGGACATGTACGTCGGCATCTCAGTCCTCGGGTTCCTCGGCGCTGCGGTCGGACTGCTCGTCTCGACGGACAGCCGCTCCGGTAAGCCGCGACAGACGGCGGGAACGTGAAAACGAGATCCCGATCGATCAGTGCAGCTCGACCACGATCCGGTCGGCGTCGCCTGCACGAATCCGCTCGCTGTGGGGCGCACCGATCGTCGCGCCGTCGATCTCGACAGTCTCGCCGTCTTCGTACTCGACGGTGACGGCCGTCGGGACGGCTCCGCCGTCGAAGGTATCCGCTCCCGCGTGGTTGTGATATTCGACCGTCGCCGATCCCAGGAACGTCCCCGAGAGTTCACCGTCCTCAAACAGCGACGCCGGCAGTTTCGGCTCGAACGAGAGCGTGAGCTCGTCCTCGTACTCGAACGGTTGCTCGCCGTAGAGCATGTGATGGAGGATACTGAGGAACTCGACGGTCGAACCGGTCAGGCGAGCGACGAACCCACGACCGTGCAGCGATTCGTCGGGGTGGTCGCTCGAGACGATGAACGACGAGTTCTCCAGCGGGCTCCGGCCGTACACCGCCGGATCCTGGAACGGGACGAGCGCATCCCGGAAGTCCTCGTAGAACTGTTCGTAGAGCCCTGCCTGAAGCAGCGACTTGAGGTACTTGTACTCCATGTGCAGCCAGATCGACTCGTTTTCGAGCCAGCCGGGGGTGAACGTTCGCGCCCGCCCGATCTCGTAGGGCTGCTCGGAGAGGTCGGCGTTGATCTTGTACATCCCCAGTTTCTCGTCGTAGAGGCCGCTGTCTTTCACCGCCTCGTAGATCGACGGGGCGTCCGCCGCTTCGGCCCCGCTCTTGAGGCCGCGGACAGGGCCTTCGAGGAAGGGTGGTAGCGCCTCGGGTCGGAACTCGTCGACTTCGACGAACGGTCCATCGTGGGTGATGCCTTCCGGCATGTCCTCGACCTCGCGCTCGGAGGAGGACTCGACGTGGAAGCGGAAGTAGGTCGGCGGCACGTCGCCGCCCAGTTCTTTCGCGCGGTCGATCCCCTCGGCGACCTTCCGCTGGAAGTCTTCGAGCGTGTCGTCCAGATCGGACAGCGACACGTCGACGGTCTCGCCGTCGAACCCGGCGTGCACGCGGTCGCGGTAGGTTTCGCGGGCCGTCGAGACGCGGTCCCAGTAGGCGTGGTCTCGGTCGTCGGCGTCGGTCTCCCGGTACCACGCGAGGGACGCACGGACGTCTTCGAGGAGGTCGTAGATCTCGACGGGGAGCGTGACGCTGTCGACGTCGTCGGGCGCGTCCGCGATGGCTTCCCGCACGATATCCAGGAGCCGGGCGAGTTCGTAGGTCTCGGGCATCGACGACCCGAAGAGCGTGGGGAGCCCGTTCATCGCGTCGTCCCACCCCGGATTACCGGCTTCCATCTCTATCCCCATTCCCGCGGGGTCCATCGTCGCGAACTTCACCAGACCGAGCGACGTGAGTTTCACGAACAGGTTGGTCTCGAAGACGGCACCATGACCGTCGTCGGTCCGGACGGCGTACGGTCGGACCTCGCGAGAGTCGATCAACTCGGCCTTCTCCTCGTCGTGTTCGAGGGCGTTGACCTGCCGGACCTTCCCGTCGAACTCCACGTATTTCAACTCTCGCGGGCGGACCTTCACCGCCGTGTCCTGGAACGTGTACTCGTTGTTCCCGAAGAACAGCTCGGCCTTGCGGTCGGGATAGATGTCGAGGTACTTCTCGATCGAGTCGAGGTTGTACGTCCAGTGGTCGACCCAGTAGCCGTCGCCGAAGGAGGTCTCGAAGTGCCGAGTAGCTGTCTCCAGTGCGACCGAGAGGAACTCGTCGGGGTCGACTGTCAGTCCGCCGTCCTCGACGACGGCAGCGGTGAGCAACCCGCCCGGAGTGAACGCGTCCTGTAAGGTCTCGACGACGGTATCAGGGTCTTCCACCAGGTCGAGGATCGAGTCGCGCTCGTCTTCCGGGACGAAAAATCGGTTGCCTTCCAGAACGAGCGGATTGTATCCGTCGGGCTGGACCAGGTTCATGTAGGACGCGACGTTGAAGTCCTCGACGTCCGGTTTCAGCCAGACGTCTTCCCGACGGTTCTGCAAGACGTCACGGAAGTTACCGTTCCCCTGGGAGTAGAACTCGGGTGCGACGTAGAAGTCGTTGTAGTCGCGTTCGAGGTCGCCGTGTTTTCGCGAGTAGACGTGCTGGACGACGTCGTCGTCCGCACCGAGCATTACCGGCCAGCCGCCGCGCAAGACGTTGTCGAAAAACGACTGCCGGGCGTACTCGTCGAAGGTCTTCTCGGCGGTGTCGAGCGCGACTGTGTCGGTCAACTCGCGAGCGAGCGTCGTCGCTCGCTCACGCTGTTCGGCGGCGAAGTCCGCATCGAGTCGACCGGCGTGTTCGAGCGCCTGATCGTGGTCGGTCGCATGGCCCACCAGGGCCGTCAGCGACAGGCTCTCGCCGGGGGCCATCGTCTCCTCCGTCCCGAAAAAGCCACACGGTGTTCGACCGACGGTGATCTGCTCGTCGTCGGCCAGTGCATCCAGCCCGCCGTCGAAGAAGGGTTCTGGACTCTCCAGGGAGGTGTTCTGGCCGAACACCACGTCCGGATCGACCAGCGGGTCGAGTCGCTCGCCGTCCGAGACGGCAGTGTAGAAGTGGCCGGCTTCGTGCTCGTTGAGCGTCGAATCCTCGCCCATCGTCGGCTTGGCCTGATAGAACGGAACGCCGGAATCGAGGTGCTTGACTGCCATCCAGGCTTCCGCCGTCCGGGAGATGTTCTTCAACTGTCCGTCCGGGACGCCGTACGGGACGATCGCCGGCAGTCCGTCGAGCATCGAGACGTCGACGGCTCGCTCGCCGACGTTCTCGACCTCGACTGTTCGGACGAGCCCCGCGAACGGCTCTTCAGTGACGGTGAAATAGCGAACGGTCGTCTGCAGCCCGTGTTCGTCGTGGGTTTCGCGAATTTCGAGTTCGTTCGCGCCGATGTACATCTCTCTGTCACCGTCCGAGTCAGCGGCGAACGGCTCGTACTCGGCTCCGTCGACGTCGAGAAACGTCCGGAAACCCAGCGTGTCCGTCTGGCGGTAGGCCTTGTTCGCGGGGAGGAACTCCAGCATCGATCCGTCCTTGTCGCCGACGCCCATGCTCGCGATGGCCTGGCCGCGGTTGACGTAGAGGACCCACATCGGGATGCCCATCTCACCCGCGATGCCGGGCAGAAAACTCGAGAACGCATCGCGGTCGTCGTATCTATCGAGGTAGTATCTATTCCGGTGGTCGAACAACTGCTGCTCCATGCTCAACAGAACCATCGGTAGCTTGTTATAATAGTGTTTGGACGTTCCTCACTTGAAGAATATAACTACTCAGAAAGCGTCGTTGTATTGCGATAATAGTATATCACTTAACAGATTATTAGATGGGTGAAAATATGACTTATCCCCATCATATTATAGAATCTATATGTAGGCACCATATATAAATTCTCTTATCATAGCGGTTTTCAGATAGTACGAGACAATTCGGTGTCACTGGATGTGCCGTATAGCCCCACAGAGCAGAATCACGTAACTAAAGATACGGTCGATAACAGAGAATATCCCACTCAGTTACCGATATTTGTCACATATATGTATGATTTGTCATTATAGCTACTGGCGGAATTGCGCGCATGCCGACGGAGACCGGGGACTGGATAGGCTTCGGGCAATCGAAGGTCGTGGCGGTATCAGTGGCTCACGAGCGCGTACGACGTAGTGGACACACCCCCAGGTCAAGCCGTCCGAGAAACGAGGCTGCTCGTGATCTGTTCGCGGGTCGTGCCCGCTCGCAGGTTCGCTGGACGGCGTCCAGCGCCCAGCACGCAAATATCCGATCGGTCTTGTGGCAGTCGACTTGTATCATCTGTAGCGGCGACGAGACTTTGACTCTGTGTCACTAGGTATCACGTATGGACCGATCATCCATTCCACGCGTACGGCAGACCGCGAACAGTGCCGCTGCCATCATGCTGGCAGCGTTGGTCGTCGCTGCGCTGCTAGTCGTGCTATCGAGCGAGACGCTCGGTATCGGCCTCGCAATCAACCCCGCGCTGATCGCGGGCTTTCTCGTGCTGTCGATCGCCGTCGCGACAGTGTATTCGGCCGTCGAGGTCGTCGAGGCCTACGAGAAGCGCGCGGTGACGGTCTTCGGGGAGTTCCGGCGACTCCTCGAACCGGGGATTCATTTCATCCCGCCGTTCGTCTCGAAGACCTACGCTTTCGATATGCGTACTCAGACGCTGGACGTACCGCGCCAGGAGGCGATCACCCGTGACAACTCGCCGGTGA